>NZ_JBPSLA010000004.1:0-416907 GCF_051715505.1 Agromyces excoecariae | reverse complement strand
CAGGACGCGGCGCTCGCCGCCCGGCCCGACCGCCAGTCCTGCCCCCGGGCCGGCGGGCGCCCGCGCGGCGCCCGCCGGTCGGCCCCGGGTGCGCGGTCGTCCATGCCGCGCACCCGTACTCTTGTCCCACTCGCGCCGCCCGCGGCGCACGATCGAGCGGATGGAAGCATCCGCTCGCGGACTCGATGGAGAGCACCGTGACCCAGCAGACCGAACCCGCCGCGCCGGCACGGGAGACCGGGCCGGCACCGGTCGTCGAGATGCGCGGCATCTCGATCGGCTTCCCCGGCGTGAAGGCCCTCGACGGCGTCGACTTCCGCATGTTCCCCGGCGAGGTGCACTCGCTCATGGGCGAGAACGGCGCCGGCAAGTCGACCCTGATCAAGGCGCTGACCGGCGTCTACGGCATCGATGCCGGCACGATCACGCTCGCCGGCGAGCGGGTCTCGTTCGCCGGACCGGCGCAGGCGCAGGCCGCGGGCATCTCGACGGTCTACCAGGAGGTCAACCTCCTGCCGAACCTCTCCGTGGCCGAGAACATCATGCTCGGCCGGGAGCCCCGCCGCTTCGGCGGCATCGACTGGCGCGCGATGCGCCGCCGGTCGGCCGAGCTGCTCGCGGGGCTCCACCTCGACATCGATCCGGGCTCGCTGCTCGGCGACCACTCGCTCGCCGTGCAGCAGCTCGTCGCGATCGCTCGGGCGATCGACGTGAACGCCAAGGTCCTGATCCTCGACGAGCCGACGTCGAGCCTCGACGCCGACGAGGTGGCCGAGCTGTTCCGCGTCATCCGCTCGCTCAAGGACCAGGGCGTCGCCATCCTCTTCGTCTCGCACTTCCTCGACCAGGTGTACGAGATCTGCGACCGCCTCACCGTGCTCCGCAACGGCGCGCTCGTGGGGGAGTACCTCGTCGACGAGCTGCTGCGCATCGACCTCGTGCAGAAGATGATCGGCAAGGAGCTCACCGCCCTCGACGACCTCGAGCACCGCGCGCACGCCGCGGTCGCCGACGAGACGGATGCCGCGACCTTCGTCTCGGCGACGCAGCTCGGTCGTCGCGGCGCGATCGAGCCCGCCGACCTTCCCATCGCGGTGGGCGAGGTCGTGGGCCTCGCGGGCCTGCTCGGCTCGGGACGCACGGAGTTCGCGCGCCTGCTCGGCGGCATCGACCGCGCCGACACCGGCGAGCTCACGATCCACGGCGAGAGCGTGAAGCTGCGCACGCCCCGGCAGGCGATCTCGAAGCGCATCGCGTTCTCGTCGGAGAACCGGCGCGACGAGGGCATCGTCGGCGAACTGACCGTGCGCGACAACATCGTGCTCGCGCTGCAGGCCGACCGCGGATGGTTCCGGCCGATCCCGAAGAAGAAGCAGGACGAGCTGGCGCAGTCCTACATCCAGGCCCTCAACATCCGGCCCGGCAATCCCGATGCGCTCGTGCGCAACCTGTCGGGCGGCAACCAGCAGAAGGTCCTGCTGGCGCGGTGGCTCGCGATCGCACCTCGCCTGCTGATCCTCGACGAGCCCACGCGCGGCATCGACATCGGCGCCAAGGCCGAGATCCAGAAGCTGGTCTTCAACCTCGCCGAGAACGGCATGAGCGTGCTGTTCATCTCGGCCGAGCTCGAGGAGGTGCTGCGGCTCAGCCACCGCGTCGTGGTACTGCGCGACCGGAACGTCGTGGCCGACCTCGAGAACGACGGGCTCACGGTCGACTCGCTCCTCGCGCTCATCGCCGACGGACGCGTCGCCTCCGACGACGAGGCGCTCGACGAGCGCGCTCCGGCCGTGGCGGTCGCCCCGGTCGCCGGCGCGGGCCGCGCGGCATCCGCTTCGACCGCACCGACCACTGCGACCACCGCGACCACCCCGACCACCGAAGGAGACCCCTCGTGAGCACGCTCGCCAAGATGGCGTCGAGCCGGCTGTTCTGGCCGGTCGTCATGCTCCTCGTGCTGTTCGCGATCAACCTGGTCGCGTTCCCCGGGTTCTTCGAGATCACGGTCCGCGACGGGCAGCTGTTCGGCAGCCTCATCGACATCCTGCGCAACGGCGCCCCCACGCTGATCATCGCCGTCGGCATGACGCTCGTGATCGCGACGCGGGGCATCGACCTGTCGGTCGGCGCGGTCGCCGCGATCTCGGGTGCGGTGGCGTGCTCCATCATCCTGGGCTCGCCCGAGCCGGGGAGCCTGGCGACCGTCGCCGTCGCGATCACGGTCGCGCTGCTCATCTCGCTCGTGCTCGGGGTGTGGAACGGCTTCCTGGTCGCCGCGCTCGGCATCCAGCCGATCATCGCGACGCTGATCCTCATGACCGCGGGGCGCGGCGTGGCGATGCTCATCACCGAGGGCCAGATCCTCACGGTGAACAGCCCGCCGTTCAAGTTCCTCGGATCGGGGTTCTGGTTCGGGATCCCGGTGGCCGTGATCATCGCGGCGGTCGTGTTCGGGCTCGCGGCGCTCGTCACGCGCCGCACGGCGCTCGGCATGTTCATCGAGTCGGTCGGCATCAACCCCGAGGCCAGCCGCCAGGCGGGCGTGCGGGCGCGCGGACTGCTGTTCGCGGTCTACACGTTCTGCGCATTGTGCGCCGCGATCGCGGGCCTCATCCTCACCGCGAACACCGCGGCGGCCGACGCCAACAACACGGGCCTCTTCATCGAGCTCGACGCGATCCTCGCGGTCGTCATCGGCGGCACGTCGCTCGCGGGCGGTCGCTACTCGCTGCTCGGCACGCTCGTCGGCGCGCTCGTCATCCAGACGCTCGTGACCACGGTCTACACGGTCGGCATCCCGCCGATCGCGACGATGGTGTTCAAGGCCGCTGTCGTGACCGTCGTCTGCCTGCTGCAGTCGCCCACCACCTCCGAGGCGTTCAGCGGGTTCCGCCGACGACTCGCCCTCCGATCCGGGAAGGGGGTCGTCGCATCATGACGAAGCTCCTCGAGGCGCCCACGACGAACCGACCGTCGCGCACGGGTCGCGGCCCGAGCCGCGGCAGCGGCACCGCACCGACGGGCCGGCGCCGGCCGCTCGCCGCCGCGGTCGGCCTGCTCACGAGCCCCAAGTACGGTCCCGTCACGGTCACCGGCCTGCTGTTCATCGCGATCTTCGTGATCGGCGGCTTCCGCTACCGCGGGTTCTTCTCCGGCCAGGTGTTCCTCAACCTGTTCGTCGACAACGCGTACCTCATCGTGCTCGCGGTCGGCATGACGTTCGTGATCCTCACGGGCGGCATCGACCTGTCGGTCGGCGCGGTGGTGGCCCTGTCGGGCATGATCGCGGCGAGCCTGCTGCAGACCGGATGGTCGCCGGGGGCCGTGATCCCGTTGATCCTGGTGCTCACGAGCATCCTGGGGCTCCTCGTCGGCCTGATGATCCACGTCTTCAAGGTGCAGCCGTTCATCGCGACGCTCGCGGCCATGTTCCTCGCTCGCGGCCTCTGCTACGTGATCAGCCAGTCGTCGATCTCGATCACCGACCCGACGTTCATCCAGCTCGCCGTCTCGCGCATCCCGCTCGGCGGCGGCCTGTCGATCACGCCGAGCGTGATCATCGCGCTCGTGGTCGTGGCGATCGCGGTGTGGGTGCTGCACGGCACGCGGTTCGGCCGGACGGTCTACGCGATCGGCGGCGGTGAGCAGTCGGGCCTGCTCATGGGCCTCCCGGTCGCACGCACGAAGGTGCTCGTCTACGTCATCTCGGGCTTCTGCTCGGGCCTCGCGGGCGTGCTGTTCACCTTCTACACGCTCTCGGGGTACCCCCTCACGGCGATCGGCACCGAGCTCGATGCGATCGCCGCGGTCGTGATCGGCGGCACGCTGCTCACGGGCGGCTACGGGTTCGTGCTGGGCTCGGTGCTCGGCGTCCTGGTGCTCGGCGTGATCCAGACCATCATCACCTTCGAGGGCACGCTCTCGTCGTGGTGGACGAAGATCTTCATCGGTGCGCTGCTGCTCGTGTTCATCATCCTGCAGAAGGTGCTGACGGCCAGGCGGCGATGAGGCGTGAGGGGGCCCGTGCCCGGCTTTCGGGGCGCGGGCCGTCCCGTACCGCGGGGCCGCGGGTGGGATGATGGCGGGGAGCAAGCGCGCCGCGGGCGCGGGGCAGGGAGCCGGTCGGAGAGTGAGCGACGAGAAGGCTAGGGCCGCGACGATCTTCGACGTGGCGAGGCTCGCCGGCGTGTCCCACCAGACCGTCTCGCGGGTGCTCAACGACCTGCCGAACGTGCGCCCGGCGACCCGCGCCCGCGTCGAGCAGGCCATCAAGCAGCTGCGCTACGTGCCCTCGCCGGCGGCGCGAGCGCTCGTCACCCGCCGCACCCGCACGCTCGGCCTCATCGTGACGGGCGCTCCCGACTACGGCCCCTCGAGCACGGCGCTGCACTTCAACGAGGCCGCGCGCGACGCGCGCTACTCGGTCATCACGGCGAGCATGCTCGAGACGGATGCCGCGAGCCTGCGCTCCACGGCCGAGCTCCTCGTGCGGCAGAACGTCGAGGCGATCGTGCTCATCGCCGCGCAGCGCGCGGCGCTCGATGCGCTCGACGGCGTCGAGCTCGGCGTGCCCGTCGTGGCCGTGGCATCCGAGGATCGCGGGGCGCTGCACCGGGTCTGGCTCGACCAGTACGCGGGCGCGCGCCTGGCGGTCGGGCACCTCGCCGAGCTCGGCCATCGCGAGATCCGGCACGTCAGCGGGCCGACCGACTCGGTGGATGCCGCGGAGCGCGTCCGCGGCTGGGCCGCCGAGCTCGGCGACCGCGGCCTGCCGGCGCGCGAGCCGCTCGTCGGCGACTGGTCGCCGGGCAGCGGGTACGTGCACGGGCGCGCGCTCGCCGACGACCGCGAGATGACCGCGGTGTTCGTCTCGAACGACCAGATGGCGCTCGGCGTCATCCATGCGCTCGCGGAGGCGGGCCGCTCTGTGCCCGACGAGGTGAGCGTGGTCGGCTTCGACGACATCCCCGAGGCCGAGTTCTTCGCGCCGCCGCTGACGACGGTCCGGCAGGACTTCGTCGAACTGGGCCGCGACGCGATGGCCGGCGTGCTCGCCGTGCTGAGCGACGACGACCGGATGCCGGCCCCCCGCGTGCCCGACCTCATCGTGCGGGCGAGCACGGCGCCGCCGCGGGGCGTGTCGATCACTCCTGAATCCGAGGATCGGGCCGCCGTCACCTCCTGACGGAGCGCCTCAGCCGGCGCCGCCCGGCGCGGCGACGTCGAGCCCGCCGAGCACCCGGGCCGACGCCGCGGCGATCGCGCGCTTCTCGTCGGGCTCGAGCCGGTCGAGGAAGAGCTCGCGGATGGCGCGGGCGTGGTCGCGCATCGCGCGGAGCAGGGCGCGCCGGCCGTCGCGCGTGAGCACGATCATCGAACCCCGCGCGTCGGTGTCGCACTCGACGCGCTCGACGAGCCCGCGAGCGACCATTCGGGTGAGCTGGTGCGAGACGCGGCTCTTCTCCCACCCGATCAGCTCGCCGAGCGCGCCCGGGCGCAGCCCTTCCTCGGGGCCGCGGAACAGGGCGAGCAGCAGCCCGAAGTCGGCCTGCGAGATGCCGGCGTCGCGCTGCAGTCGGCGATCGAGCTCGCGCCCGAGCTCGGCGTGCATGAGCACGAAGCCGTCGAACAGCGCCCACTCGGCGTCGTCGACGGCGGAGACCTCGGTGGCGGGCATGGCCCCAGTCTATCCGGCTTTGGTTGACGTATCATCTAAATTGATTATGATGACGTGTCAACTACTTCCCCCTACGAGAGGACGACACATGTCCGCAGTCAGGATCGGCATCATCATCGGCAGCACCCGACCGGGTCGCGTCGGCGAGCAGGTCGCGCGTTGGGTGCTCGAGCAGGCCCGCTCGCGCTCCGACGCCGAATTCGAGCTCGTCGACCTCGTCGACTTCGCCCTGCCCCACCTCGACGAGGCGATGCCCGCAGCGATGGGCCAGTACGCCCAGGCGCACACCAAGGCGTGGGCCGAGAAGGTCGACTCGTTCGACGGCTACATCTTCGTCACGCCCGAGTACAACCACTCCACCTCGGGCGCGCTGAAGAACGCGCTCGACTTCGTCTACGCCGAGTGGAACAACAAGGCCGCCGGGCTCGTCAGCTACGGCTCGGCGGGCGGCACGCGCGCTGCGGAGCACCTGCGCCTCATCCTCGGCGAGCTGCAGGTCGCCGACGTGCGCCAGCAGGTCTCGTTCTCGCTCATGACCGACTTCGAGAACTACACGACCTTCACGCCGGCCGAGTACCACGCCGGCATGCTCGCGGCGCAGCTCGACCAGCTCGTGCCCTGGGCGCTCGCCCTGCGCTCCGTGCGCGAGGCGGGCGAGCTCGCGCAGGCGGCCTAGGCCCTCACGCGGATGAGGGGCGGCGCCGCGATCCGGCGCCGCCCCTGATCGTCCGCGCGGTCGGCGAGTCCGGCGAGTCCGGCGACCCGCCGGGGCGACTGCGAGGCGCTCAGCGCTCGACGTGCGCGTCGAGGAAGTCGGCGATCGCCGCGGCCATGCTCTCGGGCTGCCACGAGTGCTGCACCGCGGGCACCGTGCCGCGTTCGGCGTTCGGCATCGCCGCGACGATCGTGTCGGCAGCCGGCGCCATCCCGCTCGGCACGCCCTCGTCGCCGACGAGGATCAGCGTGGGCGCTTCGATCGACCCGAACAGTTCGGAGTGCGGCGCGGACTGCGCCCAGGCGAGGGACTCGGCATCCGCCTCGAGGCTCGGGCCGATGCGCACCATGAGGGGCCAGGCCGGGCTGCCCTTCGACTGCTCGAGCCACTCGCGCGGCATGTCCTTCATGAAGTACTCCACGACCGCGTCGGGGTCGTCGCCCGCGATGCGTTCGCGGAGGCCCGCGAGGAACTCCGCCCCCTCGGGCCCCTGCTCGGCGCCGATCGGCACCTCGAAGCCGACGATCGCGGTCACGGGCAGCCCGTGCGCCGCGGCCGCGAGCGCGATCGCGCCGCCCGACGAGTTGCCGAACAGGGCGACGCCCTCGCCGAGCTCGTGGACGCGCCCGAGCTCGGCCACGATCGCGCGGAGATCGGCGAGCGTCTCGTGCAGGCCCATCGGCACGTCGTGCGCGCTCTCGCCGCGGCCGCGCCGGTCGTAGTTGACGACCGTGTAGCCGCGTGCGGCGAGGAGCGTCGCGAGCTGCTTCGTGGTCGGGTCGAACGCGCGGAACTGGAACGCGCCGCCGACGAGGACCACGGGAGGGCCCTCGCCCTCGCGGTCGTAGGCGATCGAAGCGCCGTCGTGCGAGATGACGGTGTGGGACATTGGGTCCTTCCTTCGCAGGGTGATCTGCGTCGGGTACTGGTCCGCCGTCAGGCTAGCCCGCTCGGGGCGGTGCGCGGTAGGGGTCGACGGATGGTGCGAGCGGCGCGTCTGAGGCGGGCGCGGTGAGCCGTGCAGGGCCTGGGCCGCTCGTCCTGCCCGCCCGGCAGATGGAGTGGCGTCCGTGGACTCAGCCGGAGGATGAGCGGGAACGCTCCAGCTCGAGGAGAGCCTCGGTGGCCGCTGCCGTGCGCTCGGACGACTCGCGGATGACGCGCAAGGATCCGGCCACGCTGACGAATCCGGCGATGAGGATGACGGCGAGGACGAACTCCATGCGGTGGACGCTATCGCGCCGAGCGTTCGAGGCTGTGCGTCGTTCCACAGCGGCGCCGGCGAACAGGGCGTAGGAATCCGCCACGACGCGCCGTGACATCCGTCGCCGGAATGTCGGTGGGTGGTGGCAGCATTACCAACGGACGCCACCACATCTTGTGGTCGGCAGGCCGATGAGGGCCAGATGTCGGGTCGGGGGAGCCGGTATGTCGCGTGAAGCCGTCGCCAGCGGGGGTCGTGGCATCGTCGCACGGGCGGTGCGGATGCCTCGTCCAGCCGGGGTGCGTGCGCGACACGCCGACGACACGCCCGACATCCATTCACAGGCCGATCGTGCACAGATGAGCGGGCCTGTGGAGAACCGAATCGCGAACCGCGAGAATCCGCCGATCAGACCGGCTTCGGGCTGTGAGTGAACGGTGGAGAACGCGGTGGAAAACTACACGGATGTAACTACATCATCTTGGGGTCGTTCCGTTGGTCAGACACAAGATGTAGTATCGAAGAGTTGAAGCAACACCGGGGGAACGGCTCCTCCAGGAGCCAGAGAAGAGGGGTCAC
The DNA here is from genome assembly GCF_051715505.1 of Agromyces excoecariae. Classification (NCBI taxonomy): domain Bacteria; kingdom Bacillati; phylum Actinomycetota; class Actinomycetes; order Micrococcales; family Microbacteriaceae; genus Agromyces; species Agromyces excoecariae. The sequence goes on along the minus strand of NZ_JBPSLA010000004.1, from coordinate 408,732 downwards.
AGAGATGACGGTCACGGTCTACACCAAGCCTTCCTGCGTCCAGTGCAACGCCACGTACCGGGCCCTCGACAGCAAGGGCATCGAGTACGACGTGCTCGACCTCTCGCAGGACGAGACCGCGCTCGCCGCGGTCAAGGAGCTCGGCTACCTGCAGGCCCCGGTCGTCATCACCGACGAAGACCACTGGTCGGGCTTCCGCCCCGACAAGATCGACGAGCTGGCCTCTCGGCTCGCGTAACGGCTCCCGGGCGCATCGACCGGGGGGTCGAGATGCACGACCTGGAGCAGTCATGACGAACCTCATCTACTTCTCGAGCGTGTCGGGCAACACCGCACGCTTCGTCGAGAAGCTCGGACGGCCGGCGACGCGCATCCCGCTCCACGCGAAGGATGCCGCGCTCGTGGCCGACGAACCGTACGTCCTCGTGGTTCCGACCTACGGGGGTGGGGACGGCAAGGGCGCCGTGCCCAAGCAGGTCATCAGGTTCCTGAACGACCCGCACAACCGCGCACTCATCCGCGGCGTCATCGCCGCCGGAAACACCAACTTCGGTGCGGCCTACGGCCTGGCCGGCGACATCGTCGCCGCCAAGTGCCATGTGCCGCACCTCTACCGCTTCGAAGTATTCGGAACACCAGACGACGTTCGCGCCGTCGACGAGGGATTGGACGCATTTTGGTCAACGCAGCAGCAGGCGCCGCAGGCGACAGTGGCGTAGCGGTCATCGACGCACCGCGCTCGAGCAACTCGGGGATGGACTACCACGCCCTGAACGCGATGCTGAACCTCTACAGCGCCGACGGCAAGATCCAGTTCGAGAAGGACAAGGAGGCGGCGCGGGAGTACTTCCTCCAGCACGTCAACCAGAACACGGTCTTCTTCCACTCGCTGAAGGAGCGCCTCGACTACCTCGTCGAGAAGGAGTACTACGAGCCCGAGACGCTCGGCATGTACTCGTTCGAGTTCATCCAGAAGCTCAACGACCTGGCGTACTCGAAGAAGTTCCGCTTCGAGACGTTCCTCGGCGCGTTCAAGTACTACACGAGCTACACGCTGAAGACCTTCGACGGCAAGCGGTACCTCGAGCGCTTCGAAGATCGCGTGGTCATGACCGCGCTCGGCCTCGCGCAGGGCGACGAGCAGCTCGCGACCGAGCTGGTGGAGGAGATCATCTCCGGCCGCTTCCAGCCGGCGACGCCAACGTTCCTCAACACGGGCAAGGCGCAGCGCGGCGAGCTCGTCTCGTGCTTCCTGCTCCGCATCGAAGACAACATGGAGTCGATCTCGCGGGGCATCAACTCGTCGCTGCAGCTGTCGAAGCGCGGCGGCGGCGTGGCGCTGCTGCTCTCGAACATCCGCGAGTCGGGCGCGCCCATCAAGCAGATCGAGAACCAGTCGTCGGGCATCATCCCCGTGATGAAGCTCCTCGAGGACTCGTTCAGCTACGCCAACCAGCTCGGCGCGCGCCAGGGCGCCGGTGCCGTCTACCTGTCGGCGCACCACCCCGACATCATGCGGTTCCTCGACACCAAGCGCGAGAACGCCGACGAGAAGATCCGCATCAAGACGCTCTCCCTCGGCGTCGTCGTGCCCGACATCACGTTCGAGCTCGCGAAGAACAACGAGGACATGTACCTCTTCTCGCCGTACGACGTCGAGCGCGTCTACGGCAAGCCGTTCGGCGACGTGCCGATCACCGAGAACTACCGCGCGATGGTCGACGACCCGCGCATCAAGAAGACGAAGATCAATGCGCGCGAGTTCTTCCAGACGATCGCCGAGATCCAGTTCGAGTCGGGCTACCCCTACATCGTGTTCGAGGACACGGTGAACAAGGCCAACCCGATCAAGGGCCGGATCAACATGTCGAACCTGTGCTCCGAGATCCTGCAGGTCAACACGCCGACGACCTACAACGAAGACCTGTCGTACAACCAGATCGGCAAGGACATCTCGTGCAACCTCGGGTCGATGAACATCGCGCTGTCGATGGACTCGCCCGATCTCGGCAAGACGGTGGAGACCGCCATCCGCGGCCTCACGGCGGTGTCGAACATGTCGCACATCTCGTCGGTTCGCTCCGTCGAAGACGGCAACGATAAGTCGCACGCCATCGGCCTCGGCCAGATGAACCTGCACGGCTACCTCGCCCGCGAGCGCATCCACTACGGCAGCGAAGAGGGCATCGACTTCACGAACATCTATTTCTACACCGTGCTGTTCCACGCGCTGCGCGCGTCGAACCGGATCGCGATCGAGCGCGGCGAGGCCTTCGATGGCTTCAAGGACTCGAAGTACGCGTCGGGCGAGTTCTTCGACAAGTACACGGATGCCGCGTGGGTGCCCCAGACCGCACGGGTCATCGAGCTGTTCGCCGACGCCGGCGTGCACATCCCGACGCAGCACGACTGGCAGGAGCTGAAGGCCTCCATCCAGGAGCACGGCATCTACAACCAGAACCTGCAGGCCGTGCCGCCGACCGGCTCGATCTCGTACATCAACAACTCGACGTCGTCGATCCACCCGATCGCGTCGAAGATCGAGATCCGCAAGGAAGGCAAGCTCGGCCGCGTCTACTACCCGGCGCCGTTCATGACGAACGACAACCTCGAGTACTACGAGGACGCGTACGAGATCGGCTACGAGAAGGTCATCGACACCTACGCCGCGGCGACGCAGCACGTCGACCAGGGCCTGTCGCTCACGCTGTTCTTCAAGGACACCGCGACGACCCGCGACATCAACAAGGCCCAGATCTACGCGTGGCGCAAGGGCATCAAGACGATCTACTACATCCGGCTGCGCCAGCAGGCGCTTGAGGGAACTGAGTTGGAGATGTGCGTCAGCTGCACGCTCTGATCGCTGCGCACATATCGGATGACTCGAGAAGAGGAATGAACGGATGACTCTCACCGACCCGGTGAACTCGGCCACCAACGACCCGGCCCACGCTGCGCCGGTCAAGCTGGTCAGCCATGTCAACGCGATCAACTGGAACCGCATCCAGGACGACAAGGACCTCGAGGTCTGGAACCGCCTGGTCAACAACTTCTGGCTGCCCGAGAAGGTGCCGCTGTCGAACGACGTCCAGTCGTGGAACCAGCTGACGCCCGACGAGCAGCAGACGACGATGCGGGTGTTCACGGGCCTCACGCTGCTCGACACCATCCAGGGCACGGTCGGCGCGGTCTCGCTCATTCCCGACTCGCTGACCCCGCACGAGGAGGCGGTGTACACGAACATCGCGTTCATGGAGTCGGTGCACGCGAAGAGCTACTCGTCGATCTTCTCGACGCTGTGCTCGACGAAGGACATCGACGAGGCGTTCCGCTGGTCGGTCGAGAACGAGCACCTGCAGAAGAAGGCCTCCATCGTGATGGAGTACTACCGCGGTGACGAGCCCCTGAAGCGCAAGGTCGCCTCGACGCTGCTCGAGTCCTTCCTCTTCTACTCGGGCTTCTACCTGCCGATGCACTGGTCGTCGCGCGCGAAGCTCACCAACACGGCCGACCTGATCCGCCTCATCATCCGCGACGAGGCCGTGCACGGCTACTACATCGGCTACAAGTTCCAGCGCGGACTCGAGCTCGTCGACCAGGCCAAGCGCGACGAGATCAAGGACTACACGTTCTCGCTGCTCTACGAGCTCTACGACAACGAGGTGCAGTACACGCAGAGCCTCTACGACGGTCTCGGCCTCACCGAAGACGTCAAGAAGTTCCTGCACTACAACGCCAACAAGGCCCTCATGAACCTCGGCTACGAGTCGATGTTCCCCTCCTCGGTCACCGACGTGAACCCGGCGATCCTCGCCTCGCTCTCGCCGAACGCCGACGAGAACCACGACTTCTTCTCGGGGTCGGGCTCGTCGTACGTGATCGGCAAGGCGGTCAACACGGAGGACGAGGACTGGGACTTCTGAGCCGCTGCGAGATGCCGCGAAAGTTGACTCGGAGACGTATTGAAGGCACCCGCTTCAAACTAGTTGATCCGGATCGACGTGCTTGGCCCGTCCGGCCACCGGCAAGCGGTGGAGCGAGCGACCTTGATACCTCAGCGTCACGCGTTTGAGGGGGACCAACACTAGTGCCTACCGCATCCGAGCTAGACGAGCGTCAGACTCGTGTATTTGAGGCCCTTCGTGGCCAGAGCGAGAAGCTCAGCGGTATGTATAGAACGGTAATCGGGTTGCTGGCCGTCTCGCCATCGCCTGGCTGCGAGATCGCGCGCGTCTCCGTGATCTGCCATTGCGTGCGTGAGCTGATGAACGGCGTCCCGTCGGTTATGTCTGAGATCGATATTCCGCGCCCCGATCCGAGCTCCGACTCGTTGAAGAACAAGCTTCCAGAACTCCTCAAGACGGTGGACCTCAGCGTGGAGCAGGATCTCGTACCCGTCCCGCGGTCCGCCGCCAAGACGTTGAGCGATCTGATCTCTGCTGTCGCACAGGAACAAGGACGAAACCGCAAACTAGCGAGCGTCGTCGTCACCAATGGCACCGACGACCGGCATCCGGCGATACGGCAGTGGACGGAGGCTCAACGCTTCTTTGCGAAGTGGACACATCTCGACCGAATGGCCGACAGTTCTCGCAAAGTGCCGAGCGACGATGAACTCTATGCAAACCTCAGAATCGTCGAGGATGTGATAGAGGCCAGGTCTGGCCTGTTCTTCGAGAGCCTCCACGCTCTTAAAGACATCCTTTCGGAAGCAAACGCACTCAGCGAAGGAGGCTCAGCGTGACCGAGTACACACCGCCTACCGACGCGCAAGTAAGAGAAGCAGTTCGTCGCATCCTGACCCCCCAACTTCGCCGTGCTTTCTTCGAAGGCCTCAAGAATCCGCTCTGGCTTGAGCCGCTGGCGAGACTTGGGCTTTTTGAGTCACCACCTGAACCCGAGAAGCGTGACGACGGGCTCTTTTACGACCGCTACTGGCCGGAAATCGACTATCTCATACGCGTGTCGTCCGATGAGCCAAGCCAAGTTGTCGACCTGCTCTTGAAGCTTGGCCATAGCAACAACGCCTGGGTCAAACGGGCCGCGTTCACCATCGGATCGAAGATTCCGGCAGATCAGGCTGCTCGATTGAAGCCGCTGTTCAAGAAGTGGCTGTCCAACGGTCTTGGTTGGCGTAGTGATCCAGATGAGATGGTCGGGCTAGTCCTTAATCTCTTGACAAACGGTCAACGACCCGTCGGTCTCTGGCTTGCGAATGTGCTGTTTAAGCCAATGCCATCTAAAGACGAGTCTCAATCTTACTTGACGCGCCCAGCGTTGTTCATGAGGGAGCACTCGTATACCACGGGGCTCGCGAGGGTCGTGGCGGAGCTGATGCCCAGTGACCTACCGATGGTTACCAGGTGGCTGAAGGACTATGAACATTACTCCGGTCACTTCACCGATACAAACGACACCACGTATCTCGTACGTGAGTCTGTCCGTCTTCGCGAAGGATTGGGCACCCGCAATTCTCCGGAGCAGTTCCTCATTGAAGCAACCAGAGACCTAGCGGCGAGGGCGGTCGTGGAGAATTCCGCCGCGACCATTGACACGCTGATTTCGAGCGGCATGGTACTTAGCCGAAAGATTGCACTTTTCGCCCTTGCTGAAGGACTCAAGGTAGACGGCCTGTCTGTGGGGCAGGAAGAGGAGCTTCTTGCGAGCGCTCGTTCTCTCTTGTTTGACGAAAGGTCGCGAGACGAGTCATGTCGAATTGAGTACGGAGAACTGGCCAGAGAGATCGCCGATCACGATCGGTCCATTCTCGAATCGCTCGCGGGCTTCCTGGATGCAGGGCCGCTGATTGAAGTCGATGAGCTGCGTCGGCGTCTCCGGCGTGACGACGAGGAATCTCCTGAGGAAATCGATGCGCGTGTAGCCGAAGTGGTCGCAACATGGCGGCACCGGTGGTTAGCCGCCATCGGAGCCGATGCTCTACCAGAAGAGCTGAGAGTCGAGCTGGCGAATCTCGATGGCGAACTAGGAGCAATCGAGACCCCACTAGCGCCGCGTCGTCAGGTCACGAGTTGGGTCGGACCGAACAGTCCGATAACCCAAGACGAGATGGCAGCTCTGGAACCGGCCGAGCTTGTGTCGCACTTGGAAAGCTGGCACGACGTCGGTGACGGCTGGGGGCCCGAACCTTCGCATGAAGGTCAGGGCCGGAGCCTGACCGCGTTGCTCACGACCAACCCTCGGACGTTCGAGGGAGTTGATGGCCTTGTCCGTCGTCTTCGCCCGACATACCTGCGGGCCATTATCCAAGGTTGGGAGGCGGCGCTTAAAGCAAGTATCGACCCCAACTGGGCTCAGGTTGCGGAAGTCGTCGGCGGCGTCCTGTCACACAGCAATGAGTCAGACTTTCCTGCGGAGGGTGGTGACTTCGACGATGATCCCGACTTTCGCGGCGCAAAGAACGCCGCCATCGAGCTGATTGAAGAACTGGTCAAGAAGCGCGATGACTCCCCTGTGCCGGCCGCCTATCTCGCTGTGTTCGCCGCTCTTCTCCTCAACGAGGCGTCCGATGATGTCGCTTGGAACGAATACGATGGATATTCGCGCGAGGACGACACGGACCCTTTGACGATCTCAATCAACTGGCAGTGGCCGATTCGATTGCGAGGCATAGTTAACCTCCTTTCGCACGGGCAGGATGCACCGTGGTACGACGATGCGCGTGCCGAGTTCGAACGAGAAGTCGCTCGGCCCGATCGCCGAGGCGCCTCGCGTGCCGTGATTGGTGAGAGCCTCGGAAGACTCCTTAACGTCGATGAGGATTGGATGCTGCCTCAGGTACCCGCGTTGTTCGGCGACTCAGCAGACAGCATCTCCCGGGATCAGCAAATTGCTTTGACGACCGCCATAACGGTCCACCACTATCACGCCAAGCTTTACGTCCTGCTTTCGCCGGGCATGCTCGCGGCACTCCACCTCGGCGCACCGCTGACCGTGGGCTGGGACCAGCACGAGAGCCCGATCCAACGGATCGGAGAGTGGGTCATTGACGCGATCATTGTCGGCGACAGGACGCTCGACGACCCGCTTGCGTCCGCCTTCTTCTCCGACACCGATCCGCAGATCCGCGGTGATGCACTTGGCCACATCGCATGGTCGTTCATGCACGCGGATCATGTTGATGATGACATCCGTGATCGACTCGCACGCCTATGGGACGATCGGGTTGACCACGTGCGCGAGCAACCGGACGACAAGCAAGAACTGAAGGATTTCTATTGGTTCGTCCGTTGCCACAAGTTTCCAGACGAGTGGTGGCTCCCGAGACTCAAGGAGGCAGCGGAGATCTTCGGCGGATCACTCTCTACTCACGGCATGATCGGGAAGACCCTTGCAGTTGCAGCGAGGACCTATCCCCGAGAGTCCCTCGAGGCCCTTATCGCCCTCCTCGGTGACGACGGCGACGATGAGTTCATGTCCGGCTACGACCTCAAGGAACGTGCCGCACCTCATGTCATTGCACATGCGCTTGACGCGGGCAATCCGCAACTCGCGCGTGAGGCCAACGAGTTAATGAACCGATTAGGGGCTGAGGGCTTCCTGGATCTCGAATCAAGGGTGAACGACGTGAGGAACGGCGTCGCGCCGGAGATCGACGACGATTAATCCGAAGGGCCCTCGCGACGGTGCCTCGTAGGTTGTGAGTGCGATCAAGACCTCAGGGAACACCCTAGGTCGATTCGTTGACGGACGATCGCGAGATTCCGGACGGGCCGGGTTCTATCGATGGTGGGCCGGCGCTCGGGCGATCATTGAAGGACCGGCTACCGGGCGCCGGAGCTGTTATGTCGGTGCCGGCTTGAGGAGTCATTCAAGTGAACACAGGCCTATGCCCGACTCAAACGAGAACAGGCTTGGCGTGCGGCTGGTGCTCAGTCGGTTTCGGATGAACGACCACTCGATCTCGGTGCTGTTTCAGCATGCGCGCGCGTGCCTCGGGAAGCGCTCGGCTCAAGTCCCTTGTTTCGGATGTTCCTATCGCTGTCAAGCCGCTAGGAGCATCCACTATGCGGGACTCAACTCTGGACCCGACCTTGGCTAAGGATGGAACGCGGGCCCTTCGGTCTCGAAGGCTGGTGCTTGCCCGTGACCAATGCGGACGTCACCAGACTGATCAGTTCAGCTGGTCTGTTAGTCGAGCCCTGAGCACCCTTCTGAGCGGCTTCTTCCTTATGTCTTCGGAGATTCGAACCTGCGTAGATGAAGAAGGGAGTGCCCACGTCGGCTCGCCGCAACTCGGAGAGAAACTCATATCCGGCGCGGTCGTGATAGCCATCTGGTTCCTGTCGGCCCATGTCGGAGATGATCGCATCGAACGAGTTGAACTCCAGAAGCTCGATGGCCTGCCGGGTGGACAGGACCAGCGTCACCGCGACTCCGAGTTGCTGGAGCGCGTCGACGACAAACGTGTTGTTCTTGGGGTTGTCGTCGACCCAGAGAACGGCGGACCCTTCGATATGAGCGGCCGCCTTGTCATCGGGAATCGCTTCGTTCAGCACCTGGCGGGCCTGGTCGGTCGTAACCCGCCCGCCAGCGACGCCAGGCTGTGTGGTAGCCGTGGCTACCAACTCGGAAGCGGCATCAATCCTCCCGCTAAAGGAAACCCCCGCAAACGCGAGAGTTGCTTCCCCGCCACCGCCGCCTTCGATGCGCTCGCGTATGCCCTGCGCGATCGGCTGGACGAGCGTCCCCAACGGTCGTCGGAACCGCATGATCAGGACAAGAATGACCATCGGCCAGGCGAGGGCGGCTACGAGCGAGAAAGCGCTCGAGATAACCACCGCAAGAGAGGCATCAGACACCTCCAATACAGTAACGCATCAGGTCGGCTGGCTTCCAGATCTTCATCGCTGCCTTGACCGCCTCCTGGAAGTCTTGACGCAACAAAGAATTTACTTGCGTTCGAATGAGAACTCAGAGAGTATCAGTGCTCACTGAGTAGTCGACTTGTACACAAAGGGGGACCCATGAACACGACGACGACGCAGCACCAGGACGCCACAGCCGCACAAGACGCGATCGACGACGTCACACTTCGCACCACAAACGCGCCTGCGCCGGAAGAGCTCGCGCCCAGTTCGCCGAAGCTCGGCTCAGATTCTTGGTGACTGGGGTTGGTCTTGAACTCCCGGAAGTGCTCGCTGGCGTCGGTGCGCGGTTTCCGTTAGCCGCGGTTCAGAGTCGAGTTGAACTAAGCCTTTGCGCAGCGCTGGAGTGCGGTGCGGATTGCCCACCGGTTCTTGCCAAACCACTTGGGGTTGAGAGCGGATTCTTTTCCTTACCGGTTGCGCAGCTCGAGAGCTGGGGGGTTAGAGACACTGATGTGCTAAGCGCCGTCTTCGACTTGGTGTATCTGACGCACCTGGTTTATCGAGTCGAGGATGACCTGATTGATGCAGGTCGGTTCGAGCCGAGAGCCTTTCTCAAGTCTCGTTTCGCCCGCGAGCAAATCGCGTCGCTTCAACTGACACTCGTTGGCAGCGACGCCTTCCCACGTGTGGTCGACTCGCAGCGCCGGGCGGCCGCTCTGTACACGCGCGCCGTTCGACGGGAAGTCGACCATCGCGAGGACACGGATCGACCCTTCACTCCGGCTGACCTTCTTACCTTGGGGGACCGCGCGGCCCCGTTGGTATCGATCGTGGCTGTGATGTGTGAGCTGGCCAATCGATTCGATAGCGCTGGGGACTTGGTGGGAGGAATCCTTCGTCTCTGTACAGCTCTGCAGCTCGTCGATGATCTTCAGGACATCGGAACGGACCTCCGCGACAGCAACCCAACCTGGCCAGCGAAATCTCTTGCATCCGCCTATCCAGGCATCGAGGAATGGCCGGCAGGGATGACCTATTCCGCTCTGAGCGCAACCGGCTTGCTGAAGAACGCGCTTGAACTCGCTGAGCGCGAGGCCGATGGTGCGGCGAGTGCCCTCGCCGATCTCGACGCCGACGTCATTGCAGCCTGGGCACTTGCTTGGGCTCGAAATGTTGCGACGATCCCGAGGTAGCCGATGTTGACGCCTGAGTACAGGTGGGTAGTGGTGCGCGATCTTTATACCCTGGCCCGTGTTCGCGCAGCCCACTCGACACAGCAGCGGCTCAGGGACGTCGTAACGTCTCTATCTGTCCCGCATGTGATCAGCCGCGACCGAGACGTCGTGCTCGGTCTCGCTCCCTGGCCAGATCGACATCCGCGTATGGCTGTCGCGATGGCGGTGGGCATTCGAACCCTGCTCGCTCTCGCTGGCCTTGGTCGCCTCGAGAGTCAGTTTCATGGCGGGCGGCCCGTGCGCCTCATCGGACTCGCTGCGAGCGGGAGAGTTCGGTCGAACAGCAGTCCCCACGGGCTACGCGCACTCATTGGCGAGCTTCAGGATGCTCGTCAATGCTCGCTGTACCTTCATGTAGCCGTAGACGAACCCAGGTTGATTAGGGCGTACGAAGCGCTGGGATTCATTGGTAGGTCGCGAACAGAGCGCTACTTCGAGATGGAGCGTCCGTGGTCGACGGTCAAAGCCTGACGCGTGAGGCCATTGCCTTGATGGATGTCGGTCGCTTTCATGCGAGCGGCTTCGGCATCTACCTCGGTCTTAGCGGTGTTACGCTCTTGGTCCGCGACCCGAGCCTCATCGAGTATGTGGCCGCGGGCTTCATCGGGTTGACGGTGAATCACGTCGCGTTCGCGGTTAACAACCTTTCGGATCGGGATGTTGACGCGTGCGATCCGCGTCGGCGCTACAGTCCTTTGGTCAGTTTGCAGACTACTCCACTACGCGCTTGGGCTTCCGTCGCTATTGCCTCAGTCGCTGCAATAGGATTCGCTCTATCCATTTATTCGCCCGGCGCCATATACGTTTCGCTCCTGATCGGGATGACGATAGGAGTGTCGTGGTTTCAGAAACGCACCAACCCCTGGTTGATGGACTTCGCATATGCGTGCATATTCCCGCTCACTCTCCTCGTTGCATCGTTCGTGGTCCCACTGGGCGCGCGGCTTGGGGTTCCCTGGGCCGTCTGTCTTGCTCTCGCTGCTCTGGCGCTTCAGATGAATCTCTGCGGAAACCTGAAAGATCTCACCTTCGATAGCGCAACGCGGTTCCGCACGATTGCAAAAGAGACTGGGAGTCGTGTTGACGCTTCGGGGCGGATGGTGTTGACGCCTCAGTTCGCGGCATTCGCGATTGGACTTCAGGTTATCTTCTATCTCTCCTTGATACTCGGACAACTCGATTGGAAAGCTGATAGCTCCATTGGGATCATCGTCGGCGTGGCGCTGATCGCCGGCTGCGCTGCACTTTCCTCAAACGACCTGGCCAAGCTAGTTCGCGGGAGGTCGGTCCCCAACTCTCGCGGGAACGAGCGCTTTCTCTGGCTCAACGTGATCATCTACGTCGGAATCGTCTCGGCCCACATCCTGGGGATAAGTGTGATTGGATTCAGTGTCGGGCTGATTGCGCTAATCCTTCCGGCCGTCTTGCGTCGGTACGTCGGACCGGCATCGCCACGGTCGGCCTAATGGCCTCGTGGACGCGATGGGTATGGGCGGCGCTGGCGGGATACTTCTTCATCGCGGGCCATGTTGGTCTTGGTCTCATGCCGCTGACCGTTCAGCAGATGCCTGCAATTCTCGCTGCCCTGCGACCATCCTTGGACACGACCGTTCTGCTCAGCGTCGGCCCGCTGTGGCTCGTCGTCCCGCCGCTTCGGTTCGTGATGCACATTGCCTACTACGAATTCGCCCGCGCCTTCGGCGGGTGGGCGCGCCGATGGCTTTGGTCGCGACGAATGGGTCGTTGGACACTTCGGCTGGCGGTCCGGCTATCTTTGGCCGTTTCTTGCGTTTGGCCGAACAGCGCCCTCGACATCGCACTCGGCGTAGCGAAAGCCGAACGCCCGCTGGCTTATGCCAGCCTCGCATCGGGCGTTACGATCTCGACTGCGATTGTCATGGTGGTGAGCACCCGCTTCGGGCCGGAGCTCCAGACGTTCGTTCAAACCATCGCTGGTAATGCCGTGGCCGTCACTGTTCTGTGCACAATTGCAGCGTTCACGATGAGCTTCGCGCTTTACCGTCTCGTGAGATCCGTACGCGCGACGGCGGGTGATGACGGTGGCGACTAGGCTCGCCCATTTGCTGCATCACCCGCCGCATGCGGGCACCGGCTTCTCCGCGCTACCGTGAGGGTGTGTCCGCTCCTGCGACCGACGCGATTGACGCACGAGCCGCTCACGCCGACGGCGTGGAGCGCCTGCTGGCGAGCTACCGGGCGCTGCCCTCGGCGGCGACGGTGCGGCTGGCGAAGCCGACGTCGAACCTATTCCGGTCGCGCGACCGGGTCGAGGCCCGGGGCCTGGACACGTCGGGGCTGACGCAGGTCATCGCGGTCGACGCGGAGGCGCGGACGGCCGACGTGGCCGGCATGTGCACGTACGAGGATCTCGTCGCGGCGACGCTGCCGTACAGGTTGGCGCCCCTCGTGGTGCCGCAGTTGAAGACCATCACGCTCGGCGGCGCGGTGACGGGGCTCGGGATCGAGTCGACGTCGTTCCGCAGCGGGCTGCCGCACGAGTCGGTGCTGGAGCTCGACATCCTCACCGGCGCCGGAGAGGTCGTGACCGCGTCGCCGACGGAGCACGCCGACCTGTTCCACGCGTTCCCGAACTCGTACGGCACGCTCGGCTACGCCGTGCGCCTGCGCATCGAGCTGGAGCCCGTCCAGCCGTTCGTCGCGCTCACGCACCTGCGGTTCCACGCCATCCCCGACGTCATCCGCGCGATGGACCGCATCGTCGAGACCGGCGCCCTCGACGACGGCACCCGGGTCGACTACCTCGACGGCGTCGTCTTCAGCGCCGACGAGAGCTACCTCTGCGTGGGCGTGCAGACCGCGGCATCCGGCCCGACCAGCGACTACACCGGCCAGCGCATCTTCTACCGCTCCATCCAGCACGCGGACGGCGCGACGCACGACCGGCTCACGATTCACGACTACCTGTGGCGGTGGGACACCGACTGGTTCTGGTGCTCGCAGGCGTTCGGTGCGCAGCATCCGTTCGTTCGCCGGCTCTGGCCGCGGCGCTACCGGCGCAGCAGCGCGTACTCGAAGCTCATGAGGCTCGAACGGCGGTACGACATCGGAAACCGTGTCGAGCGGTTCCGCGGCCGGACGCCGCGCGAGCGCGTGATCCAGGACGTCGAGATCCCGATCGAGCGGACCGCGGAGTTCCTCGACTGGTTCCTCGCCGAGGTGCCGATCGAGCCGATCTGGCTGTGCCCGCTGCTACCGCGCGACGACACCGACTGGCCGCTGTACCCGCTCGAGCCGCACCGCACCTACGTGAACGTCGGCTTCTGGTCGACCGTGCCGGTCGGCGCGACCGAGGGCGCGACGAACCGGCTGATCGAGCAGAAGGTCAGCGAGCTCGACGGGCACAAGTCGCTGTACTCCGACGCCTTCTACCCGCGCGACGAGTTCGACGCGCTCTACGGCGGCGATGCCTACCGCGCCGCGAAGCGGCGGTACGACCCCGACTCACGGCTCCTCGACCTCTACGCGAAGGCGGTGCAACGACGATGACGACGTTCAAGGAGCGCGGGCCCGGGGCGGCGACGACGGCGGATGCGACGACGGCGGATGCCGCTTGGGCGTGCGACAGCCACGGCGCCGCGCGGCCCGTCACCGCTCAGGGTGCTCCTCGCTGAGGCGGATCAGGGTGTCGGCGACGATCTCCGCGGCGTCGGCGACCGACAGGCCGGAGTCCCGGAGGTTGGTGAAGGTGCCGGGGTTCGTGAGGCCGGCCAGGGCGGCGCGCATACGCGGTCGGGCGAGTGCCTCACCGAACACGCGGTTCGAGAGGTCGCCCAGTTCCGTCCAGTACTCGGCCTGGCCCGCGACGAGCGCCGGATCGACGTCCATCTCCGCGCGGAAGATCTCGAACCAGGGCCGGCTGCGCTCGTAGAACTCGAACATCTCACGCGTGAAGCGGCGGATGCGATCCCGCGGGCCGGCTTCCGGCCACTCCCGATCGTCGGGCAGCGCGAGCTCGGCGGCGAGGCGTTCGATCACGAGACGTGCGAGCGCGTCGGCCGAGCCGAAGTGGTTCAGCACGGTCGCGGCCGAGACGTTCGCACGTCTCGCGATCGCCTGCAGGCTCGTCGCGGAGATCCCGTTCTCGCGGTAGCAGCCGAGGGCCGCGTCGAGGATCCGCTCCCGGGTCTGTGCCGCCCGTTCGGCGCGGACCGTCATCGAGTACCGTCGCGTCGCCATCCGACTCCGTTCCGCCCGTTCGTTCTCGCGGTGTATTCAGTGAATGGTCTATTGACTGAATATACCATTCGGCGTAATGTGCGCGGTGGGAATCGCGGAAGGGGCGGCACATGTCCACCCACCAGCTTCGAATCAATTCGGCGACGACCGGCGAGCGGGGCGTCGGACGACGACGGGTCGCGGTGCTCGCGGCGGCGCTCGCGGCGTCGTGGGTCGCGATGGTGATCCACAACCAGGCGGAACTCCCGATCACGCTCCTCGACCTCGAGAACACCGGGCCGCTGGCGGTCGACGTGGCGCTGCTCGCCCTGTGCTGGCGATGGCCCGCCTCGCGGATCGCCTGGTCCGTCGTCCTGGCGTGGGCGCTACTCAATCTCGTCGTGGGCGGGCTGGTCACCGTGCTCCCGCTCGCCGTGCTCCCGTTCGCCCCCGAGCAGACCGTCGAGCACTACCTGATGCACGTCGTCTACGCCATCGGGCAGATCCCCCTCGTCGTCGTCGCCGTCATCGCGCTCCGGGGCGCAGCGTCCGGCCACTCCGCCGAAGGGGGCGTCCAGGGATGACCGAGCGGACGATCCGGACGCGCGTCGGCGCGCTGCATGTCACGACGTCGGGGGAGCAGGGGCCGACCGCTCTGCTCTGGCACAGCCTCTTCGTCGACGAGCGGTCATGGTCGCCAATGCTTCCGCACCTCGATGGCGCTCGTCGGCTGGTCGTCGTCACTGGGCCCGGCCACGGCGCCAGCACCGACCCCGGGCGACGGTATGACCTACGCCACTGCGCCGACGCCGCCGTGGAGATCCTGGACGAGCTCGGCATTCGGGAACCGATCGACTGGATCGGCAACGCGTGGGGCGGCCACGTCGGCATCCACTTCGCGGCCGAGCACCCGCACCGTTGCCGGAGCGTCATCGCCTTCGGCTCGCCCATCGCCGCGCTGAACCGGGAGGAGAAGCGAACCACGCGGCTGCTCCTCGGCGTCTACCGGCTGCTCGGCCCGACGACGACGATCATCGACGGCGTCACTGACGCCCTGCTGTCGCCGCACACCATCGATCACGATCCTCATGCGGTGGAACTCGTGCACGACTGCCTGCGCCGCGCGGACCGCCGCATGTTGGGCAACGCCGTCGTGTCGATCTCGCTGCGCCGCCCCGATCTGAGCGACCGCCTCGCGAATATTGCGAGCCCGGTGCTCATCGTCACCGGCTCCGATCACCAGGGGTTCACCGCCGAGCAGGCCGAGGCTGCGGTGCGGATGCTGCCGCGCGGGCGACTCGCGATCGTGCCGGCATCCGCCTACCTCGTCCCGCTCGAGGCACCGGACACCGCGGCCGGACTGGCTCTCGAGTTCTGGGCCGAGGCGGGGGTGACCCGGTGAGGTGGTTCTACGAGGTCGTGTACCGGTTCTTCCGGGCGCCGTGGGAAGTCGGAGCGCGCGCGGAACTGGTCGACCTCGTCGAGCGCGGGGTCATCCCGCCGGGGCGTGCGCTCGACCTGGGGTGCGGAACCGGCGCCAACGCGATCTTCCTGGCCCAGCGCGGGTTCGACGTCACCGGGGTCGACTTCGCCCCCAGCGGCATCGCGAAGGCCACCCGAGCGGCCGAGGCCGCCGGCGTGGCCGTGGACTTCCTCATCGACGACCTCACCGACCTGCGCCGCGCCCAGGGACCGTTCGACTTCCTGCTCGACTACGGCGTCCTCGACGACCTGCGGGCGCGGGACCGCCGACGCTACCTTCGCAGCATCCTGCCGCTGACCAGGCCCGGCACTCGCTACCTGCTCTGGGGCTTCGAGTACCCGATCCGCTGGTGGGAGCGATTGATCCCGTTCTTCGATCGACCCTTCGCCGACGGCGAGGTCGCCGAGCTCTTCGGCGACCATTTCCGCATCGCGACCGTCGAGCGTCGATTCGACCCGAGGACCTGGCCGCCCGGAACGGTGACGTACCTGATGACGCGCACCTGACGCTCCGGGCGTTCGGGCGTCCGGCGTCCGGGCGATCGCACGTGGGGGAGGAATCTATGCGGACGACGGGCCCTGCGGTCTAGCGTGAGGTGCAGGCTCCTCCGACCGGGGCCGCCGACACACGAGCCCGCCTCGCTGGCGGAACTCCGACTCGCGGTTCCTCGACCTCTACGCGAAGGCGGTGCAACGACGATGACGACGTTCAAGGAGCGCGGGCCCGGGTCGGCGACGGCGGATGCCACGGGGGCGGATGCCACGCCGGCGGATGCCGCCCTGAAGCCGGATGCCTCGGGCAGGCTCAGCCTCGCCGAGATCCTCGAGCTCGTCGCCGGCGGGCAGCTCCCGCTGCGGTTCACCGCCTACGACGGCAGTTCGGCCGGACCGCCCGACGCCCCGCTCGGCATCGAGTTGAAGTCGCCGCGGGGCACGACCTACCTCGCCACCGGTCGCGGCGACCTCGGCCTCGCGCGCGCCTACATCGCCGGCGACCTCGAGATCCACGGCGTGCACCCGGGCGATCCCTACGAACTGCTGCGGGCGCTCGCCGACGAACTGGTGTTCCGGATGCCGCCGCCGCGCGCCATCGCGCAGATCCTCCGCTCGATCGGCGTCGAGCACCTGAAGCCGATCGCGCCGCCGCCGGGGGAGGCACCGCCCCGGTGGCGTCGCGTCGCCACGGGGCGCCGGCACAGCAAGGCGCGGGACGCCGAGGCCATCCACCACCACTACGACGTGTCGAACACCTTCTACGAGTGGGTGCTCGGGCCGTCGATGACCTACACCTGCGCGTGCTACCCGCGCCCCGAGGCATCCCTCGACGAGGCCCAGGAGAACAAGTACCGGCTCGTCTTCGAGAAGCTGCGGCTGAGCCCGGGCGACCGGCTGCTCGACGTGGGCTGCGGCTGGGGCGGCATGGTGCGCTACGCGGCGCGCCGCGGCATCCGTGTCGTCGGCGTCACGCTGTCGGAGGAGCAGGCCACGTGGGCGCAGCGCGCCATCGCCGAGGAGGGCCTGGGCGAGCTCGCCGAGGTCCGCCACGGCGACTACCGCGACATCGCCGACACCGGGTTCGACGCCGTGTCGTCGATCGGGCTGCTCGAGCACATCGGGGTGCGCAACTACGCGAAGTACTTCCGCTTCCTGCAGTCGCGGCTGCGCACCGGCGGGCTGCTGCTCAACCACTGCATCACCCGCCCCGACAATCGGTCCGAACCCTCGACGCACGGCTTCATCGACCGCTACGTCTTCCCCGACGGGGAGCTCACGGGATCCGGGCGCATCATCACCGAAGCGCAGGATGTCGGCCTCGAGGTGCTGCACGAGGAGAACCTGCGCCCGCACTACGCGCTGACCCTGCGCGACTGGTGCGCCAACCTCGTCGAGCACTGGGATGAAGCGGTCGACGAGGTCGGCCTGCCGACCGCGAAGGTCTGGGGGCTCTACATGGCCGGGTCGCGGCTCCAGTTCGAGCGCGGCGGCATCCAGCTGCACCAGGTGCTGGCGGTGAAGCCCGACGAGCGCGGGGGAGTGGGCGACCTGCCGCTGCGGCCGTGGTGGACGGCGTAGGGCGGCGCGGGCGGCTCACGCCGTCGCGCCGATCGCACGTCTCTACCCGGCTCGGCCTCGGCGGCGGTGCCTACCGGGATCGCCTCGCGCGCTCGCGGTGCTAGACCGTGATCTCGTCGTTCGGGGGAGTGACCGGTGCCACTTTCAGGATCCGCGCGTACTCCGCCGCGATCGCCTTCCCGTCGGCCGTGCCGTTTCCGGTGAGGTCGATGACGATCACGTCCTCGCCCCACCAGCCTTCGAAGCTGAGCCGGCACTGATCCTGCTCGGGTTCGTTCAGGTACACCCAGTAGTCGATGCAGTGCACCTTCGGCCACTGGTTCTCGCCGTACTCTTCGATGATCCGGCTCTCGGGGTACTTCGCAGCGAACAGCGCGGGCGTGGCTTCCCAGAGGATGTAGCGCGCCTGCTGGTCGGGACCGTGCCCGACCTGCCTGACGAAACCGACGTCGGCTGCGTCGAACACCGGGTCGCACTCCTTGGTGACCGCGGCGATCCACTCGTCGTCGAAGAGAATCATGCGATCAGGCTAACGGCCGCCGCCCCGGGTTCCGTGGCGCGATCCTCGAGGACCAGGGCTGGATCGACTGGATCCACTCGAGCGTGGTCCGTCGCGCGTACGACGGCTTCATCTAGCCAACCCGCGGGGTTGGCGATCACGGCCCGATCGGCTCCCAGATCAGTTCGGCCACATCGAGCACGAGGTGCGGGCCCTCGGCAGAGCCGTCCTCACTGGATCGGACCTCGCCGACGCAGACGCAGACCACGTCGTTCAGCCGGCGGTAGCCGGCGTCGTCGCTGAGGTGGAGAACCGTACCCACGATCTGCCGCCGACCCACCGGTTGGGCGCGACCGTACCCTCGGCTCTCGAACATGATGGTCGCCCCATCATCTGCTTCGATCACGCCTCGCATTTCGGGCTGGAACGGGCCCTCGTCGGTTCGCCGCAACGGCGAGTTCGACGCCCGGAATCGGCCCGTGATCGCGCCCTCACAGGAGCCCTCGGCGAGGTAGAAATGCTGCTGCCATCCACCCTCGAGTTCCACGCTCCAGCCCTCCGGGTAGACGAAACGCAGTCGATAGAGGTGCTCGAGTCGCATGCGTGCCGTCCTTCACGTCGAGTTCGCAAGCAGGTCAGCGCAGGTGCAGACGGTACTCCGGTTGCGGCGGCGCCGCAGCATGCTCGAACACCCGATTGCTGACGCCGTTTCGCGTCATGGGGTGTTCGCTGAATTCGTGGATACGTCGGCGTGAAGTCTCCGCAAGGGGGTAGCGGCGTGCCCTTCGATCGGAGATCGTGGTCGCCTGCAGAGATCAGGTGCCCGTCGGCAACCGACGACGGCGCCACTGGCGACGCGCGGAGGCGCTGGAAGGACCGGGGACCCGCAAGCGTCGCGTCAACATGTCTCGCCGATTCGGCGCAGCATCCAACACAAGATGGCCGGGCACGGTCTCGGCTGAAGAGGAATCTGGAGGTCGGTCATGTCCTTTGTGACCACGGACGACGGTGCGGAGATCTACTTCAAGGACTGGGGCGACCGCGACGCCCAGCCCATCATGTTCCACCACGGGTGGCCGTTGTCTTCGGATGACTGGGACGCCCAGATGCTGTACTTCCTCGGCAAGGGGTACCGCGTCATCGCCAGCGACCGTCGCGGTCACGGCCGTTCGTCGCAGATCAGCACCGGCCACGACATGGACCACTACGCGAGTGACGCGTCCGCGGTCGTGGAGCACCTGGACCTGCGCAACGCGATCCACGTCGGCCACTCGACCGGTGGCGGCCAGGTGGCCCGCTATGTCGCGAAGTTCGGTGAGCCGCAGGGTCGTGTCGCGAAGGCAGTGCTGGTCGCGGCGGTTCCCCCGCTCATGCTCCAAACCGACGCGAACCCCGGAGGGCTGCCGATGTCGGTCTTCGACGGGTTCCGCAGCGCGCTGGCCGCCAACCGGGCCGACTTCTTCCAGGCGGTCGCGTCGGGCCCGTTCTACGGCTTCAACCGCGAGGGTGCGACCGTATCGGAGCCCGTCGTCGCCAACTGGTGGCGTCAGGGCATGATGGGCAGCGCGCTCGCGCACTACGAGGGCATCAAGGCATTCTCGGAGACCGACCAGACCGAGGATCTCGAGTCGATCTCGGTGCCCGTCCTCGTCCTCCAGGGCGACGACGACCAGATCGTGCCCTACCAGCAGGCCGCGCTCAAGCAGCACGAGCTCCTCAGCAACTCGACCCTCAAGATCTACGAGGGCTTCCCGCACGGGATGCTCACCACCCAGGCCGACGTCCTGAACTCCGACATCCTCGCCTTCATCCAGCAGTAGCCCAGCTGCTGCGCGAGGAGGAGACGGCGCGCGCACGGGGCCGCCCGTGTGCGCGCCGTCTCCGGTCAGTGGAGTGGGCGCCGGATCAGGCGGCGGGTTCCACCTCGACCTGCACCTCGTTGTGGCGGAGGAACGACGGGGTGATGGGCGGGTTGAACCGCGCGAAACGGGGTTCGCCGCGGACCGCGAGCCCCGCGGAGCTCACCTCGGCGAGCAGCTCGTCGCGGTGCCGCTCCCACGACTCCCGCGTCCAGCGACCGCTGAACCGGAGTGCGGCCACCAGCTGCTCCGGCACCGTCCGCAACCTTACTTCGGGACGAGTGGGGATCGGCGCCTCCGCCTCGGTGATCCCGGCCGGCAGCACGAAGGCCACGACGTGCCCCTCACCGGTGCGCTCCTGCAGCACGGGCGCCGTCATCGCGATCTTCTCCGACGACTGCACCACCGGCGCCGTCATCTCGATCGAACGGCGGGCGGCGTTCTCACCGCCGATGTAGCCGGCGAGCAGGCGGAAGGCCTGATTGCCGGCATCCTCGAACGGCACGCCCCGCACCACGGTCTCGGCCACGACGTGCGCCGGATAGCGACGCACCTCCCACCCGTCATGCTCCTGGACGACGTCGAACGGCTGCTGCTCGGTCACCTTCCGAGGCTACGCCCGCTTTCGAGGTCGTTGCCCCGTGAAGAGATGCCGTCGCCCCATCCGCTCGCACATGCGGTGGCGCTCGATGACGCGTGCTCCCCCCCAGTTCGGGCGGCCGGGGGGCCGTACGCAGCAGGGTGCCTCGCGTCCGTGGTGGACGGCGTCGAGTTCCGGCAGTCGGCTCAGGCCTCGCGCTCGACGGGTGCCTGCAGCTCGGTCACCCAGTCGGGGCCGGGCTCGTGCCCGTCGGCCACGAGGTAGACCTCGCGGGTGGGGCCGGTGATCCGGTAGCCCTCGGCGACGATGCCGTCCACCAGCGTGCGCCACGAGTGCCCGATGCCGGTCATGTCGCCGCGGTGGATCAACGTGGCCATGGTTGCGACGGCAGGCAGCGTCACGACGTCGTAGCCCTCGCCCGACTGCGGATCCGGCTCGGCCCTGTACGACACGTGCACCGCGAGGTCGTCGCTGCCCTCGACCGGTTCGTACCAGAAGATGCCCGGCTCGATGATCGGCCGGCCGGCGGAGGTCAGCGCGTCGTCGAGCCGGGAGATCGCGGGGCCCACGACGGGTCCGACGTTCTCGGGACCCATCCCCTGCGCGACCGTGCTGGTCGCGTAGACGGTAACGGGCCCGACGACGCGGTATTCGATCGTTTCGCTCATGGTCTCTGTTCCTTCGAGTAGTCGGAGTCGCCGCTCCAGTCGTGCGAGCCGTGCGGTGTCGTCGGCGACGGATGCCGCGAGCTCGGCGCGACGCTCGGCGAGAGCTTCGTGCAGAACCGCGGGGTCGTCTCCGGCGAGCGCCGCCGCGATGCGGTCGAGGTTGATCCCGTAGCCGCGCAGCTCGACGATCCGCAGCAGACGCTGCAGCTGGGCACTCGAGTACCGGCGGTACCCGTTGTGCTCGTCGACGTGCGCCGGCTCCAGCAGGCCGATCGCGTCGTAATGGCGCAGCATCCGCACGCTCACGCGTCCGAAGGCGGCGAATTCCCCGATGGTGTACATGGTGGAGACCACGTTCGACCATGACACAGTGTGAGGGTGAAGCGACACCGTCCGACGAGCGGTCTTCGACCCGGCGGGGCGCGACCGGATCGGACCGGGATAGTCGGGTCCGCTCCCTGTGCGATGAGCAGGCTGGAGGTCGAAAGGGGGTCACCGTGATCGGAGCGTTGAACCGACTCGTCGAGTTCGTCGAGGAGCACCTCACCGAGGAGATCGACTTTGGCGAACTGGCGCGGGACGCCGGAACGACGGAGTACCACCTGCGCCGGATGTTCTCGTCGCTCGCCGGCATGCCGTTGTCGGAGTACATCCGGCGTCGGCGGATGACGGTCGCGGCATCCGACGTGCTCGAAGGGCGTGACCTGTTGGGTCAGCGGGCGGGGGCGGTCCAGTCGAGCAGGAGATCGAGGAAGGCCTCGGGTCGCTCGAGCGCCGGGAGGTGTGCCACCTCCGGCCAATCGATGCGGCGCGCGTCGGGGATGCCCGCGGTCACGCGCTCCGCGGCATCCTGCGTCGTCTCGAGGTCGTGGCCGCCCACGAGCACGAGCGTGCGCGTCGCGATCTCCGGCAGGCGGTCGAGCGCCGGCGGATCCAGCTCCTGCGGCGCCCCGGCTCGCCAGGATGCGGCGATCTCGAAGGCGCGGCGCTGCATCGTCCGGACCGCATCGAGGACGCCCGGGTCGACCTCGCTCGGTTCGCGTCCCGGGCCGACCGCCCATGCCTCGACGTTCGCCTCGACGGCGGCGTCGAGGTCGTCGCGAGCGAGGGCGTCGCGTTCGGTGTCGATGAACTGCCGCAGGTCCGGGGTCATCGCCGCGAGCAGGCTGCCGCCGGGCGGGCAGAGGAGCAACGATTCGACGAACTCGGGGGCGGTGAGCGCGACCTCGGTCGCGACGCCCGACCCGAAGGAGGCGCCGACGAGGTGGCATCGCTCGATCCCGAGGTAGCGGAGGGTCTCGAGCACGTCGTCGACGTGCGACCACGTGCCATCCGGTCGGGTCGTGGACTGGCCGAAGCCGCGCAGGTCGAGCCGGAGCGCGTGGCGCGCCGCCGTGAGCCCCGTCCACAGCGGGTCCCACATGCGGCGATCGGCGATGCCGGCGTGGATCAGCACGACGGGCACGCCAGGTGCCGCGGCGTGATCGAACGCGATGCCCGACGGCGTGACCGGCCTCGGCGGGTTGTACATGAACTCGAGGCGGATGCCGTTGTCGTCCTCGACGAAGGCGGCGTAGTAGCGGTCGTTGAAGCGCGGGAACGGCTTCGGTCCACTGATCGCCGTCCACCCGGCATCCATCGCGATCCCATGGAGCCGATCGACCTCGGCGCGGGAGTCGACGGCGAACGCGAGGTGCTGCCATCCGATGCGGCCGTGCCGGTGCGGGCCGGTGCCGGGCTCGCGGGCCGGGTACAGGACGAGTTCGTCCCGGCCCCGGTACCAGGAGACGCCGTCCTCGGCGTCGAGCCGAGTGCAGCCGAGCGCCTGCATCACCTGGTCGAACTGGGCGGTGGAACGCACGAGGTCCTCGACGGTGATGCCGATGTGATCGAAGAGCGACATCCGGTCATCCTATGGAGTCCGCTGGTCGACGCATCAGACAGCGTCTGCGGAACAGCAGCGGGATGTCGACGGCGCGGTGGTACTGCGACGGGCCGGTGGCGTGCGCGTCACGGGTCGCGCGCCGGTCTCCGCGGGTTAGCGTTCGGGGCTCCCCGTACGCAAGCCCCGACATGAGACTGATCCGGCGTGGCAGAGTGTGGGCGTGACCACCGCGCGCATCGCCGTCATCTTCAACCCGAGCAAGATCGAGCGCGACGAGCTCTGCGACGCTTTCGATCGCGTCGATCCGGACGTCTGTGCCGCCGCATCCTGGTTCGAGACCACTGAGGACGACCCGGGCCGCGGGATGGCGCGAGAGGCGCTTGCGCACGGCGCCGAGGTGGTCGTGGTGGCCGGAGGCGACGGTACGGTTCGGGCCGTCGCCGAGGTGCTCGCCGGGGAGGATGCCGTGCTCGGCATCATCCCGCAGGGCACCGGCAACCTGCTCGCCCGCAACCTCGAGGTCCCGATCGGCGACACCGCAGCGGCGATCGAGCGCGCGCTCGGGACCGGTGAGCGGCGCATCGACATCGGGTGGGTCGACACGGGCGACGGCGAGGAGCGCGCCTTCGCCGTCATGGTCGGATTCGGTCTGGACGCGCACATGCTCGTCGAGACCGACGACGACCTGAAGGACAAGGCCGGCTGGCTCGCCTACGTGGCCGCGCTCGGCAAGGCGATCGCGGCCGCAGATGTCGTCGACTTCACCCTCGCGATCGACGACGACGATCCGCAGACGCTGAGCGGACACACCTTCATCGTCGGAAACTGCGGCACGGTGCAGGGCGGCGTCGCACTGCTGCCCGATGCCGTCCTCGACGACGGGCGACTCGACGCGCTGGTCGTGAGTGCCGACGGCCTGGTCGGGTGGCTCGACACCGTGCGGTCCTTCGTGTGGGACAACGGCATCCGCCGCTTCTTCGCCAAGGACGACGAGGCCGCCGACGCCGAGACCGCCACGCATCTGTCTGGCACGCGCATGAAGGTCGAGCTCCCGAAGCCCCTGCCGTTCGAGATCGACGGCGAGGAGGCCGGCGATGTGCGGGCGTTCACCGTGCGGGTGCATGCCGGGGCGCTCCGCGTCCGCTGAGCACGCAGGCGATTCGCTCCGACGAGGTCCGCTAGTTCGGCGAGTCTTGGGCCAGGAAGCGCCGGACCCATTCTTCGTGCTCGTCGAGGTCGAACTGAGCGAGTGTCAGACTCTCGTCGATCCACTCTTCTGACACGGTCGCCGTCTCTTCCTGGGAGGGCGTGAGGTCGGGCTCATTGACGCTCGTCACACCCAGCCAGACCGGCAGCGCCTGTGTGTCGAGAATGATGCCGACCAGCTTGAGTTCGATCTCGAGTGCCTTCTGAGCGTCGGGGGAAAGCGCGTCCCATTCGATCCGGCGGCTCGTGTCATGCCCGGGTGTCGCGACGAACGGAGGTGCCTCTGCAGAGCGGGATCGGATGGCGCGTCCGAGCAGCTCAGCGCGCTGGATGATGGCTTGCTGGGCTTCGTTCCACCTCTCCGCGCGCGGCAGGGCGTCCTGCATGTCCTCCAGCGCCTGCTGCGCGGCATCGAGCTTCTCGGCTTCTGCTTCGGCTTCCTTGCGGAGCTTTCGGCCCTTCCAGACGAGCACTCCACCGATGGCCAGAAGCGCGGGCAAGGCGACAATGCCGGTCAGGACCGCCGCGCCGCCCGCTACGCCCATGCGACCGGCTGCGAGCGAACCACTTCCGAGCCAAGCGAGCGTGGTGCTGGAGGCAGCCGCGCCGGAGAGTGAGGCGATCGCGGCCCCGGTCGATGCAGTCCCGGCGGCCGAGAGGGCGGCGAGCACGCCGGCCGCGGTTCCTGAACCCGGCCCACCTCCGGCGCCCGCGCCTGCCGCGCTCTCGGTCATCGCCTTCAGGATGCTGGCTTCCGTCCGTCCCCTCAGTCGCCGGATCTCGCCCTCGAGCGATCCTGCCGTCTCGTCGGTCGCCCCGGCATCCTCGGTATCGAGCCGCAGTCGCCAGTCGAGCCTCGCGGCGGTCTCGAGGAACGGCAGGACGAATCCATTGCCCGCTCGCTCGAGCGTGCGCTCGGAGTTGCGGATCTGGAACGTGACCCGTTCGGTGAGCAGGTTCGACGATGCGATGATCTGTGCTCGCCGGGCCTCGTTCTCGATGTAGATCGGCCCGGCCATGGCACGGGCGAAGACGCCGGGGCGCGAGAGCGCCGCGAGCGCTCGCTCCGTCTCCTCCTCGAGTTCTGCCTCCGTATGCCCGAGCGCGTCCAAGAGACGTCGGCGGTACCGACCGGTCGGGTCGGTCTTGCCGGACTCGATGCGGGAAATCGCCACGGCGGCGCTCTTCGGACTCTCGTCGCTTCCATATCCGGCGATTCGCCCCAGCTCCTGCTGGCCCTTGCCGTTGGCGCGTCGCCACTCCCGCCCCCACGCCTTGAGTACCGATGCCTGCGCGGTCAGGCGGGGTTTCGGATCTGCGCGCGGGGTCGCCACTCTTGACACCTACCCTAACCTCGTGCCTATACTCGGGCTAATGCGGGGCTAACTTAGCACCCGTATGAGCCCACTCTATAGGGAGATCATCATGACGATGAGTGCACTGCCGGTGTGGTCGGAGCGGTCGGAGCAGGACGCGCCTTCGTCCGGGACCGGGACCGGGACCGGAACGAGCGAGCCGCACTACGACGCGCGCCCTCGCAACGGCAGCAACCCCTGGCTGATGCTGTTCCCCCTCGGCGCTGCAGCGGCAGTCTCGGCCGCTGTCCTGCTGCGGCGACCGGCCGTGCGCAAGGCGTGCGTCGAGGTCGTCCGGGATCCCGAGGTGCGTGATGAGTGCCGGGAGGCCGGTGAACGCGCATACCGCGTGATCGCCGCATCCTGGCGCCGGCATGGTGGTCCGGAAGGATTGGCCGAGACCTTCCTGCGCTGACTTCGCCGGCGACGACGGTCGAGCGCGCGGGAGCAGACCCCCGCATGGCGCAGAGCTCGGCTCCGTGCCATCCGCTGTCGCCGTCTCGGCCTCTCGTTCGGGCCGGTTCAGTCCACGCTCAGCGCCATCCGAGCGCCGGCGCCACGTGCGACAGGAGCGACTCGAGGACGTGCGCGTTGTAGTCGACGCCGAGCTGGTTGGGCACGGTGAGCAGCAGGGTGTCGGCGGCGGCGATGGCCTCGTCCTCGCGGAGCTGCTCGATGAGGGCATCGGGTTCGGCGGCGTAGCTGCGGCCGAAGACGGCGCGGAAGTCGTCGATGACGCCGAACTGGTCGGACTCGTCGCGCTGGCCGCCGCCGAAGTAGGCGCGGTCCATGTCGTTCACGATGGCGAAGATCGAGCGGCTCACCGAGACCCGCGGCTCGCGCTCGTGCCCGGCCTCGGCCCAGGCGGCGCGGTACGCGTCGATCTGCTTGCGCTGCTGCACGTGGAAGGGCTCGCCCGATTCATCCTCCTTGAGCGTGGAGCTCATCAGGTTCATGCCCTGCTCGGCCGCCCACACGGCGGTCGAGTCGGAGCCGGCGCCCCACCAGATGCGGTCGCGCAGGCCCGGCGACTGCGGCTGGATGCCGAGCGGCCCCGGGTGCGGGTTCGGGAACATCGGGCGCGGGTTCGGCTCGGCGAACCGTGCGCCGTCGATGACCTGCAGGAACACGCCGGTGTTGTTGCGGGCGACGTCGGCCATGGTCGAGCCCTCGGGTGCCGCGTACCCGAAGTAGCGGTAGCCCTCGATCACCTGCTCGGGTGAGCCGCGCGAGACGCCGAGCTGCAGGCGACCGCCCGCGATCAGGTCGGCGGCGGCGGCATCCTCGGCCATGTACAGCGGGTTCTCGTAGCGCATGTCGATCACGCCCGTACCGAGCTCGATGCGGCTCGTCTTCGCCCCCGCCGCCGCGAGGAGGGGGAACGGGCTCGCGAGCTGGTTCGCGTAGTGATGCACGCGGAAGTAGGCGCCGTCGGCTCCGACCTCCTCGGCCGCGACCGCCAGGTCGATCGACTGCAGCAGCACGTCCGACGCCGATCGCGTCTTGGAGCCGGGAGAGTTCGACCAGTGGCCGAACGAGAGGAAACCGATGCGCTTCATATTGGGGTCCAACGTCTGCGGCGGCGGGGCATTCCGCTGGTGGTGCGCGTGAGGGCTGGGCCCCCCGCGCTGTGCGGTGGCCGAACCGGACCGACGATCACGCCGTCAGGCCTCGTCCGGGTCCGGACCGGGGAGCGGATCGCCCGGTGGGCGCCCGGCCCCCGCACGCGCGCCACACCAGGCGCGCGGTGCGATCCGCCCAGTCGTCCGGGGGCGTCGCCCCCGCCAGCGCCATCGCGTACCAGGATCCCGTGAGGAAGGTTCCGGCGACCGTGAGGTCGGCGTCCGGGTCGAGGATGCCGCGATCGACGGCCGCGTCGAGGATCGCCCGGAGCCGGGAGCGCCGCGGCGCGACGATGCGTTCGAGGTACTGCGCGCGGACGTCGGGGTCGACCTCGTCGCCGAGCATCAGCCCGGCCAGAGGCAGGGCCGCGGCCTCGCCGATGCAGTGCCGGAAGTGCTCGAGCTCGGCGACGAGGTCGGGAAAGGGGTCTCCGGACGGCTCGGGCGGTTCGACGTCCGCGAGGCGCGCCACGGCGTCGACCACGAGGGCGGTCTTGTCGGGCCAGCGCCGATAGACCGCGGGTCGTGTCGTCCCCGCGGTGGCCGCGACCGACGCGATCGAGAACCCCGCGAATCCCTTCAGGGCGAGTTCGGCGAGGGCGGCGTCGAGGACGCCGGCGTCGATGGACGCGTCGCGCGGGCGACCGGGCATCACGGCCGAGGGGTCCATGACGACATGATACGTGACATCCGTGTATTGAAATATGCCCGACGGCGGAGTACCGTGACCGCAGGTTTCGATACAGCACGGTAACGGAAGGGGTTCTCGGACATGCGCATCGCCATCATCGGGCACGGCCGCGTCGGCGGCGCGCTCGCGATCCAGTTCGCCCGGCTCGGGGAGGAGGTCGTGCTCGGGCTCGACCCGGGACGCCCGGACACCTCGGAGGAGCTGCGGCAGCGAGAGTCGCGATTGACGGCCGCACCGATGGCCGAGGCGGCGTCGACGGCCGACCTGGTGCTGGTCGCGCTGCCGTTCAAGGTGCTCGAGGCCGTCGTCGCGCCGTTGGCATCCGCGCTCGCTGGGCGCATCGTCGTCGACGCGACCAACCCGGTCGGCCCGGGCCTGACGCACGCGCTGGGATCCGAACGGTCCGCCGCCGACGACGTCGCCTCGCTCGCGCCCGAGGCGCTCGTGGTGAAGGCGTTCAACATCTACGGCGCCGAGAACTACGGCGACCCGCCCGAGCCCGTCGGGTCGGTTCGCCCGGCCATGCTCATCGCGGGCGACGACGCCGACGCCAAGCGAACGGTCTCCGGGCTCCTCGAACGCATGGGATGGCAGCCGCTCGACGTCGGGCCGCGATCCCGGGCCGTGCACCTGGAGCATCTCACCCTGCTCTGGCTGGGCCTCGTCCGCGCCGGCGACCACCGACCCGACCTCACGTGGGGGGCGCTCCATGGCTGATCGGTCTTACACCCAGGCCGACGCCGGCGACGGCAGGCGACTCGTCGGGCGGGTCCGCACCGCCGACGACACGGCACGCGTCACGACCTTCGAGCTGTTCTTCGACCTCGTCTACGTGTTCGCGTTCACGCAGGTCAGCCGGTTGATGGCCGAGACGCATTCGGCGTTCGGCATCCTGCAGGCGCTCATCGTGCTCGGCCTGCTGTGGTGGACGTGGTGCGCCTACAGCTGGCTCGCCAACCAGGCGCCGGCCGACCAGGGGGTCGTACGGATCGGGATGAGCGCTGCGATGATCGCCGTGTTCGTCATCGCGCTCGCGATCCCCGAGGCGTATGACGACCTCGCCGGCGGGTGGTCGGGCCCGCTGGTGCTGGTGATCGCGTACACGGTCGTCCGGCTCATCCACATGGCGCTGTACCTCGTGGCGGCGCGCGGCGACCGTGCCCTGGCCATGCAGGTGCTCCGCACGCAGGCGGTCGCGATGGCGCCGGCGGCGATCCTCCTGCTGGTCGGTGCGTTCGTCGGCGGGCCGGCGCAGACGTGGATCTGGCTGGCCGCATTCCTGTGGGACGTCGTCTTCACCTACGCCAGTTCGCGCGGCGGCGGCGGATGGCGCCTCTACTCGCCCGGCCACTGGTCCGAGCGCTACGGGCTCATCGTCATCCTCGCCCTCGGCGAGTCGATCGTCGCGATCGGCGTGGGGGTCGCACAGGAACCCATCGACGTCTCGATCACCCTCGGCGCGGCGCTCGCGGTCACCCTCTCGATCCTGCTCTGGTCGGCGTACTTCACCCGGGTCGCGGTCGCGGGCGAGCACGAACTGCATCGGCGAAGGGATGCCGCGCGCGTCGTCCTCGCGCGCGACGCCTACACGTACGCGCACTTCGTCATCGTCGCCGGGGTCGTCCTCGCCGCGCTCGGCGTCGAGGACGCCATGGCCCACGTCACCGACCCGGAGCCGTTCGGATGGTTCGGCGCCGCCGCGCTCGGCGGCGGCCTCGCGGTGTACCTGATCGGCA
The DNA here is from genome assembly GCF_051715505.1 of Agromyces excoecariae. Classification (NCBI taxonomy): domain Bacteria; kingdom Bacillati; phylum Actinomycetota; class Actinomycetes; order Micrococcales; family Microbacteriaceae; genus Agromyces; species Agromyces excoecariae. Next base: position 378,795 of record NZ_JBPSLA010000004.1, on the reverse strand, counting down.
CGGTGGTGTTCGCGCGCGTGGTCGGCATGGCATGGCCGTGGCTGCGGGTCTCGGCGGCGCTGGTGCTCGTCGCGGCGATCCCGCTCCTCGCGATCGTCACGCCGATGGCCGCGCTCGCCCTCGTGGTCGTGGTCGTGGCGAGCGCGCTCGCCCTGGAGGGCGTGCAGCGTGCTCGAAGGTAGTCCGCGGACGATCGGACGCGGCACGCCCGGCCAGCGGCGGTGACGCCGCCGTCGAGCCAGGCCACCGAGGCCGGTCCAGAATCGAACCGATCGAATCGGTCCACGATCGTCGGGTCCGTTCGCTGCGTGATGAGCAGGCTGGAGGTTGAAAGGGGGTCACCGTACCTCAGGTTCCGCCTGACCCTCGAAGGGAACACGACCATGGACACTCGCATCGCCGACCGACACGCCTTCCGCCTCGTGGGCCACGCCGCGCGAATCCCGCTCATCCACGACGGGCCGAACCCGCACATCCAGTCGAGCCCGACGACGCCGAGGGCAGCGAGCTGACGTACCTGCACGGTGTCGCCGTCGACGAGGGCACCGCGGTGCCCGAGGAAGTCGCTGCCGGACTGCCCCGGGGCTGACGGCGGCGGCCGACGCCGGGATCGTGCGAGCGTCAATCGTCTGGACGATTCGCCGCCGATCGCCGCCCGCATAGCGTTGGCGCATGGAGTCGCAGATCGCCCCGTCTGAGTTGCAGCGGTTCATCGGCCGCACGGAGCACTCGATCACGCCGAAGGGCGTCGCCGCGCTGTACGGGCGAGCCGAGATGCTCGCCCGGCTGCCGCTCCGGGTGCAGCGCTGGATCGTCTCGAGGGCTCGCGGCCCCGAGTACATGGGCTTCGTCGTGGAACCGTACTGCACCTTCCTGGCGTACGAGATCCGCGACGAGGCCGCCGCGAGCCGCATGCTGCCGCCGGGCTATCGCCTGGTCGCGACGTCGATGTTCGAGGGCGAGGCGCCGCGCGTGTGCGCAATCCTCGGCGCGTTCAACGTGCACGCCTCGGTCTTCTGGGGCGCTCGCGTCGAGCTCTACCTGATCGCGGAGAACGTGCGGACCGGGATGCTGACCTGGGTGATCTGCGACGTCGAATCCAACACCATCAACTACGACCCCGGCCAGGGCTTCTCCGCATCGACCACGGATCGGGCGATCGTCACGACGTCGCACGCGGGGGAGGTGATCGTCGACGTCCGAAGCCGCGAACGTCCGAACGACCTGGCGTTCACCGTCCGCCTGGCCGACGGCGCCATGCGCCCGCTGGACCAGCGGCTGTGGGTCGAGGGGAACCTGTCCGTCGACTACGGCGGTCGGCTCGCCCATGCAGGGTCGGCGCCGTTCGGCCTCGTGTTCGACCCCGGTGAGATGAGCCGGGCGCTGCAGGTGCCGCTGGATTCGGCCGTCGTCGAGCGCAACACCTTCGGTGCGGGGTTCCTCGCCGACTCGCCCTTCTCGGTGGCGTGCTTCCCCTTCGCGCAGCACTTCCTCACGACGAGCTATCCGCGCTCGAGCCCGATCCGAGATCAGCGCGCCTTGGAGGACGCGGTCCGCGTGCACGCCGCTCCGGCGCGCTGACCGTCTCGGTGTCGCTCGACGGTGGGTGAACGACGACGGGCGACGGATGGCTCGCGCCATCCGCCGCCCGTGAGGCCCGCGTCAGTGCGAGTGTGCGACCGTTTCGATGCGCAGGTCGAGCCGCGCGAACGAGACGTTCCCGCCCGGCGTCGTCCACGCCCGCGTCTGCGGCTCGCGGGTCAGGATGGTGCGGAACTGCGGGTCGACCTCGAAGCTGGTCCCGCTCCCGGTGCGCGCGCTCGACGCGACGGTGTCGCGGGCCAGGTCGCGCAGCGAGTACATGCCGCCGTCGCCTGCGAGCGAGTCCCAGACGTCGCTGCGCTCGGCCACCGGGGCGGAGGTCGGCCGTACGGCCGCCGACCCGTCCGCCGCCGCGACCAGGCCGCGCTTCAGGTTGATCGAGTCGCCCGCGGTCGCGTAGCTCCAGCGGACGCCCTCGACGCCGCCATCCGTCTCGACCGCGCCGCTCAGGTCGAGCAGCGAGGCTCCGTGCTCGCCGATGACCCGGCCGACGCCGGTGCTGCGGTCGAGCACGACGGCGGTGGTCTCGTCGACGCCGAGCACCAGGTCGTGGCCCGTCTCGAGGCCCAGCTTGACGGCACGGCCCTGTCGGCCCCACGTGGCGAAGTGGCTGTCGATCTGCACGCCCTCGACGAAGCCGAAACCACCGTAGGGGACGTAGGCGAGTTCGGCGGGGTCGTCGAGGTAGCCGGGCGTCGCGCCATCCCGCCACGCTTCGTACGATTCGCCGCCGGTGACCATGTCGGAGCCCTGCTGGATGGTCAGTCCAGCGCTCACGCCCGCGACCACGCCGCGGTCGGCTGCACGGCGCAGCGCGGTGAGCACCGGGGTGTCGGCGCAGGTCGTGACGGCCTCGTCGGGCGCCGGCTCGCAGTCCAGGAGGGTGCGGACGTAGCGCATCTGGTCCCCGCCGCCGAAGAAGACGCCCGTGGCCGTGTCGATCTCGGCGACGACCGCGGGGTCGTCGGCTCGATCCGGCCGGTACTCGTCGCCGGGGTAGTCGTCCGCTCCGTCGACGGGCACGGCGTACGTCTCGGCCCCGTACTGCTGGAAGAGGTCCGAGTAGTACAGGCCGTTCGCGGCGGCGTTGTTCAACGACGGGTCGGCCGCCTGCTCGGGCGTCCGCGCCGGGCGCGCCGCAGCGGTCACGATCGCGATGCGCGCCTTCGCCGGGCCGGCGCCGTCGGGGTCGGCGAGGTCGACGATCGACCGCAGGATCTCGGCGTTCTCGTCGAGGTTGCCGCCGATCAGGACGGCGTGCGGGTTCGCGGCTCGCTGCGCCGGAGCGGCCGCGGCCGGCGCGGCGGCCGCGGGCGACGCGGCGAGCACGAGTGCGGCGGCCGCACAGGTCGCGAGTGCGGAAGAAAGGGTTCGCACGATTGCCTCCTTGGAATGTGCGTTACAGAAATGGCTCAGGAGATCGTCACGCTAACGCACGCTACGGAATTCCGAAAGAGGCTTCATCGGGCCCTGTCATGATGTGCGGGCGCGATCGAGGTTCGGACCGCTTCGTTACAGAATGAAAAAGTTCTGGCGATTTCGGAACGGATGTTACATACTCGTCCTGCACCGATCCCACCGCAGCGATCAGAAGGACCAGACCATGAAGATGTCACCCCCCGCTCGCACGGCCATCGTGGCCGCCTCGCTCTCGGGCGCCCTGCTCCTCGCCGGATGCACCGGCACCGGCTCCGGCGGCTCCGACAGCGCCGCCGCCGCCGAGGCCGTCGAGGTCGCCGGCATCGAGATCTCCGTCGACGAGTCCGCCGCCGCGCTCCTCCCCGCCGACATCGCGGATGCCGGCTCGGTCAAGGTCGCGACCGACGCACCGTACGCGCCGTTCGAGATGTTCCTGGAGGAAGGTTCCGACGAGCTCACCGGCGTCGACGTCGACCTCGGCCACGCGATCGGGGCCAAGCTCGGCATCGACTTCGAGTTCGAGCAGCAGGCGTTCGACGGCATCATCCCGGCGCTGCAGGCCGGGAACTTCGACGTCACCATCACGGCGATGACCTCGAGCGTGGAGCGCATGGAGGTGCTCACCTTCGTCGACTACTCGGCATCGGGCACCGGCATCCTCACCACGGCCGGCAACCCCGAGGGCATCGAGGGCTTCCTCGACCTGTGCGGCGAGGATGTCGCCGTCCAGGCCGCGACCAGCCAGGTCGATCTCGTGAACCAGGTCTGGCAGGGCGAGTGCGAGGCCGAGGGCCTCGACCCGATCAAGCTGAGCGAGTTCCCGTCCGACGCCGACGCGCAGCTCGCGATCACGAGCGGCAAGGCCGTCGCGTCGCTCCTGACCAAGCCGAGCGCCGGGTACGTCGCCAAGACGACGAACGACGGCGGCACGTTCGAGGTGGTCGAGGACCCCGAGGCGCCGAACGGCTACGATGCGACCCTCAACGGCATCGGCGTGCTGAAGGCGAACGAGGAGCTCGCGGAGGCGATCCGGGCCGCGCTGCAGTCCCTCATCGACGACGGCACGTACGAGGCCATCCTCGACCAGTACGGCGTCACCGGCATCGGCATCGACGAGGCCACGATCAACGGCGCCGCCGACGCCGATTGAGCCCCGCGGGCCCTCAGCGAACGGCTCTCACCGAACAGGAAGCACCGAACCCCTCACCGCACCGCAGCGGTCATCCCCGGCGGGGCCCGCGGGGCCGCGCACCCCCGCGGGCGCCCGCCCGGGCCCGATCGAGGCCGTGCCCGTACGCCACCCCGGACGCTGGGTCGCCGCCGTCCTCGTCCTCGTCTTCGGCATCGGGGCCATCGCCTCGATCCTGCAGAACCCGAACCTCGACCTCCCGACGGTCGGCGAGTACCTCTTCAAGCCGCTCACGATCAACGGCGTGCTCATCACCATCTGGCTGACGATTGCCTCGATGGTCATGGGCGTGTTCGGCGGCATCGTGGTCGCCGTCATGCGGCTCTCGGCCAATCCCGTCCTCTCGGTGGCCGCGATGCTGTTCATCTGGGTCTTCCGCGGCACGCCGCTCCTGCTCCAGCTCATCTTCTGGGGCTTCATCGGCGCCTTCATCCCGAAGATCGTGATCGGGATCCCGTTCACCTCCGTCGAGTTCTGGTCGTTCACGACGAGCGACCTCATCCCCGCGACCGTCGCCGCGCTCCTCGCCCTCGGCCTCAACGAGATGGCCTACGCCGCCGAGATCGTGCGCGCCGGCATCCAGTCCGTCGACCACGGGCAGACCGAGGCCGCTCACTCCCTCGGGATGTCCCCGGCGAAGACGCTGCGGCGCGTGGTGCTGCCCCAGGCCATGCGCGTCATCATCCCGCCCATGGGCAACGAGACCATCACGATGCTGAAGAGCACCTCGCTCGTCGCGATCGTGGCCGGCGACGACCTCATGTCGAACATCCGCGAGGCCTACACGCAGAACTACAAGATCATCCCGCTGCTCATCGTCGCCGCGATCTGGTACCTCGCGCTCACCTCGATCCTCTCGATCCCGCAGATGTGGCTCGAACGCCGCTACGGCCGCGGCTTCACCGGTGCTCGCCCCACCATCGGGTCCCGGGTCGCCACGATCACGCAGAGCATCGCGTTGCCGACCCGAGCGGCGCGCGCCTCGAAGAAGGGAGCGGCACGATGACCGCCACGATCCCGCAGGCCGCCCCCGCGGCATCCGTCGCCGACCGGCCCATGGTCGAGGCCGTCGACGTGCACAAGCGCTTCGGCAACCTCGAGGTGCTGAAGGGCATCACCATGTCGGTCGAGCGCGGTCAGGTCGTCTGCCTGCTCGGGCCGTCCGGATCCGGCAAGTCGACGTTCCTCCGCTGCATCAACCACCTCGAGCAGATCGACGCCGGCATGATCCGCGTCGCCGGCGAGACCGTCGGCTACCGCGAACGCAACGGCCGCCTGTACGAGCTCCGCGAGAAGGAGGTCGCCGCGCAGCGCCGCAAGGTCGGCATGGTGTTCCAGCGCTTCAACCTCTTCCCGCACATGACCGCGCTCGAGAACGTCATCGAGGCGCCGACGCAGGTCGCCCGTCGATCGAGGGCGGATGCGACGGCGCAGGCGCGTCGGCTGCTCGCCCAGGTCGGACTCGCCGACAAGGCCGACACCTACCCGGCCCAGCTCTCGGGCGGCCAGCAGCAGCGCGTCGCCATCGCCCGCGCGCTGGCGATGGAGCCCGAGGTCATGCTGTTCGACGAGCCGACCTCCGCGCTCGACCCCGAGCTGGTCGGTGACGTGCTCGACGTCATGCGCGGCCTCGCGGAGTCGGGGATGACGATGATCGTGGTCACCCACGAGATCGGCTTCGCGCGCGAGGTCGGCGACGTGGCGGTGTTCATGGACGGCGGCGTCGTCGTCGAGGCCGGCGACCCCGCCCAGGTGCTCGGCGACCCCCGGGAGGAGCGCACCCGCGCCTTCCTGTCGAAGGTGCTCTAGTGGCGACGGGCACCACCGGCACCTCAGCTCGCACGTCCGTCGCCGTGCCGCCGACCCCGGCGGAGCTGCTCGACGCCGCACGCGCACTCGACGCCGGGTTCCGGGGCGACCTCGCCGCGGTCGTCGGGATCGACTCGGGCTCGCACGATGTCGCGGGCGTGACCCGCGCGGCCGAGTGGGCCGCGGGCGCGCTGCGACGGGACGGCTTCGACGTCGAGTCGATCCCGACCCCGGAGCGCGACGGGCGACGCTACGGTCCCGTCGTCGTCGGCCGCCGACGCGGCTCGGGGCGGGCGCGAATCGTCCTGTTCGCTCACCTCGACACGGTCTTCGCCCCCGGGACCGCGGCGGCGCGTCCGTTCCGGATCGAGGGCTCGATCGCGACCGGCCCCGGCGTCTGCGACGACGGCGCGGGCGTCGCCGCTGCGCTGTCGTCGGCGCGCGTGCTCGACCGGCTTGGCTACGCGGGCTTCGGCGAACTCGTCGTCGTGTTCACACCCGACGAGGAGGTCGGCTCGCCCGCGAGCCGCGAGATCCTCGCCGACGTCGTCCGCGGTGCGGATGCGGCGCTCTGCCTCGAGTGCGCCAGGGAGAACGGCGACCTGGTCGGCGCCCGCAAGGGCGTCGCCGACGTGCTGGTCACCGTGACGGGGAGGGCCGCTCACTCCGGCGTCGAGCCGGAGCGCGGCGTGAACGCCGCGGTCGAAGCCGCCCGGCTGCTGCTCGACATGCAGGCGCTGAACGGGTCGGCCGCCGGCGTCACGGTGAACGTGGGTCGAGTCGAATCCGGGACGCGCGCGAACATCGTCCCGGAGACCGCTCGGCTGCACCTCGAGGTCCGATCGACCGGGCTCGCGGAGCTCGTCGACACGCTCGACGCCATCGATGCGCGCGCCCGCCGGCCGTTCGTCGACGGAGCGAGCATCGACGTCGAACGACTCGACGTGTGCCCGCCCCTCGAGCGATGCGCGACCGACGGACTCGCGGCGCTCGCCGTGGCGGTCGGCCGCGCCATCTCCCTCGACGTCGACGTGGCCGCGACCGGCGGAGCATCCGACGCGAACTTCGTCGCCGCCCTCGGCGTGCCGACCCTCGACGGCCTCGGGCCGGTCGGCGGCGGGGACCACGGCGTCGACGAATGGCTGGATCTCGGGAGCGCGCCGGAGCGGATCGCGCTCCTCGCCGGTCTCGTCGTCGCGATCGCCGAGGGCGGACCGCTACGGTGAGCACGGTGAAGGAGGTGGAGGTGTCGCCTGAGGACGCATCGGTGCCGATGGCCGAGGCCATCCGCCGCGGCATGGCGGACTGCAGCCCCGCCGAGCGCAAGGTGGCTCGGGTCCTGCTGTCGTCCTACCCGTCCGCCGGCTTCGAGACCGTCGCGAAGCTCGCGGCCCGGGCTGGGGTGAGCGGCCCGACCGTGCTGCGCTTCGCGAACCGCCTCGGCTATCGCGGGTTCCCGGACTTCCAGCAGGCGCTCCGCGACGACCTCGACGAGCGGTCCGCGTCGCCGATCGAACTCTACGATCGGCAACACCTCGATGCTTCCGACGGCCCCGTCCCCGGGCTTCGGCGTGCGGCGTCGATCATGGCCGACACCCTCGGGCGGACGTTCGACACCCTCGTCCCGGGGGAGTTCGAGCGGGCCGTGGACCTGCTCTGCGCGCCGAGGAACCGCGTCATCGTGGCAGGCGGCCGGTTCAGCGGATTGCTGGCGCGGCTGCTCGCCCAGCACCTCCAGCTGATCCGCCCCGGGGTGACCGCGCTGCCCGAACACGACGCCGGCCGCATCGAGGCGATGGCGGGGCTCCGCCGAGGCGACGTGGTCGTGCTCTTCGACTATCGCCGCTACGAGGAGCCGACCCGCCGCCTCGCCGCGGCCGCACGCGAGCGGAAGGCCTCGGTCGTGCTGTTCACGGATGCCTGGCTCTCGCCGATCGCCGGTGAGGCCGACGTCGTGCTCCCGAGCGAGACCGACTCGCCGTCGCCCGCCTTCGATGCGATGACGCCGGTGCTGGCGATCGTCGAAGCCCTGATCGCCGAGTGCGCGGAGCGGCTCGGCACCGCGGCGACGGACCGGATGCGGGAGGTCGAGGGCGCCGGGCGGGAGCTCGGCCTGTACTAGGCGGAGCGTGCCGGGGAACCCATGGGTGGCCCGATCACGCTCGGTGCGGCGCCGGCGCCGGTCGTAGCCGTCGCGCTCGGGCTCGCCTCGTCACGCCGACGCCCGGTTCACTCCGAGACGGCGTAGGCGGTCACGGGCTCTCGCTTGCCCTTGATCCGCACGTCCGTCAGCGCCGTGGCGCGCACACCCCGCATCCCGTCGAGCGCGTCGTACGTCGCAGAGCTCACGAGGATGGGCGCTCCGGCATCCTTCGTCGTGTCCTCGAGGCGGGCGGCGAGGTTCACCGTGTCGCCCATCACCGTGTACTCGATCCGCTCCCGGCCGCCGATGTTGCCGGCGATGGCCGGTCCGGTCGCGATGCCGATGCCCGACTCCAGGTTCGGCAGGCGGTCGACGGTCTCCGCCGCGTTGAACGACGCCAGGGCGCGCCGCATGCCGAACGCCGCCCTCAGCGCCCGGTCGGCGTGATCGGGCATGGGGTTCAGCGGCGTGCCGAACACCGCGAGGATCGAGTCCCCGCCGAAGCGCGTCACCACGCCGCCGTGCTCGACGACGACCGCCACCATCGCCGTCATGTACCGGTTGATCACGTCGACGAGTCGGTCGGGTGGCATCCGCTCGCTCAGGGTCGTGAAATCGCGGATGTCGGAGAAGAGCACCGAGCAGTCGACGAGCGTGCCGCCCAGGCCGGCTCCGGACTCCACCGCCGCCTGCGCGACCTCGGTGCTCACGTAGAGTCCGAACAGCTCGCGGACCCGCTCGCCCTGGCGGAGCCCGGCGGTCATGGCGTTGAACCGCTCGCCCAGGTATCCGAGCTCGTCGTTCGTGGTCACCATCACCCGCGCGTCGAGGTCGCCCTCCTCCACGCGACGCATCCCCGCCTGCAGGGCATCCAGCGGCTCGACGATCGCTCGCGCGACGAGGACCGCCGTGACCACCCCGGTCACGAGGCCCACCCCGAGGATGAACAGCTGCACGAGCACGAGGTTGTCGACGATCGCCTGCGGGTTCTCGGCATCGAGCACGGCGCGCGTGCGCGCCAGCGACAGGATGACGAGCAGGGTCGGCGTGAGCCCGCCGATGAGGAGGAACGCCAGCAGCAGGCGCCGACGCACGAGGAGCCGGAACGCGCGGACGGCGCTCAGGTCGCCGTCGGGGAAGAACGTGGGGACCTGCCGTCGCCAGATCAGGTCGGTGCCGAAGTAGACGATCGTCGTGCCGACCGCGCCGCCGATCGCGACCCCGACGAAGTTGCCCGGGTCCGCGTACGCGATAGCGAAGAACACGGCCACGACGATGGTTCCGGCGGCGACGAGCGATGCCACGACGAGCGGCCACGTCAGCACCAGGCGGGCGACCCTCGGCGGCAACTCAGAGGCCGGTGTTCCGGCCTCCATCAACCGCAGCCACGTGCGGATGGGTCGGCCCAGCCAGACGACCGCCGCGATCGCACCGATCAGGATCAGCGCGCCCACGATCGCGAACGTCAGGATGCCGCCGGTGTCGAGCGCGCGCACGGCCGCGTCGTCGACCGGCACCGGATCGATGAGCGAGAAGTACAGGAAGACGACCAGCGCGCCGAAGGTGGTCGCGCTTGAGATGAGGATGGCGACGCGGCGCGAGATCTCCCGAGACGACGCGGGTGGCGCGCTCGCGGCGGCCACGGATCGATGCTGATCGGTCATGGCGCTCCCCGTTCGGCTCAGCCTGCGGTCCCTGCGGAAGCAGGGGATCGTTCGCCTACTCGGGCAGGTGCAGGGCCGTATCGCCGAGGACCACCGCAGCGACGGCGAGGATCAGCCCCGCGGCGGTGACCAGTCCCGCCATGACGAGTACCAGCGCGGTTCCGATCAAGGTGGCCTTCGACTCCCTGCGCAGGGAACCGGGGGCCGGCGTGGTCGAGGTCATGGGTGCGCTCCTTCGGCTCGGCGATGAGTTCGGGGTCGTGGCTCGATCATCGCAGACCCGGGCCCGTCGAGCACCGTGGGGCGGGCTTGGAGAACACTCCGAGAACGGCGTGAGGATGCCGCGGCCGCTGGCGCCGCGAGCCATCCGTCTGATGTCCTGATCTGCAGGAGGGGAGTAGTCCCCGCAGGATGCGTCGTCATTCCGGGTCCGCCATCGGGCCCCGGCGCATCCGGGCCGCGTCGGCCGAACCGCCGCGCGACGCTCGGACGAGACCTCCGGTTGCCATCGGATGACAACTGGAGGACACCTTGGACATCCCCCTGTACGCCTGGTTCGCCGTGCTCGGCGCGATCCTCGTGATGCTCGCGATCGACCTGGTCGCGCACCGTCACGCCCACGCGATCGGGGTGCGCGAAGCACTCGGCTGGTCGATCGCCTGGGTGCTCTCGGGCGTCACGTTCGGCGTGGTCGTCTGGAACGCCTGGGGCGCCGAAGCCGGGCAGCAGTACTTCGCCGGATACCTCATCGAGAAGTCGCTCGCCGTCGACAACGTGTTCGTGTGGGCGATCATCTTCGCGTCGTTCGCCGTGCCGCGCGAATACCAGCACCGGGTGCTCTTCCTCGGCGTGCTCGGCGCGCTGCTGTTCCGCGGCGTCTTCATCGCGGCCGGCGCCGTGCTGATCGAGAACTTCTCCTGGATCCTGTACGTGTTCGCGGCGTTCCTGATCGTGACCGGCATCCAGATGATCCGGACGCGCAACGAGCACGTGCACCCCGAGCGGTCCCGCACGCTGAGGCTGTTCCGTCGCCTCGTGCCGATGACGGACGCCTACCACGGGCAGCGATTCCTCGTCCGGAAGGCGGGGATGGTCGTCGCCACCCCACTCCTGGCCGTGCTCGTGCTCGTCGAGGTGACGGACATCGTCTTCGCCGTGGACTCGATCCCCGCGATCTTCGCCGTCACGAGCGAACCGTTCCTCGTGTTCACTGCGAACGCCTTCGCCCTCCTCGGCCTGCGCGCCATGTACTTCCTGCTCGCCGACCTCATCCACCGGTTCCGCTACCTCAAGATCGGCCTCGCGGCGGTGATGGTCTGGGTGGGCGTGAAGATGGCCCTGCTCGACATCGTGAAGATCCCCACCACGCTCTCGCTCGCGGTCGTGGCGATCATCATCGGCGTCGCGATCGGCGCGTCGCTCTACGCGACGCGCGGGCAGGGGCGCCACGAGGTCGACGCGACCGCGGCGGGGACGTTCCGGATGGCGACGCCGGAGGAGCTGGCGGAGGCGGAGCCGGTCTTCTCCCGAGCCGGACGAAGGACTCGTGCCGCTCACGACCATGATCTACGGTCGTGAACTCGTACGCCGTGACGAGTCCGGACTCGCCCGGCCATCCGCGTCTCGGCGCCGTCGCGGATCGGGGCGAGGGTGCGAACCGATTCCGTCCGCTGTGCGGTCGGGTCAGTCCGCCGTGCGGTCGGGTCAGTCCGCCGCGGCGTCGCGGGGCGGGTTGACCATGAACTCGAGGCGGATGCCGTTCTCGTCCTCGATGAACGAGGCGTAGTAGCGGTCGTTGAAGCGCGGGAACGGCTTCGGTCCGCTGACCACCGTCCACCCGGCATCGATCGCGATCGCGTGCAGGCGGTCGACCTCGGCGCGCGAGGCGACGGGGAAGGCGAGGTGCTGCCATCCGACCCGTCCGTGGCGGTGCGGACCGGTGCCCGGTTCACGGGCGGGGAAGAGGATCAGCTCCTCCTCGCCGAGATGCCAGGAGACGCCGTTGTCGGCATCCTGCCGGGCGCAGCCGAGCGCCCGCATCACGGGGTCGAACTGCGCGATCGAGCGGGGAAGGTCGTCGACGGTCACGCCGATGTGGTCGAAGAGGGGCACCGGGACATCCTATGGACGCGTGCGTTCCGCCGACGGCGATCGGGGTGCGGGCACGCCGGAACGACCGACCACGGGTGCGACCGGCCGTTCACGTCGGTGAAGCGACGGGCTTCAGCCCCGCCCGACGGCGCGAATGCGACGCTCGTCACTTCGGCGCGATCGCTCAGCCGTTCGCCGGGCCGATGTCCACCGCCAGGAACGAGCCCTTCAGCTTCTCGTACTCCTCGGCCGCCTCGGCGCCTGCCGGGCAGAAGATCCCGATCCACAGCCCGCCGCCCGCCGAACGGAACATCCGGGCCGAACTGAGGTACGACGTCCCGTCGGCGGTGTAGCCCCAGAGCGTGCGCATCGGAAGGGTGGAACCGTCGTCGCTGAGGCGCGGGACGACATCGTCGTACGCGTTGGCGGCGACATCCTCACGAGACGCTCCCTCGAACGTCGCGAAGAGGTAGTCATCGCTGAGCGTGCGATCGTCCCTGGTGTAGTCGAGGTCGCCGACCGAACCCTGGTAGAAGAGGATGTCGCACTGGTTCGATGTGTCGGCGACCGACCAGCTGCCGTTGCCGTCATCCGGGCTCTTCTCCACGAACGAGTCGTCGAAGCCGGTGAGCCACTGGATCCGCCAGGCCTCGGGGCTGAGGTCCTCCTGCGTCTCGAAGGAGACGTCCTCCGGTCCGCGGAACGCGGGTGCCGTTTCCTCCGTCTCGATCCGCTCCGCGGCTGCGCTCTCGCGCACCGCGTCGTCGGCCCCGGGAGGGTCGCTGGGCGGGGCCTCGGACGAGGTGCCGCTGCACCCGGTCAGGAGGAGCATCCCCCAGGCGATCAGGATCATTCCCGCGTTCCGAGCCGCAACGGTGCTCATGGCCGCAGATTAGACCTCAGCGATCTGCGGTCGCTGGCCCCCGTCGGAGGGCAATTCGCAAACGCGGTCGACGACTCGGCCGAGGCGCGCATCGTGCCGTCAGCTGGCGACGCGCCGGTCGGTTCGCCGCGGCGGTCCTATGATGACGCTGAGGGGAGGCGGGCGATGGCCGATCCCGTGGGCGACATCATCGGGGACTACGCGGCGTTCACCGCGCGTCAGCGCGACCGGCTGCTCGCGCGAGGGATCGACATCACGCCGTACGAGCTGGGCCACCTCGCGTTCCGGCTGCCGGAGTGGGACCAGTACGTCCACGTGCGGACCCTGCTCGAGCGCCATGCCACCGCCAACGTCGAGGGTGTCTGGAACGGGCGGCCGATGTCGATGCTCCTGCTCGCGGAACCCCTCCGCGTGCTCGACGGCAAGACGATCCCGCTCATCGAGCTCATCCCGCCGGTGCACCAACGCGTCTACAAGATGGGCATGGAGCACTTCGGCGTGGTGGTCGGCGAGGAAGCCGACGAGTTCTCCCGCCGCCACCGGGCGGTGCTGACCGGGCAGCAGTTCCAGAACGAGTGGAACGAGCCGACCTACGTCCTGTTCGAGGACTTCACGCACGTGAAGTTCCATCAGCGCCCGCTGCGCGAGGTCGTCGAGCTGCAGGGCGCGACGTTCGACGGCATCCATCACGTCGAGGGCTGGGTCCCGCAGCGACTCGTCACCGCGACCGGCCCGAACCCGTTGCCGCGCTGACCCGCGCCGCGTCGGCGTTGCGCGGGTGTCTTTGGAGCTTCCCCACAGCGAAAGACACCAGCGGTCGAGATTTCCTCAATCTTCGCGCCAGACTTCCGATGGCTGAGTGCTGCGGGGCACTACAACTCGCTCAACCCGAACTCGTCGCAGTGCAACTGGGGGGTTCTCATGCGTTGGGTATGGTTCAGGGTCGCCGCCGCGATGGTCGCGGGTTCAGGCGTCCTCGCCGGACTGCTGGTCAACATCGATCGCGCGCTGCGCGACGGCCAGGATCTCGGCCTCGTGCTGGCGAATTACTTCAGCATGTTCACGATCGTCTCGTCGATCCTCAGCGTGGTCGTCTTGTCGATCGCGGCGCATTGGATGCGCCGGCATCGCGGGACCTCGCCGGAGCCGGTCGGCATCGCGCTGGCGATCGCCGCGGTCACCGGCCCGGTGATCCTCCTCGGCGTCGTGTTCAACGTGCTGCTGCGCGGGGACCCGCCCGCCATCGCCGCGACCGACCCGCTCTGGGTCGCGAACCTGGACTCGTGGGCGACGGAGACGCTGCACGTGGTGCTCCCGCTCTACTTCGTGCTCGACCTGCTGTTCGCGTCGCGGCGCCGGGGGCTCCGCTGGTCGTCGCTCGCGGTGATCATCAGCTACCCGCTCGTCTGGACGACCTACACGCTGCTGCGCGGCGAACTCGTGCCGAACCCCGACGGCAGCGCGCCGTGGTGGTACCCGTACGGGTTCCTCGACCCGCACGTCGCCGGCTACGGCTCGTCGTTCGCGTACATCGGAGGAATCCTCTTCGCGTTCCTGCTGCTCGGCGTCGCGATCATCGGCATCGGCCGGTATCGCGAGCGCCACGCCGCGGCCCACGACGGACTGGCGTCGCAGCTCGTCGCCCTTCCCCGGTTGATCCTCGATCGCATCCGGTCCGGGCGTCGCCCGTCCGGGCCCTCGGTGGGGTGACCGTCCGAAGCAGCCGGGCATCGGGCCGGGATCAGGGGAGGGCGTCGGGTGGACCCGGCGCCCTCCCCGTGCGGAGCACGGCTGAGACGCGGCCGGCACTGACCGGTACGGCTACTCGACGAGCTTGCCGACGGTCGACACCTCGCGCTCCATGAGTGCCGCGATCTCGCCGGGGATCGGCGGGATCGACTCGCGCGTCACGCCCGTGGACGGTGACCAGACGAGGTTCACCTGCAGCGCGGCATCCGTCTCGGGGAAGTCGGAGCGGTTGTGGCATCCGCGGGTCTCGCGTCGTTCGAGCGCGGCCTCCAGGGTCGCGCGGGCGGCGAGCGCCGCCGACTTGAGGTCGAAGGCGTGGGCGAGGTCCTGGTAGCCGGCGAGGTCGGGGTGCACGCCGATGTCGGCCATGCGGGCCTCGATGGCGTCGAGCTCGGCGAGGCCGGTGAGCAGGCCCTGCTCGTCGCGGACGACGCCGGCGTGCTCGGTCATGGTGTTCCGGATGGCGCGCTGCAGGGCTCGGACGTTCTCGGGGCCATCCGCTGCCAGCAGGTCGTCGATCTCGGCGCGCGCAGTGTCGACGGCCGCCGCCGACCGCCGCTGCGCGGTGAGACCGCGCGAGTACTCCGCCGCGGCCTGGCCGACGATGCGGCCGAACACGAGCAGCTCGATGAGCGAGTTGCCGCCGAGTCGGTTGGCGCCGTGCAGTCCCGAGGAGGCCTCGCCGATCGCGTAGAGGCCGGGCACGTCGGTGCCGTGGTCGTCGGGGCGCACCCAGACGCCGCCCATCGAGTAGTGCGCGGTGGGCGCGATCTCGATGGGCTCCTTCGTGATGTCGCGCATCTGGAGCTCGAGCATGGTCTGGTAGACGCGGGGAAGGCGCCGCATGATCGTCTCGCGGGGGAGGTGCGAGACATCCAGCCAGACACCGCCATCAGCGGTGCCGCGGCCCTCCTTGATCTCGGTGTAGGCGGCGAGGGCGACGCGGTCGCGCGTCGAGAGCTCCATGCGCTCCGGGTCGTACTTGGCCATGAAGCGCTCGCCGAGGGCGTTGGTGAGGATGCCGCCCTCGCCGCGGGCCGCCTCGCTGATGAGCGTGCCGGCCGCGTTCTCGGGCTCGAGGATGCCGGACGGATGGAACTGCACGAGCTCGGGGTCGCGCACCCGGCCGCCCGCCTCGACGGCGAGGCGCCACGAGTCGCCCGTGTTCTCGTCGCGGCGTGACGAGGTGCGCCGCCAGATGCGGTTGTGGCCGCCCGCGGCGAGGATCACGGCGTCGGCGTGGATGAGGTAGCGGGTGCCGTCCTCGAGGTCGAAGCCGTAGGCGCCGAAGACCGCGCCGTCGTCGTTCACCAGGATGCGCGTGACGTAGACGGTGTCGAGGATCGGCACGCCGAGCTGTGCGGCGCGGTTGACGAGCGTGCGCTGGATCTCGAGGCCCGTGTAATCGCCCGCGAACGCGGTGCGTCGGAAGGTGTGCGCGCCGAAGAAGCGCTGGGAGATGCGGCCGTCCTCCTCGCGGGCGAACGGCATGCCGTAGCGCTCGAGGTCCTGGATGCCGCGGGCCGCCCCCTTCGTCACGGTCTCGACGGTGCGCGGGTCGGCGAGCAGGTAGCTCTCCTTCAGGGTGTCGGCGGCGTGCTGCTGCCAGCTGTCGTCGGCGTCCATCGTGCCGAGGGCCGCGTTGATGCCGCCGGCCGCGAGCGAGGTGTGCGCATCGGACTTCGCGCGCTTGCCCAGTGCGAGCACGTCGACGCCGGCCTCGGCGAGCTCGATGGCGGCGCGCAGGCCCGACCCGCCCGTGCCAATGACGAGGACGGTGGTGGAGATCTGGCGCTCGGAAGCGGTGCTGCGTGCGGTGCCTGGGGTGGTCATGCGCTCCACGGTAGGTTCGCATGACCAATGCGTCCAATGCATCTTTCATGTCATCGCAATGCACTTCGGCTATCGTCGGTGTACGCTGCCGCCATGAACCTCGAACAGCTGCGGTCCTTCGTCGAGGTCGCGCGGTTCGGCAACTTCACTCGCGCCGCCGAGGAGCTCTACCTCGCCCAGCCCTCGCTCAGCCGCCAGATCGCCGCGCTCGAGCAGGACCTCGGTGCCGAGCTCTTCCACCGGGCCCGCGGCGGATCGACCCTCACGGTCGCGGGGGAGTCGCTGCTGCCCCTGGCCCGCCGCATGCTCGCCGACGCCGAGTCGGTGCGGCGCGAGCTCGCCGAGCTCGCCGGCCTCGAACGCGGTCGCGTGCGCCTCGGCGCCACCCCGACCCTCTGCATCAGCCTCGTCGCCGAGGTGCTCAGCGCGTTCCACGCCGATCATCCGGCGATCGAGCTCCACCTCTCGGAGGAGGGCTCCCGACGCCTGCTCGACGAACTCGCCGGCGGCGAGCTCGACCTCGCGCTCGTGACGACGACGGATGCCACGGCCCCCAGTCGATTCACCGTGACGCCGCTGCTCGTCGAGGAGCTCGTCGTCGTGTCATCCGCCGCCGCACCGGCGGTGACCCACCGCGACACGATCTCGCTCGCCGAGGTCGCGCGGCTGCCGCAGATCGTCTTCAGCTCGACCTACGACCTGCGGGCGGCGACGGATGCGGCCTTCCGCGCCGCATCGCTCGAACCCGAGGTCGTGCTCGAGGGGGCCGAGATGGACGCCGTGCTGCGATTCGTCGAGCGCGGGCTCGGCATAGCGATCGTGCCCGCCCTCGTGCTCATCGACCGGCCGGGGCTGCAGGCGGTGCGACTCGCCGAGCGCGCGCTCGACCGGACGATCAGCCTGGCGATGCCTGCGGACGTCGCGCCGACCGCGGCCGTCGAGGTCATGCGGCGGACGATCGCGGCCGAAGCGACGGCATTCGCGGCGCGCGCGGGCGAGACGATGCGGGTGGCCTGAGCGAGCGAGACCGGGTTCGCCGGTCACATACCCGGGATCTCGATCGCCTCGAGCACCTCGATCGTGCCGATCTTCAGGTGCGGGTGGCCGTCCATGAGGGCGACGGCTGCGTCGGCGTCCGCCGCCTCGACGAGCGAGTAGCCGGCGACGTCCGACGACGACGCGGAGGCGCCGGACGCGCCGACGGCCCGGCCGTTGCCGACCGGCGATCCGAAGTCGGCGAGGGCATCGCCGACCCTGCCGGCCCAGGTCATCCACTCCTGCATCTCGGCCTGACCCTCTTCGGGCGACTGCTGCATCTGCTCTTCCGCGCTCACGTCGGCCCGGTACAGCACGAGGTACTTCGCCATCTCCTCTTCCCTTCGACGGGAGGGCGGTGCCGACCTCGTGACGAGCTCGGACGCGCGCCATCGAGCCAGACAGTACTCCGGTGATCGCGTTGCCGCAGCACCTGTCGGGCCGCGTGGACACGTCGGCGGAGCGGCTGCCCCGCGTCGCCGGATCGCGGTAGGTTACGGGCGTGGCGTCCGCATCGCAGCGAGGCATCGGATGACGGGGTTCGCGTTGCCGGCTCCGGGCATCGTGCTCGGCGTCGCCTCCCTGGTGCTCAAGGAGGGCGCCACGATCGACGGGGCCCTCGCCGTGGTGCGAGCAGCGGTCGACGCCGGCGTGGCCGCCATCGACACGGCCCGTGCCTACGCCACGGTCGACGACGATGCGGCGGGGGAGCGGATCGCGCAGGCCGCCCGCCTGCAGTCGCCGGGCATCCCGATCATCACCAAGGCCGGGCACTTCCGGCTCGGCCGGGCCGCCTGGGATTCCGACACGAGCGCGGAGCGCGTCCGGGCCGATGCGATGCGCAGCCGCGAGGTGCTCGGAGCGCCGCCGTCGCTGCTGCTGCTCCATCGCACCGACCGGGTCGACGACCTCGACGCGTCCGTGCACGAGCTCGCGGCGCTTCGCGACGAGGGGGTCGTGCAGGCGATCGGCCTGTCGAACGCGACCGTCGAGCAGCTCGACCGAGCCCGTTCGATGACGACGCTCGACGCCGTCGAGAACCGGTTCGCGCTGGGCATCGACGAGGCCGTCGAGTACCGCTACTGCCGTGACGCCGGCATCCCGTTCCTCGCCTACGCGCCGTTCGGCGGACCGAAGGCCGACCCGCTCGCGACGCACGTGCCCCACGTCGCCGCGATCGCACGTGGTCGGGGCGTCTCGGTGCACCGCGCGGCGCTCGCGGCGATGCTCGACGCGATGCCCGGCGCCTGGCCGGTCATCGGCTCCACGCGCATCGACTCGGTCGTCGACTCGCTCGCGGCGGTCGACCTCGCGGTCGACGACGAGCTGCGCGCGGCGTTCGCCGATGACCTCCGGGCGCGCGGGGTCGCGGTGTAGCGTCGCCGCGGTCGCGCCGTCGGCTACGGCCGCAGGAGCACCTTTCCGACCCGGCCGGCGGTCGTGCTGGCCTCGACGGCCTCCGCGATGTCGTCGAACGCGTACGTGCCGGCGACGGGCAGGGTCAGCTCGCCGGAGAGCACGTGCCCCATGAGCTCGCCGAAGAGCATCGACCGCGTGTCGGCGTCCATGTCGCGGCTCACGCGGCTGCCCCAGAAACCCCGGATGGTCAGCTGCTTGAAGATCACGTCGCCGGACGGGATGCGCATGTCGGGCGAGTGCATCGCCCCGAACACCACGAGCGTGCCCTGGTCGCCGAGCAGCGAGACCACGTCGGCCGACGCGTCACCGCCCACGGAGTCCACGCCCGCGACGATCGGCGCACCGCCGGTGAGGGCGGCGACCTCGTCGCGCCATCCGTCGGAGTCGGTCGACACCACGTTCGCGATGCCCTGCTCGCGGAGCTCGGCGACGCCCTCGGCCCGCCGGACGAGCCCGATGACGTTGATCCCGCGCGCTGCGCCGATCTGCGCGACCATGCGGCCCACCGCGCCGTTCGCGGCGTTCTGCACCATCCAGTCGCCGGGCTCCAGGTCGAGCGAGTGCAGCAGGCTGACCGCGCTGAACGGCATCGAGACGAGCTGCGCCGCCGCCTCGTCAGGGAGGCCGTCCGGAACGGGGATGAGCCCGGCGGCGCCGGCGACGAAGTACTCGGCCCAGACGCCGAACGTGCCGCCGGTGACGACGCGCTGGCCGACCTGGAGCCCGGTCACGCCGTCGCCGAGGGCATCCACGACGCCGACGGCCTCGGTGCCCGCGGCGGCGGGGAGCTCGGGCTTGAAGCCGTAGGTGCCGCGGACGGTCCACAGGTCGTGGTTGTGGATCGTCGTCAGCAGGGTGCGGACGCGGACCTGGCCGGGTCCGGGCTCGGGGAGCGGCCGCTCCTCGACCGCGAGCACGGTCTCGGGGGCGCCGAAGGTGGAGTGGATGAGGGCGCGCATGTGGCGGCTCCTTTCGTTTCGCGTTCGCCGGCCGCCGAGGGGCGGCCGAGGTCTGGTGAGCCGGCTCAGCCGCCGGCTGGTGAGGTCGCGTCGGCCGTGTGCGCGGATGCCGCGGCCGCGTGCATCGACGCCGTGACGCCCTGCAGCGTGCGGATGAGCGACTCCGCGTCGCCCTCGCGCACGCCGGCCGCCTCGGCGATCCGGGCGGGGAGGTGCGCCAGCTCGGCGCGCAGCGCGGTCCCGCGCTCGCCGATGGCCACCGTGACCACCCGCTCGTCGGCGGAGCTCCGGGCCCGTACGACCAGCTCGGACTGCTCCATGCGGCGCAGCAGCGGCGAGAGCGTGCCCGAATCGAGCTCGAGCAGGTCGCCGAGTGTCGAGACGGTCTGTTCGCCCTCGCGCCAGAGCGCGACGAGCACCAGGTACTGCGGGTAGGTCAGGCCCCAGGGCTCGAGCAGCGTGCGGTAGAGCTGCGTCGTCGCCCGCGAGGCGGCGTACAGCGAGAAGCACACCATCTCATCCGTCACGACCATCCGAGAAGGATTGCACACAATTCAATTGGGCGCAATTCAAAGCAGAACGATCCGCGTCCGGGCCGTTCGAGGTCGAGGGACGTCTGCGATCCGGCCGGCGGCGGGCTTCGGGGTCGAGCGGGCAGCGAGCCCTGGCCGGCGCATATCTGCGCGCACTGACCGATCGAAGCACGATACATGCGCAGCGCGGCGGATTCATGAGAAGGATTTGCGTCTAGGGCGTCGCGTACGCACACTGGTCCGAGCCCGCCCATCGAATGGAGGATCATGTCCGGCCGAGTCGTCCCGTCGTCCGCTGCCTCGATGCATGAGGTGTCGGCGCACACCTCAGGTCTCGTGGAGCTCGTGCTCCGATACGCCCGCGATCGGATCCTGTCGAGCGAGACCCCGCTCGACAAGCCCGTCGCGCCAGACGACCTCGCCCGGCGGGCTGGCCGGAGCATCGACGAGCACGGCATCGGCGCCGAACGTGCGCTCGACCGGTTCGAGCACGTGCTCGCGCCGGCGTGCATCACCACCGACCATCCGCAGTACCTCTCGTTCATCCCGACCGCGCCCACGAAGGCCGCGATCGCGTTCGACCTCGTGGTCTCGGCGAGCGCCCTCTACGGCGGATCGTGGCTGGAGGGCGCGGGCGCCGTCTACGCGGAGAACGAGGTGCTGTCCTGGCTCGCCGGGGAGTTCGGGCTGCCGCAGACCGCGGGTGGCGTCTTCGTGCAGGGCGGCACCCTCGGCAACCTCTCGGCGCTGGTCGCGGCGCGGGAGCACGCGCGCGCGACGCTCGCGCGCGCGGGTGGGCCCGCCCCGGAGCGCTGGAGGGTCGTGTGCAGTGCCGAGGCGCACTCGTCGATCGCATCGGCGGCGCGCGTGATGGATGTCGACGTCGTCACGGTCGACCCGGGGGAGAACGGGATGCTCCGCGGCGACGCGGTGCGGTCGGCGCTCGAGCAGCACGGAGCCTCCGTCTTCGCGGTCGTCGCGACCGCCGGGTCGACGAACTTCGGCATCGTCGACGACCTCGCCTCGATCGCGGCCCTGAAGGACGAGTTCGACGTGTGGCTCCACGTCGACGGGGCGTACGGCCTGGCGGGCATCCTCGCGCCCGAGGCACGCCACCGCTTCGCCGGCGTCGAGCGGGCCGACTCGGTGATCGTCGACCCGCACAAGTGGCTCTTCGCGCCGTTCGACGCGTGCGCGCTGATCTACCGCGACCCAGAGGCCGGCCGCCGGGCGCACACGCAGCACGCCGAGTACCTCGACACGCTCACCGAGACGAGCGAGTGGAGCCCGTCGGACTACGCCGCCCACCTCACGCGCCGCGCGCGCGGACTGCCGCTCTGGTTCTCGCTCGCGACGCACGGCGCCGCCGTCTACCGCGAGGCGGTCGCGGCATCGATCAGGCTGGCACACGACATCGCCCGCGAGATCGAGCGCCGCGACGGCTTCCGGCTCGTGCGCGAACCGCAGCTCTCGGTCGTGGTCTTCGAGCGCGACGGCTGGACCAAGGCGGACTACGCGAGGTGGTCGGCGCGGCTCCTCGACGAGCAGCACGCCTTCGTCACGCCGAGTTCGCACGCCGGGCGCTCGAACACGCGCTTCGCGATCGTCAACCCGCTGACGACGTTCGAGCAGCTCACGGCCATCCTCGACACCATGGAGTGAGGGGTCCGCGCCGCGGGGGCTCGTGCGGGATCAGCCCGAGGCGGTCGCGTCGAGGATCGTGCGCAGCGCGGGCAGGGCGGCGCGGATCCGGTCCGCGAGCGGCACGGCCGCCGGGTCGGGGTCGGCGAGCCAGGCGTGCAGTTCGCGTCGGAACAGCGCGAAGCCGATCGCGGCGAGCAGGCTCGCGTCATCCGCCCGGAATCCGCGCTCGACGAGCGCGGCGGCGATGGCGTCCTGCCAGCGGGCCTGCTTCGCGAGCTCGCGGCCGGAGAGCGCGACCTCGGTGTCGATGATCGCCTGCCGGCGTCGGAGCTGCTCGCGCGCCGGCTGCATGCGGTCGGCGAGGGCGACGAGCGCCTGCTCCATGAGCGTGCCTGCCTCGACCGGGCCGGTCGGCTCCGCGATCGACGCGAGGAGCGCGGGCAGGAGTCGGTCGTCCTCGGAGAAGAGCACCTCCTCCTTGTCCTGGAACTGGCGGAAGAACGTGCGTGCGGTCACGCCGGCGCGATCGGCGATCTGGTCGACCGTGACGGCGGCGTAGCCGTGCGCCGAGAAGAGGTCGAGCGCTGCGGCGGCGAGCCGATCCCTGGAGTCCGCGGGCCATCGGGGCATGGGGTCATCGTAGCGGCCTCTTGTGTCATGAACTGACATCAGTCATGATGGCGTTATGACAGATACTGACATCATGCCGCCGACCGTCGTCCTGACCGGTCCGACACGAGGCATCGGCGCGGCGATGCTCGAGCGCCTCCTCGCACACCCGGCGCGGCCCGACCTGGTCCTGCTCGCCCGCGATCCGCAGGGACTCGAGACCGCCGTGCGACGCGCCCGCGACGCGGGCAGGTCGGCCATCGGCATCCGCCTCGACCTCGCCGACCTGCGGAGCGTCGACGCGGCCGTCGAGGAGATCCAGCACCGGATGGCCCGCGGCGACGTCGCCTCGCCGAACGCGGTCATGCTCAATGCCGGCGCCCAGTTCGGCGATCGCCGCGGCACGAGCGTGCAGGGTATCGAGCAGACGTTCGCCGTGAACGTCGTCGCCCAGCACGCGCTCGTGCGCGGACTGCTTCCCCTCGTCGCGCCCGGGTCGCATGTGGTGCTGATGGGTTCGAGCACCCATCGCGGGCGCCTGCAGTCCTTCGGCCTGCTCCCGTCCCCGCGCTCGGCGTCTCCCGAGGAGCTCGCCGAGGTCGACCGTTCCGAGGCGGGGGCGACCCGGCAGGCGGGCGGCCGCGCCTACTCCGACAGCAAGCGCGCCCTCGTGACGCTCGCGCACGCCTGGGCCCGTCGTGCCGCGGCATCCGGCCACCGCCTCAACACCTACGACCCCGGGCTCGTGCCGGGCACCGGGCTGACGCGCACGCTGCCGGAGTTCGCGTTCTGGGGCTGGGAGCACGTGATGCCGGCCATGGCCGTGCTGCCCGGGGCGACCACGCCCCGCAGGACCGCTCGGCACGCCGTCGACCTCCTGCTCGGCGACCGCCACGCCGGCCTCCACGGCGGCTATGTGGAGATCGGGCGCGTCACGCTGCCGGCCGAGCCGACCCTCGACCTCGCCCGGCAGGAGGAGTTGTTCGCATGGATCGAGTCGCGGCTCCCGGCGCGAGCCGACCGGAGCGACGTCGCGGCCTAGGCGTCGGCGCGGCCGGAGTGTTCCGGTTGCCGGGAATTCGGTGCAGGATGCCGCCATGACCGACCAGCAGCCGGCCGACCGGAGCGTTCCGAACCTGCCGTCGCGCGACCTCGATGCCACCGAGGCGTTCTACGCGCGGATCGGATTCGAGCGCGAGTTCCGTGACGAGGGCTGGATGAGCCTCCGCCGCGGCGCGCTCCGCCTCGAGTTCTTCCCGTTCGCCGAACTGGATCCCGCGACGAGCTCGCATCGGTGCACGCTCCGCGTCGCCGACGTCGACGACCTCGCCTCAGCGATCGTGGCCGCCGGCGTCCCCGTCGGCGACACCGGATTCCCGCGCCTGCACGAGGTCCGTCGCCAGGAGTGGGGGCTCCGCGCCGGTCACCTCCTCGACCCCGACGGCAACCTGCTCACGCTCATCGAGCAGCCCGCCGCCTGAGCGCGCGGGTCAGCCTCGGGGCGGTCGCATGCCCGTCGACCCCAGCACCCGCTCGACCGTCAGCTCGAGCACGACGCGCTCGGGGTTGGGGCGCGGCTGTCGGTACCTGGCCGCGTAGAGCTCGACGGCGAGCGCCACCGACTCCGGGTCCGAGAGCACGCGCACCGGCCCCTCGAAGCTGATCCACCGCGCGCCGTCGACCGTGTTGACGCTCGCGCGTCCGCTGCGCCGGGCGTTCACGAACTTCTGCGAGCCGCGGCTGCCGATCACGCGCACGATGCCGTCGCGGTAGGTGATCCCGACCGGGACCGAGTGGATCCGGCCGGACCGGTCGAGCGTCGACAGCGTCGCGAGGTGGCGCTCCGCCAGGAACGCCCGGGCGGCGTCGGTGATCAGGGCGTCGCTCCCGCCCGCATCGCCGGGCGTCATGCGAGCTTGCGGATGACGCGGTCGAGCCGGTCGCTCAGATGGCTCGTGTCGACGGGGGGCGGGTCGCCCTCGGCGGCCTGCCTGGCCCAGCTCATGCCGACGTACCGCATGAGCCCGGCGAGGAGGTGGGTGATGATCTCGGCCTGCTCGGGGAGGTCGGCGAGTTCGGCCGCGTCGGCGCCGTCGCGGACGGCGTCCTGCCGCAGCCGGAGCTCGATGATCTCGCGGAGTTCGCCCTCGATGGCGGTGAGGCGTTCCATCTGCCGTGCGAGCAGGATGGGCGTGTGCGTGACGGCCCGGATGCGGCGCACGATCAGGGCGGGATCGGCGGGCAGCCGGTCGGGCTCGATGCGCACGAGGGCCGCCGCTCCGGCGAGGAGCGGTCCGTCGGAGACGATGAACTCGCGTGCGGCGCGCTCGTCGATGGTGGGGGCGTCGGTGCCGAGCAGTGCGGCGTCCTTGGTCTTGAAGTGGTTGAAGAAGGTGCGCTGGCTGATGCCGGCGGCGTCGCAGATCATGTCGACCGTGACCTCGTCGTAGCCGTGCTCGGTGACGAGGTCGATCGCGGCGCGTTCGATCGCGGCGGTCGTCTCGGCGGTGGTCCGCCGGCGTGACGCGGGTCCGGTCGACATGATCTGCTCCTCGCTCCTACTCGTACCGTAGCGACTCGATCGGGTCCTGGCGTGCCGCGCGGCGTGCGGGCAGCACGCCCGAGAGGAACGCGACGAGCATGATCACGAGGATCACGACCGCGACGTTGACCGGGTCGAACAGCAGGATCGTCAGCCCGGGCAGGTCGGCCAATGGACCGGCGGCCAGGGCGGAGGAGATGAGGGTGCCGAGGCCGATCGCGGCGATCGCGCCGATCGCGGAGCCGAGGAAGCCGATGACGACCGCCTCGAGGCTGAACAGGCCGAACACCTTCCCGTTCGACATGCCCATGGCCTTCATGAGCCCGATCTCGCGGGTGCGTTCCTGCACGCTCATGAGCAGCGTGTTGACGATGCCGAAGGATGCCGCGACGAGGGCGATGAGCGAGAACGCGCTGAGCACCCCGATGATGCCGTTGATCACGGTCTGGATGACGCCGAGCTGGTCCTCGACGGTCTGCCCGGCGAGGTCGGCGTCGGCGAGCTGCGCCTTGACGTCCTCGACGTCGCGGTCCGTGACCGAGCCGCCGGACCCGGATCCCTCGAGGTGGGCCACCGCGAGCACGTACGCCTCCGGCTGTCCCGGAATGGCCTGCGCCGTGCTGACCGTGTCGGTCAGGCTCTCGTTCGCCCCGGCTCCCGCCGCGAAGAGGCTGGTGCGCGCGACGCCGACCACCTCGGCCTCGATGGTCCGGTCGGCCCGGGCCGCGTCGGTGTACCCGAGCTCGACGGTCTGCCCGATGGCGGACTCGGCGTCGGTGAAGCCGAGGGCGTCGACGTAGTCCTCCTGGAGGATGATCTGGGCGGAGTCCGCGTCCTGGTCGAGCTGCGCACCGGCGACGAGGTCGCTGCGGCCCAGCGACGAGCTCGGATTGATGTCGAGTTCGTAGCGTTCGGAGTCGGCCCCGTCCGCCGGGGCGACCCAGTCGACGACGATCTGGCGCACCGGCTCGACCATCCCGACCCCGTCCAGCCCGCGCATGGTGTCGAGGTCGCCGGCGTTCAGCAGCGTGCCCGCGCCGAGGGGATTCGGCTGCGTGGCCTGCTGGCGTCCGTCCGGGTCGTACGGGGTCGGGCCGTCTCCGCCGTCGGTGGTGACGGCGGGGGTGACAAGGAGTGCGTCGCCGGTGCTGACCGTCGCGACCTGCCGGTCGACGTAGTCGTTCACGCCCGCGCCGAGGGCGGTGGTGAGGGTGAGGGTGAACGCGCCGACGAAGAGGCTGAGCACGGTCAGGGTGGTCCGCAGCTTGCTGCGGAAGGCGTTGCGCGTCGCGCCGGTGATGACGTCAGCGGCCCTCATCGTCCGGCTCCGTCCGTGATCAGGCCGTCGGCGATGGCGACGCGGCGGTCGCAGCGGGCGGCGAGGTCCTCGTCGTGGGTCACGACCACGAGGGTGATGCCCCGGTCGCGCTGCAGGCCGAAGAGGAGGTCCTCCACCTGCCGGCCCGTGGCGCTGTCGAGGTTGCCGGTCGGCTCGTCGGCGAAGATGACGTCGGGGTCGTTGACCAGCGCCCTGGCGATCACGACCCGCTGCTTCTGCCCGCCGGAGAGGTCGGTGGCCTTGTTCTTCGCCTTGTCGGCCAGGCCGAGCGCGTCGAGCACGGCCATGCCGCGGCGGGTGCGCTCGCGCGGCGGCACGCCGGCCACGAGCAGCGGCAGCGTCACGTTCTCGAGCACGCTCTGCTGGGCCGTGAGGAAGAACTGCTGGAACACGAAGCCGAACCGCTCGTTGCGCAGCAGGTTCACCCGCTTCGTCGAGGCGGTCGCGGCATCCTCGCCGTCGACCTCGACCGTGCCGGAGGTCGGTCGGTCGAGGAGCGCGAGCAGGTGCATCAGCGTCGACTTGCCCGAGCCGGACTTGCCCACGATCGCGATCGACTCGCCGCGGCGCACGTCCAGGCTCACGCCCTTCAGCGCCTCGAACCGGGCCTGGCCGGTTCCGTACGTCTTCGTCAGCGCATCCGCGCTGAGCACCGGCGGGGGGCCGGATGCGGGGGAGATGGACATGGGGTTCCCTCCTCGTAATTGCAGTGACTGCAACAGTGGCTGAAGAAGCTGGGAGAACGCCCGGAGGCCGCGACCCGGAGGACGGCCCGCCGCCGACCGCCACCTGGGGCGTCACTGAGCCGCCGATGTCCGAACCGATCGACCCGCGGTGCGAGGATCCGGGCTCGACGGCACGGCGCATGCCTTAATGGCTCCATGGCGACGACCGCGTCTGCGTACCTCACCGGCTTCGGCCGGTACCTTCCGGGAGAGCCGGTCGACAACGACGGCATCGTGGCGCGCCTCGGGGGCGACGATCCGGTCACCGCGCGCATTCGCGGCATGATCCTCGACCAGAACGGCATCCGGCAGCGGCACTACGCGCTCGACGACGACGGCGAGCCGACCGAGCTGAACGAGGAGCTCGCCGTCAAGGCGCTCCGCGCGGCGCTCGACGACCGCGGCATCCGCCCCGACGACCTGCGCATGCTCGCGACCGCGACGACGATCGGCGACGTGCTCGTGCCCGGCTTCGCGTCGATGGTGCACGGCCGCCTCGGCGGCGGACCGATGCAACTGCTGTCGGCGTCGGGGGTCTGCGCCTCGAGCCTTCAGGCCCTCGATGCCGCGGTGAGCAAGGTGAAGCTCGGCGAGCATCCGCGCGTCGCGGTCGTCGGGTCCGAGCTCGCGAGCCGCAGCCTCCGGCAGCGCCGGTTCGACGGCATCCGCGCGGGCATGGATTCCCACTTCCTCCGCTGGATGCTCTCCGACGGCGCGGGCGCCGTGGTCGTCGAGTTCCAGCCGCATCCCTCGCGGCCGTCGCTCCGCGTCGACTGGGTGCGGCACGTCTCCCTCGCCCACGAGCACGACGTCTGCATGCGCGCCGGGATGGACGGGCTCGAACCCGAGGTCGGGCGCACGTGGCAGGACGTGGGCATCGGCGACGCCGAGGCATCCGGCATGTTCGTGCTCCGACAGGACGTGAGCGTGCTCGACGACCTCGCCGGCGCCGGACTCCGCGAATTCGAGCAGCTGGTGGACATCGGCCTCGTCGACGTGAGCCACCTCGACCACGTCGTGTGCCACTACAGCACGAACGCGTTCCGCGACCTCGCCTTCGATGGGCTCCGCAAGCGCATCCCGACGCTCGACACCGACCGCTGGTTCTCGAACCTCGAGACCTGCGGCAACACCGGCGCCGCGAGCATCTTCATCGCCCTCGAGGAGGCGTGGCGCACCGAACGCTTCGCGCCGGGCGAGACGATCCTCCTCGCCGTCCCCGAATCGGGGCGCTTCTCGTTCGCCTTCGCACACCTCACCGTGGTCGCCCCACCAGATCAGCAAGGAGCCCCGACATGACGACCGACACGACCGCGCCGGCCGAGACCGCGATGACGGATGCCCCGGGCGCGGCCTCGCCGGCCGATCCCGCCGCACTCTCCGACCGCCTCGCCGACGTGTGGTCCGAGCTCGAGGAGCGCCTCGATCGGGTGCCGATCCTCCGCGCGCTCGCCGAGGGCACCGTGACGATCGACGACTACCGGCGGCTGCTGTTCAACCTGCGCCAGCAGGTCGTCGACGGGTCGCCGTGGATCAGCCGCGCGGCATCCAACTTCGACATCGACCACTTCACGCTGCGCGCCGCCGCCATCAAGCACGCCGAGGAGGAGCATCGCGACTACCTCATGCTCGAGCGCGACTACGTCGCCATCGGCGGGTCGCTCGACGAGCTCCGCGCCGGCCGCAAGAACCTCGGCTCCGAGGCGCTGTCTGGCTACATGTTCACCTATGCCGACCGGCCGAACCCGGTCGGGCTCCTCGGCGCGATGTTCATCATCGAGGGGCTCGGCGCGAAGCGCGCGGCGGGCTGGGCGGCGCGGTTCCAGGAGGTGCTCGGACTCGCCGACAACCAGGTGCACTTCATGCAGTACCACCAGGAGGCCGACGGGGCGCACACCGGCGACCTCCAGGCGATCCTCGACTCGGGCATCATCGACGACGCGGCCGCCGACGAGATCGTTCGCTGCGCCGAGGTCGTCGCACGGCTCTACGCGCTGCAGCTCGAAGAGCTGGACCGCTGACGTGCCGAAGATGCCGAAGCTGCAGGTGCCGAAGGTGCCGGTGCCGAAGGTGCAGGTGCCGCGGGTCCCCGAGTACGTCCGGTCCGACCCGAGCATGTGGCAGGCGGTGTACGCCGACCCGTCGGTGCCGCTCGACCGCGCGCTCGTGCGGCAGATCATCAACGACCAGCGGCGCCTGTCGCGCCGCTGGCTCTACCCGATCGCGCGCATCGTCTCGCGCGTGCTCGTCGCGCTGATCTCGATCGTCAAGCGCGTCCTGCCGTTCCGGTGGATGCCGCTGCACACCATGGACGTGCTCTGCGTCTGGTTCCTCCGCCGGTTCGTCTCGCCCGACGCAGTCGACCTGCTGATCCGGCACTTCGTCGTCGAGACGAACCTGGTGAACTTCATCATCCGCAACACCCCGGTCGACATGGACCCCGTGACGCTCCGCCCGGAGAAGCTCTCCGGCCTCGGCGACCAGGCGGTCGTGGAGCACGATGTGAACGTCTACGACGTGCTCATCGCGCTCGATGACGTGAAGCTGGCCAAGCCCGAGACGCTCGACTTCTCGCAGCTCGACGTGCCGCCGCTCGACGCCGAGCGGGGGCGCCGCCGGCTGCTGCGGCTCGACATCCAGACCGCGCTCTGCTTCATGAACATCCCGTTCTCGATGGCGCTCACCGTCGAGGAGTACCGGCGGGCGGTGCACTCCATCCGCTTCGACGACTCGTTCCTCGAGATCCTCGCGCTGATCACCGACGACGACACGTTCCGCCACTGGAAGCTCGCGGGCATGAGCCTCTGGATGGACTCCAACGTCGACGTGCCGCGCATGGTCTACCGGCACGCGCTCGTGTGCGAGTACGCGCACGCCCGCCTGGTGAAGCTCGCCGGCGGCGCCTACCCGCGCGACACCGCGGTCGCGTTCGACTGACCGGCCGCGACGACGACGGATGCCCCGGGGCCGGCGCCCCGGGGCATCCGCTCGCCATCGCGCCCCGGCCTACCCGGCCTTGCGCCGGTAGATCCGAATGGCGAACGCGAACGCGACCGCCATGATGCCGACGAGCCAGGCGAGCGCGATCCAGATGTCGGTGCCGACGGGCTGACCGGCGAACAGGGCGCGCGTCGTGTCGACGATGGAGGTCACCGGCTGGTTCTCGGCGAACCAGGCGACCGGGCCCGGCATCGACTCGGTGGGCACGAACGCCGAGCTGATGAACGGCAGGAAGATCAGCGGGTAGCTGAACGCGCTCGCGCCATCGACCGTCTTCGCCGAGAGCCCGGCGATGACGGCGATCCAGGTCAGCGCGAGCGTGAACAGCATCAGGATGCCGATCACCGCGAGCCACGCGCCGACGGATGCCCCGGTGCGGAAGCCCATGATGAGGGCGACCCCCACGACGATCGCGACCGACACGAGGTTGGCGACGAGCGAGGTGAGCACGTGGCCCCAGAGCACGCTCGAGCGGGCGATCGGCATCGACTGGAACCGCTGGAAGATGCCGCCCTGCAGGTCGAGGAACAGCCGGTACGCCGTGTAGGCGACGCCGGACGCGATCGTGATGAGCAGGATGCCCGGGAGCATGTAGTCGATGTACGACTCGGTGCTCCCGGTCCGGATGGCGCCGCCGAACACGTACGTGAACAGCAGCATCAGGGCGATCGGCGTGACCGCGGTGGTGATGATCGTGTCAGGACTGCGGACGATGTGGGTGAGCGAGCGTGCCGTGAGGACACGGGTGTCGCTCAGGACGTGGGTGGTCATCGTGACTCCTTCTCGGTGTGCCCGCCGACGAGGGCGAGGAAGACCTCCTCGAGGCTCGGCTGCTTCTCGACGTACTCGACCTTCGCGGCCGGGAGGAGTCGCTTGAGCTCGGCGAGGGTGCCGTTCCGGATGATCACGCCCTCGTGGAGGATCGCGATCCGGTCGGCGAGATGCTCGGCCTCGTCGAGGTACTGGGTGGTGAGCAGCACGGTGGTGCCGCCGTCGGCGAGCGCCGTGATGGTCTGCCACACCTCGATGCGCGCCTGCGGGTCGAGCCCGGTGGTCGGCTCGTCGAGGAAGACGACCGGCGGATCGCCGATCAGGCTCATCGCGATGTCGAGGCGCCGGCGCATGCCGCCCGAGTACGTCGCCGCCCGCCGCCCGCCGGCGTCGGTGAGCGAGAAGCGCGCGAGCAGGTCGTCGGCGATCCGTCCCGGGTCCTTCAGGTGCCTGAGCCTCGCGACGAGCACGAGGTTCTCGCGGCCCGTGAGGACCTCGTCGACCGCCGCGAACTGGCCGGTGAGGCTGATCGAGCGGCGCACGTCGCCGGGCGAGCTCGCGACGTCGAACCCCTCCACCGTGGCGGTGCCGCCGTCGGCCTCGAGCAGCGTCGACAGGATGTTCACGAGCGTCGTCTTGCCGGCGCCGTTCGAGCCGAGCAGGGCGAAGATGCTGCCCTTCGCCACGTCGAAGTCGACGCCCCTCAACACCTGCAGGTCCTTGAACGACTTCCGGACGCCGTGCACGCGGATGGCCGGCGGTGCGGCCGGTGCGGGCCGGGTGGCGCTGGTCATCGCTCGTCCTTCCCCTCGAGTTCCTCGATCGTCCTGGTCAGGCGGTTGCGCTCCTTGTCGATCCAGCGCTTCCCGACGTAGGCCTCGGTGAAGGCCTCGGCGAACGCGACCGGGTCGTCGCCGACGATGTCGCTCACCGGCGTCTCGTCGGCCGCCGCGCGCTCCCAGAGATCGGCGAAGTCGCCGAGCATCGTGACGAGGGTGTCGCCGTCGGTGATGCCCCCGTTGACCATGAAGTACCGCTCGAAGGCCTTCGCGGCGGCGGCATAGGGTTCG
The DNA here is from genome assembly GCF_051715505.1 of Agromyces excoecariae. Taxonomy (NCBI): domain Bacteria; kingdom Bacillati; phylum Actinomycetota; class Actinomycetes; order Micrococcales; family Microbacteriaceae; genus Agromyces; species Agromyces excoecariae. Next base: position 346,767 of record NZ_JBPSLA010000004.1, on the reverse strand, counting down.
GGGAGCGCTGCGACGCGCGCCCTGTACTGCCGGTACTGCTTCTTCTGCTCGAGCGAGCCCGTGAGCGCTTCGATCCACTTCGCGGCCATGGTCACTTCTCCTCTTCGTGGGACGGGTCGGATTCGGGGAGCTCGTCGGCTCCGGGGGACTGCTGGATGTCGTGGAGCTGTTCGATGCGTGCGGCCAGGAAGCTCCACGTGCGCCAGAACTCGTCGAGGGAGTCGCGACCGCGGGCGTTGAGCGAGTACACCTTGCGGGGCGGGCCCTTCTCGGAGGGCACCCTCTCGACGTCGACGAGGCCGCGCTGCTCGATGCGCACGAGGAGGGCGTAGATGGTGCCCTCGGCGATGTCGGTGAAGCCGCGCTCGCGCAGCCACGCGGTGATCTCGTACCCGTAGGCCGGGCGACCGGAGAGGATCGCCAGGACGATGCCCTCGAGGGTGCCCTTCAGCATCTCGGTCGCCTGCTTGCCCATCGCCGCTCCTCGACTATTCAGTGTTGTTGAGTACTGGTACATAGTAAGCATGAGTACCGGTAGATAGCAACACTGAATACCGATCTCGTCGAGCGAACGCGTCGCGCGGGACATCCGGCACCTTCTCTGGCGGCGTCCGCCTGGACGCGAGTACGCTGGATGATCGGGTCGCGACGCGATGCTCCGGCACGCGGCGACGAGGCCGACCCGGCGGGCAAGAACTCGAACCGACGCCCGAACGGAGCTGCAGACCGATGACCTGGGACGACGACGCGACCGGCGATGACCGGCGCGGTCCGAGGTCGAGGCCGTCCGGGCGGGAGGTCCTCCTCCAGGTCGCCGGCTACCTCGGGCTCGTGACCGCGGTCGTCGCGCTCGTGGTCGGCGCCGTCGTCGCGGTGACCGCCTGGGGCGTCGCGGCGAAGCCCGGCGGGTTCGCGGCGCCGTCCGCATCCGGTCGCGGAGCGCCGCTCCCGCCGGTGACGACCTCATCCTCCGAGGGCGGCGCCGTGGCGAGTCCCCGGACCGACGAGGGCGACGACCCGAATTCCCTGACCGGCTCGGAGGTCGCGCCGCTCGTCGAGCCCGAGCCGGAGGCCGCTCCCGTGGTCGAGGACGACTGGCTCTCGGTCGTCTCCGCCGCCACGGGCATCCCCGCTCGTGCGCTCGCGGCGTACGCGCTCGCGCACGTGGCCATCGCCGCGGAGGAGCCGCAGTGCGGCGTCGACTGGACGACGATCGCGGCCATCGGCGCCGTCGAGTCGGGGCACGGCAGCCACGGCGGGGCGGTGATCGACGCGAGCGGCCTGGTTACGCCGAAGATCCTCGGCCCCGCGCTCGACGGCGACGGGGTGGCCGCCATCCACGACACCGACGGCGGTGCCCTCGACGGCGACACGACCTGGGATCGCGCGGTCGGGCCGATGCAGTTCATCCCCTCGACCTGGGAGCAGTGGGGCGCCGACGCGAACGGCGACGGCGTCGCCGACCCGAGCCAGATCGACGATGCCGCGTACGCCACCGCCCGGTACCTCTGCGCGTCGGGCCCGATGTCGAGCCCCGAGGGATGGCGTGCCGCCGTCTTCTCGTACAACCACCTCCAGTCGTACGTCGACAAGGTCGCCGGCCTGGCGAACGGCTACGCCGACGCGCTCGGTTGAGCCGGCCCGGCGCGACTCAACGGCCGCCCGCGGCGACCACGTCGGCCGCGCGGAGCGTGCGGGCGTAGTCCTCCTTCAGTACCGCGAGGTGGAACCACGCCTCGGTGTGGCTGACGCCGGGGAGGGCGCGGATGCGCTCGAGGCTCGCGTAGAGGGCGCCGGCCGACGGCTCGACCAGGGTCATGATGAGGTCGAACCGGCCGAGACTGCGGGCGGCGAAGTCGACACCGCGCCACGTGCGGATTGCCGCGATGATCGCGTCGTCGTCGCCCGCGAGGTTGAGACCGACGCCGAGCGAGAGCTGACGGTGCACGAGTCCGCGCGCCTCGACCGCGCTGATCTTGATGACGCCGGCCGAGATGAGCCGCTCGACCCGAGTCGCGACCGCCGACGGCGAGAGCCGCACGGTCTCGCCGAGCGCCCGGAAGCTCGCTCGACCGTCGCGCTGGAGCTGCTCGATGAGGGCCGCGTCGGTGGCGTCGATGCGGAGTCCGCCGCGGTACTCCGAGACGAAGAAGCCCTTGATCACGGTCGAGTAGATGAGCGTGTTGATGTCGACCACACCGGGCAGCGCGCGGATCTGCGCGAGCAGCTGGTGCAGCGCGGGCATCGACCCGAGGCGGATCTCGGTGACGAGGTCGTGCACGCCGCCGACCGCCGAGACGAGCACGGTCTCGGCGAGGCCGCGCAGGTGCTCGGCCACGGGCTCGGTCGTGCCGTCGGTGCGGATCGAGACGTGCGCGAGCACGTTCTGGCCGAGGAACTCCGGATCGACCGCGGCGACGACGCGCACGGTGCCGTCGGCGAGCATCGCGCGCAGTCGCGCCGACACGGCGGCCCGCGACTGCCCGAGCGCGGAGGCCAGGTCGTGGATGCTCGCGCGCCCGTCGTCCTGAAGGGCACGGACCAGCTCGGCGTCGAAGTTCACCACGGCCGGCCCGATTCGCCGGAATTCCTTCGATCGCTCGTTCCCGTCGACATAACGCAAGCGTAGGCGCTCGATGAGAGGACGCGAAGCGCCGAATGCGCGCAATCGAGAACAGAACGCCAGCGGATGACACGGTCCGCTGGAGTTCCGCGCTTGCCGCGCCCGCCGTCCGCTCGTAGCATCCAACGCGTCGCCTCGCCGAGTCGGCCCAGCCGACCGGCACCCCACACCCACCCGCAAAGGAGCGGTCATGACCACAACGCACAGCAGGGCCAGGCGAGCCGGCCTCGCGGCATTCGTCGGCACCACGATCGAGTGGTACGACTTCTACGTCTACGCCACCGCCGCGGCGCTCGTCTTCGGCCCCCTGTTCTTCCCGAGCGACGACCCGCTCGCCGAGACCGCCGCTGCGTTCGCCACGTTCGCCATCGCCTTCCTCGTCCGCCCGTTCGGCGGCATCCTCTTCGGCCACATCGGCGACAAGCTCGGCCGCCGCGTCTCGCTCGTGATCACGCTGCTGCTCATGGGTGCCGCCACCGTTCTCGTCGGCTGCCTCCCGACCTACGAGACCATCGGCGTCATGGCGCCGATCCTGCTGATCCTGCTCCGGGCGCTCCAGGGCCTCGCCGTCGGCGGTGAGTGGGGCGGTGCGGTGCTGATGAGCGTCGAGCACGCGCCCGAGAAGTCCAAGACCTTCTACGGCGGCTTCACGCAGCTCGGCAACCCCGCCGGCGCGCTGCTCGCCTCGGGCGTCTTCGCGATCATGACGCGCTTCGGCGACGACTTCATCATCAACGGCGGATGGCGCATCCCGTTCCTGCTCTCGATCGTCCTCATCGGCGTCGGCCTCTGGGTGCGGTACCGGGTCGAGGAGTCGCCCGTGTTCGAGCAGAAGATCGAGGGCCGGAAGCAGTCCATGCCGCTCGCGTTCGCCCTCCGCAACAACTGGAAGCCGATCCTCCTCGGCATCGGCCTGCTCCCGATCTCGACGGGCGGCTACTACCTCGCCACGACCTTCGCCACCGCGTACGCCACGGGCGAGCCGATCTCGATCGACGCGCAGGTCATCCTCGATGCGATGACGATCGCCTCCTTCATCGAGTTCGTCGTGACCCTGCCGGTCGCCTGGCTCGGCGACAAGTGGGGCCGGAAGAACGTCATGTACCTCGGCCTCCTGACCTCGGTGCTGACGTTCGCGCCGTTCATGCTGATCCTGCCCGGCCGCGTGGAGCCGCTCATCTTCCTCCTCGCCTCGCTCGTGCGCATCGCGATGAGCGCCACCTACGCCCCGATCGCCGCGATCCTCGCGCAGATGTTCCGGCCGCAGGCGCGGTACACCTCGATCGCACTCTCGTACGGCGTCGGCGCGGCGATCTGGGCCGGGTTCTCGCCCTGGTTCGCGACGCAGCTCATCGCCTGGACGGGCGACGTCTGGTCGGTCATCGCGATGTTCACCGGCATGGCCGTGCTCGCCGCGATCTGCACGAGGCTCGCGCCGCAGCACTCCGACGAGGCACCCGCGACGGCGTCGTTCACCGCCCGCACCGAGACCACGGGGATCCGCCAGCCATGAGGAAACTCGCCGCCTTCGACCGGCCCGACCAGACCGGACCCCGGATCATCACGGCCCGCGCCATCCACGCCGTCGACGACGCGTCGACGACGGCCGGCGCGATGCTGCTCGACCGCGGACGCATCCTCGCGATCGGCTCGACGGCCGACTGCGAGGCCGCGGCCGATGCCGCAGGCCTGACGCCGGAGCGCGTCGACCTCGGCGACGCGGTCGTGGTGCCCGGGTTCGTCGACGCCCACGCGCATCCGCTCATGTACGGGCAGATGATGACCTGGGTCGACTGCGGGCCGGCGAAGGCGGCGAGCATCCCCGAGATCGTGGCCCTCCTGAAGGCTGCTGCGGCCGACCTGCCGGCGGGGCGCCCGGTCCGCGGCTACGGCTACGAGCACCGCAACCTCGTCGAGCAGCGGCATCCGACCCGGTTCGAGCTCGACGAGGTCGCCACCGACCGCGAGGTGTACCTCATGAACGCGTCGGGGCACGGCGGCGTCGTGAACTCCACCACGTTCGAGGTCAACGGCGTCGACCGCGACACGCCGAACCCGCCCGGGGGCGAGTTCTTCCGCGACGCCGACGGCGAACTCACGGGCGAGCTGTCGGATGCCGCGTGCAACATCCTCACGGGCGTCCACGGAGTCGACGTCGGCCATCACGGCCCGAACTTCCACCTCGCCGACGAGCCCGAGGAGCACCTGCGACAGCTCGACGTCGCGACCCAGCGGTTCCTCGCCGGCGGGGTCACCACGATCGGCGACGCCCAGGTGTCGCGCCGCGAGTTCGACATGTACCTGCGGCTCGCCGAGGCCGGGCGGCTCGAACTGCGGGTGTCGATGTACCTGCTCTCGCACCTCCTCGACGACGCGCTCGAGATGGGCCTCGTCGGCCAGTTCGGCAACGCCCACCTCAGCTTCGCGGGCATCAAGTTCTACGCCGACGGCACGCTCGGCGGCTGGACCGCGTACTTCCCCGACGGGTACGTGGGCGACCCCTGCCGCACCGGGCAGCTCTACCACGAGCCCGCCGCCTACGCGGAGCTGATCCGGAAGGCGCACGCCGCCGGCCTGCAGACCGCGACGCACGCGCAGTCGCCGACCGCGATCGAGATGGTCGTCTCGGCGATCGAGGCCGCCCTCGCGGAGCGGCCCGACGGGGACGCCCGACACCGCATCGAGCACTGCGGGCTGCCGACCCCCGAGCAGATCGAGCGGATGGCGGCCGCCGGCATCCGCCCGGTGAACCAGCCGCAGCACTACTTCAACTGGGGCGAGGGCGTCGAGGACGCGATCGGCACCCCGGGCGAGCGGTTCAACCCGCTCGGCGAGTTCGAACGGGCCGGCGTGCCGATGACGATCTCGTCGGACGCACCCGTCGCCGACCCGATCCCGCTCGAGGCCGTCCAGGCCGCCGTGACCCGGGTGACGCGCCGCGGCAAGTCGCTGGGCCCCGACGACCTGCGCATCTCGGCGCTCGCCGCCCTGCGCGCGCACACCTACGAGGGGGCCGTCTCGCTCGGGCGCGAGGACGACCTCGGCTCGCTCGAGGTCGGCAAGTACGCCGACTTCGCCGTGCTCGCCGACGACCCGCTCGCGGTGGCGCCCGAGCGGATCGCCGAGATCCGCGTCCTGCAGACCTGGGTCGGCGGCGAACCGCGCCACGTGCTGGACGACGCACCGACGGCGGCGCTGATGGAGGCGGTCCCGGCATGAGCGAGACGATCACGATCATGGACGATGCACGCGACGACACGGCCGAGCGGTACGCCGACACCGCCGGGCGGGCGGTCCTCGAGACCATCCGCGCCTACGGGGTCACCACGATCTTCGGCATCCCCGGCACGCACAACCTCGAGTTCTACCGGCCGCTCGCCGACCTCGGCATCCACGCGGTCACCAACCGCCATGAGCAGGGCTCGGGCTACGGCGCCGACGGGTGGGCGCAGCAGACGGGGCTGCCAGGGGTCGTCATCACCACGTCGGGGCCGGGGCTGCAGAACGCGATGAGCGCCATCGGCACGGCGTTCTGCGAGTCGAGGCCGCTCATCGTGCTCTCGCCGGGCGTGCCGCTCGGCGACGAGTTCCGCGACGTCGGAACGCTGCACGAGACGAAGGACGCCTCGGCCATGGTCGCCGCCATCGCGGAGTGGTCGCGCCGTGTGCGCAGCGCCGCGGAGGCCGTCGAGGCCGTGCACGACGCGTTCGAGCTGTTCCGCACCGGGCGTCCGCGGCCGGTGCACATCGAGATCCCGCTCGACGTGCTCGAGGCGCCGGCCGACGTGCCCGCCGACGCGCGGACGGCCAGATCCGCCCCGGCGCCGGCCCGCGGGGACGCCGAGGCCGTCCGTGCCGCCGCCGAGCTGCTCGCGGGAGCCGAATCGCCCGTCATCGTCGCCGGCGGCGGTGCGACGCGCGCCGTGCGCGAGGTGACCGCGCTCGCCGAACGCCTCGGCGCTCCGGTGCTCACCACGCTCAACGGCAAGGGCGTGCTCGACGAGCACCACCCGCTCTCGCTCGGCTCGAACCTGCGGCTCGCCGCCGCGCGCGAGGTCGCCGAGTCGGCCGACGTGCTCGTCGTCCTCGGCTCCAAGCTCGGCGAGGCCGAGCTGTGGGCGCCCCGGCTCGAGGCGCGCGGCCGGGTCATCCGCATCGACCGTTCGACGGCACAGGTGCACAAGAACCTCGAGGCGACCGTCGGCATCGTCGGCGACACCGCCGCGGTGGTCGGCGCGCTGCTCGCCGCGCTGCCGGCCGAGCCGCGACCGCAGCGCGACCTGGCCGGCGCCCGTCGTGCGATCGCCGACGAGGTGCGGACGACCGCGCCCGCCGACGTCGCGCTCGCCGAGCGCATCGCCGACGCGCTGCCCGACGACGCGATCGTCGCCGGGGACTCCTCGCAGATCGTCTACCTCGCGCTCGCCAGCGTGCTCCTCCGTTCGGGCCCGCACGCCCTCCTGTACACGCCGACCTACGCGACGCTCGGATACGGCCTGCCCGCCGCGATCGGCGCGCGCGTCGCCGCCGCGGACCGCCCGGTGGTCGCCGTGCTCGGCGACGGCGCGCTCATGTTCGCCGTCAACGAGCTCATGACCGCGGTCGAGCAGCGCCTCGACCTCACCGTCGTGTGCGTCGACAACGGCGGCTACGCCGAGATCAGGCAGAACGAGGTGGACCGCGGCATCCGCCCGGTCGGCGTCGACCTCGCCCAGCCCGATTGGGCCGCGCTCGCGACGGCCTTCGGCGCGACCGGCCGGCGCGTCGACGACGCCGCTGAGCTCGAGGGCGCGATCCGCGAGGCGATCGCCGCGGGCGGCGTCCGGCTCGTGCACGTCCGGCAACCGCGCGACTGACCGGACGCGCTCAGCAGACCGCCGACTCCCGCACTTCGAAAGGACTCGAGATGAACAACTCGAACCCCGAGCACCCGGATGCCGCGGCATCCGCCCCGGCCGGCAGACCCGCCTCAGCACCCATCGGACCCGTCGACGCGAGTCGCGTCCCGCGCTTCGCGGGCATCGCCACGTTCGCGCGCCTCCCGCGCCTGGAGGACGTGCCGCGAGCCGACATCGCGGTCGTCGGCGTGCCGTTCGACAGCGGGGTGAGCTACCGGCCGGGTGCGCGCTTCGGCCCGGCGCACGTGCGCGAGGCGTCCCGGCTGCTCCGTCCGTACAACCCCGCACAGGACGTCTCCCCGTTCGCGACCCAGCAGGTGGCGGATGCCGGCGACCTCGCCGTCAACCCGTTCGACATCGACGAGGCCGTCGCCGACGTCGAGGCCGGCGCCCGGGCGCTCGACGACCGCGCCGACCGCCTGGTCGTCATCGGCGGCGACCACACGATCGCGCTGCCGCTGCTCCGCGCGGTGCATGCGAAGCACGGCCCGGTCGCGGTGCTCCACTTCGACGCGCACCTCGACACCTGGGACACGTACTTCGGGGCCCCCGTGACGCACGGCACGCCGTTCCGCCGCGCGTCGGAGGAGGGCCTCATCGACCTGACCGCCAGCATGCACGTCGGTACGCGCGGCCCGCTCTACGGCGTCGAGGACCTCGCCGACGACGAGCGGCTCGGCTTCGCGATCGCGACGAGCGAGGACATCGAGGAGCACGGCGTCGCCGCCGTGATCGAGCGCATCCGCACGCGGATCGGCGACGTGCCGCTCTACATCTCGATCGACATCGACGTGCTCGACCCCGCGCACGCGCCCGGCACCGGAACGCCCGAGGCGGGTGGCCTCACGAGCCGTGAGCTGCTGCGCATCCTGCGGGCGCTCGCCGACAAGCGCATCGTCGGGGCCGACGTCGTCGAGGTCGCGCCGGCGTACGACCATGCGCAGCTCACGGCGGTCGCGGCGTCCCACGTCGCCTACGAGCTGATCAGCGCGATGGCGCCGCGCGGCTGAGAGCGCAACGGCCATGGGGCTCACGGCGTCCGCGCCGGCACTCGGCCGCCGGCATCCGAGCGGGGCGTGAAAGACTGCCCCGATGACCGCCGACATCGAGCTCGCGCGCATCGACGGCGGCACCGTCGCGATGCACGACGCCCGCCGGAAGCTGCGGTGGAGCGTCGAGCTCGAGCCGTTCGAGATCGGCGTGTACCCGGTCACGCAGGAGCAGCTCGCCGAGATGCTGGGGGAGACGGCCACGCACCCGCGCCGACCCGCCACCGGGGTGAGCTGGCTCCGCGCCATCCGGTTCTGCAACGCCGCGTCGGAGTGGGAGGGGCTCGACCCGGCGTACGCCTTCGACGGGGAGGAAGTCGCCTGGCACGTCGACGCCGACGGCTTCCGGCTGCCGACCGAGGCCGAGTGGGAGTTCGCCTGTCGGGCCGGTTCGACGACGCCGCACTACGGCCCGCTCGACGAGATCGCGTGGACGAGTGCCGACGGGGTCACCGCCCCGCAGGACATCGGCGGCAAGCTGCCGAACCTCAACGGCCTGTTCGACACGCTCGGCAACGTGTGGGAGTGGTGCTGGGACCTGCTCGATCCGGCCCGCTACGACGAGTACCGGGTGTTCCGCGGCGGCGGGTTCGCCGACGACGCCTGGAGCGTGCGGGCGTCGGTGCGCCGCGGGGGAGCGCCGCGCATGCACCACGACGACGTCGGGTTCCGGGTCGCTCGGGGCGGGTTCGATGCGACGGATGCCGCGCAGGGCTGGTCGGCGCAGGCCGACCTCGAGCGCGCGATGGCCGACGGTCCACTGCCGCCGGGCTGGACGCCCCGGCGCTGACCGGTCGCGACGCTCCGCGCCGCATGCGGAGGCGCCGCCCGGATCGGAATCCGGACGGCGCCTCGGCCCCTGTGCGCGGGTGGGCTACTCGGCGGCGTGCAGGCGCTCGCGGTCGTCCTCGAGCAGGGCGTCCTCGCCTTCGGCGCCCTCGGCGATGACCTCGTCCTCCTGCACCGACATGCGGAGCCGGCGGCGGAACGCCCGCGTCATGACGAGCAGCGCGACGAAGCCGATCGCGAGCCAGATGAGGCCGTAGGTCATGGCGTCGGCGCTCACGTTGAGCCAGAGCACGACCGTCAGCACCACGCCGATCGCGGGCAGCACGATGTTCCGCAGGACCTGCCGGGCCGTCTTCACCTCGCGCCGGCGGACGGCGAAGTGCAGGATGACCGCGAGGTTCACGACCGTGAATGCGATCAGCGCGCCGAAGTTGATCATCGAGAAGATGAAGTCGAGGTCGGCGATCGCCGCGCCGAGGGAGACGACGCCGACGAGGACGACGGCGACGGCCGGGGTGCGGAACTTCGGGTGCACGTACGACAGGCGACGAGCGAGCGGGCCGTCGCCGTTGCGGCCCATGACGTAGATCATGCGCGAGACGCTGGCGTGCGACGACAGGCTCGATGCGGCCGCCGCGGCGATCGCCGCCGAGACGAAGAAGATCTGGAAGAGCATGCCGCCGACCGAGTAGGCGATCTCGGGGAGGGCGGTGCCCTCGGTGAAGCCCTCGGTGACCGGGAACAGCGACTGGGCGAACCATCCGGCGGTGAAGAAGATCACGCCGCCGATGACGAGCGAGAGGACGATCGCCTTCGGCACGGTGTTGGCGTCCTTCGCCTCCTCGGTGTACATCGTGATGGCGTCGAATCCGATGAACGAGAAGCAGACGATCGTCGCGGCGCTGATGACCGTCGCGATCTGCACGTTGGCGTGGTAGAGCGGCTCGATGCTGAACGCGGTGCCGTTGCCCGCACCCTGCTGGAGCGCGCCGAATGCGAGGAGGACGAAGACGGCCATGAGTACGACCTGGAACACGACGAGCGTGCCGTTCACGCGCGAGGTCGACGAGATGCTCCACAGGTTGAGCATCGTGATGAGGGCGACGTACCCGACGACCCAGATCCAGCCCGGCACCTCGGGGAAGAACGACTCGAGGTACTGGCGCACGAGGAGCGCGTTGACGAGCGGCAGCAGCAGGTAGTCGAGGAGGGCCGTCCAGCCGACGAGGAAGCCCGCGTTCGGGTGGATCGTCTCGGAGGCGTACGTGTACGCGGAACCGGCCGACGGGTAGACCCGCGTCATGCGGCCGTAGCTGATCGCGGTGAACAGCATCACGACGAGGGCGAACGTGTACGCGAGCGGCACGACGCCGCCGCTCTCGTCGGACACGTAGCCGAAGGTGTCGAACACGGTCATGGGCGTCATGTAGCCGAGGCCGAGGCCGACGATGGCCCAGAGGCCGAGCGAACGCCGCAGTTTCGTCGGGCGTGCCGTGAGTGCAGAGGTGGTCATGGTGGTTCCTGTCGTCGCCATTGATCGAGCGGGGAGACCCTACGTGACGCCTGGCGCGACCACCGTCGCCACGATGGTGATCACCCGATCAACAGTTCGCCACGCTGTCCACTCCGACCGTCCGACTCAGCCCAGCGGGTCCAGCCCCGTCGCGGCCACCGAGAGCTCCCAGAGACGCTCGGCCGACGGCACGTCGATGGCCCATTCCTTGACGCCGCCCGTCCGCAGGTCCGCGTGGTCGGGCGGCACGACGCCCTTCAACGAGCAGTCCTCGCAGTAGACGCCGCCGCGCGTCAGGAGTTCGGGCGCGGTCGCGGCCCAGAGGCCCGTCGAGGCGCCCTCGGCGGGCGTCTTGAAGAGCGGATTCGGATTGCCGTCCTCATCGATCCACTGGCGGGCCAGCAGTTCCTCACGCGGCATGTGGCGCTGCAGGTCGGTCATGATGCCGCCCGGATGCGCCGAGTAGGCGTGGATGCCGCGCGCGCCGCCGCGGGCGTCGAGCCCGACGGCGAAGAGGGCGTTGGCCGTCTTGGACTGGCCGTACGCGATCCACGGGTCGTAGGGAGTGCTCTCGAAGTCGATGTCGTCGAACCGCACGGGCGAGCGGTAATGGGCGGTCGACGAGTACGAGACGACGCGCGCGCCGTCGACGAGCAGGTCGGCGACGCCGCCGACGAGCGCGAAGTGGCCGAGGTGGTTGGTTCCGAACTGCCATTCCCAGCCCTGCGGGGTGCGCTGGTGGGGCGACGCCATGACGCCCGCGACGTTGATCACGAGGTCGATCGGCGCGCCGTCCTCGCGGACGGAGGCGGTGAGGGCCGCGACCGAGTCGAGGTCGCCGAGGTCCATCGGCCGGACCTCGACGCCGGGGACGTCGGCCAGGGCTGCGGATGCCGCTTCGGGGCGACGTGCCGGCACGAGCACGGACACGCCGGCGTCGGCGAGTGCCTTCACGGTCTCGAGGCCGAGCCCGGAGTAGCCGCCGGTGACGATCGCGCGCTTCCCGGCGAGGTCGTGCCCGGCGATGACCTCGGCCGCGGTGGTCCGGTATCCGAAGGCGGTCTCGAGCGGCTGCTGGCGGGCGATCATGTCCTGTGTGGTGACCATGTCCCGAGGCTAGGATCTCGAGCGCACTCGAAGTCAAGGAGGCGCGATGTCCATCGGCGCGACGACCGCAGAACGCACCTACACCATCGGCGAGCTCGCCGACCGCTCCGGGATGACCGTGCACACGCTGCGGTGGTACGAATCGCAGGGGCTCTTCCCGGCCGACGTGCCGCGCACCTCCACCGGTCGCCGCGTCTACGGCGAGGACGCGGTGCGGTGGCTGCGACTGCTGGCGCGGCTCCGGGAATCGGGCATGCCCGTGTCGGAGATCCGCAAGTACTCGGACCTGGTTCGCGCCGGCGACGGCAACGAGGGGCAGCGGCTCGACCTGATGGAGCAGCACGTGCACTCGCTCGACGAGCAGATCGCCCAGATGGTCGCCGCCCGCGAGGTGATCCGAGCCAAGATCCTGGACTACCGGCGGATGCTCGCCGAGCGCGGGATCGACCCCGACGCCGACGACGGCTCCTGAGCCGCACGCCGACGTGCGGGGCGGCCGGGGCTCGGGCGGACCCGCCGGCGGCGCGCCCGCGGCTCAGTCGCCCGCGGGGGCACGCCGCGCCACGATCGCGGCGGCGACCCGCCCGATGAGTTCGACGGGCAGATCGGCCGCGTTCGGGAGGTTCACCGAATCCTTGCCGGTGCGCAGCGACGCGACCTCCGACTCGAGCGGCTCGGGCAGCCTCGGTACCGGGTACAGGCCGATGTGGTGCTTCCAGCCGGCGTAGTGCAGCGCGTAGCGGCCGCCGAGCATGACCGCGGCGATGCCGTAGCGCATCTTCTCCTCGACCGGCGGCGGGACCTCGGCGACGATCGCGGCGCGCACCCGGCGGAGACGATCGGCGACGTCGTCGGGGAACGACGCGATGTACTCGTCCACGGTCTGGGCGGCCATGTCGGCCATGGTGGCACCGCGAGGCCATGGCCGCCAGAGGGCGGCGCGAGGCCGGGCCGCCTGCGCGCCTGCGCGCACACTGCGAATTCGCACCGACCCCTGCCGTTTCCGGCCGACCTGGCGTAGATTGCGATATATCGCGTCGAGACACGTTATATCGCGTCGTCGTCGGCGTGATGTCCGCAGCGACGACGCGACGGGGAGGGGCGGCGCATGGACTCGGATGACCGCGGAGGATTCCGCGTGGACCTGACGGGGAGCCGGACATGAGCGGCCTCGAGGTCGTGCTCGCGGCGCTCGGCATCATCGTGCTCTTCGGGATCGCGTGCTTCGTCACGCTGGTGCTCGTCGTGCGGCACGTCTACCGTCGCATCCGGCACAGCCGCCGCGTCGACGGTGCGCTCATGCGGGGTCGCGCCAAGGTGAGTCGAGGGCCGCAGCGCACGATCCTCGACCTGCGGGTGCGGCTCGACGATGCGATCGCGAGCGGGCAGGCCGCCGTCGACCTCGCCGGGCAGGGCGGGGGTCCGCGCGGCGAGCTTCCGGGCATCTTCCGGCGGATCCGCGAAGCGGGCGCGTCACTCGACGCGCAGCTCCGCCTGATGGAGAGCGAGATCGACCGGTCCGTGCTCACCACCGAGCTCCCGGCGGCCGAGGAGCGCGTCCGCCAGGTCGAGGCGCTGGTCCGGCGCATCCGCTCGGCCGTCGCCTCCGCCCTCGCCGGAGCGAGCGACGACGGCCTCACCGGGCTGCGCGCGGATGTCGACCGGGAAGTCGCCGCGCTGAACGCCGGTGTGGAGGAGCTCCACGCGCTGAGCCTGCGCGACCTCGCCGCCGAACCGATCCGGCGGCCCACGACCCCCACGGTGCGAGCGACCTCGCCCGTGACCGACAGCTCACCCGTTCGAGACAAGGGGAACCGACCATGAGCGACAACGCCTCCCGGATGCGCACCATCTTCCGGAGCAAGACCACCAAGGCCCTCGACCGGATCGAGGACCCGCGCGACACCCTCGACGACAGTTACGACCAGCAGGTCAAGCTGCTGCACGAGGTGCGGCGCGCCGTCGCCGAGGTGGCGACCGCGAAGAAGCGCATCGAGCTTCAGGGGCAGGAGATGGGCGGCCGGTACCAGCGGCTCGGCGCGCAGGCCAGGGATGCGCTGTCGCAGGGCCACGAGGACCTCGCGCGCGCGGCGCTCGAGCGACGCGCGCTGCTCGAGGGAGAGGTCGCGAAGCTGCAGGCGCAGTACACCTCGCTCGAGAAGCAGGCGTCGCAGCTCCAGGAACGGGAGCGGCGGCTGACCGACCAGATCGCGGCGTTCCGGGTCGAGAAGGAGACGATCAAGGCCACCTACACCGCCTCGGCCGCGCAGGTGCGCGCCAATGAGGCGGTCGCGGGCCTCAGCGCCAACATCGACGACATCGGCACGAGCCTCGACCGCGCCCGTGACCGGGTCGCCCAGATGCAGGCGCGGGCCGCGGCCACCGACGAGCTGCTCTCGAGCGGCGTGCTCAAGGACCTGACGGCGGCGCCCGACGCCGACATCGAGCGGCAGCTCGCGGCGATCACGGCGCAGGCCGAGGTCGAGCGGCGCCTGCAGTCGATGCGGGATGCCACCGGCTCGGACGCGTCCGGATCGGTCGACCGTGCGGACCAGGGGCCCGACGGCTGGCTGAGCATCGGACAGGGGCCGACGACCTGAGCCCGCGTACGGGCTGAGCTCAGGAGGGCTCGGGCGCGCCGCCGCCTGCTCCGGCCGCCGCCCGGGCCGCCGCTGCCGCCTTCTCGACCCACTTGGGCGTCGCGCCGTACTGCTGGAACGGCACGAGCCGACCGGTCGCGCTGTGCTCGAGGAGCTGCGACATCCGTCGTTCTCGCGTGGCCTCCTGCTTCGCCGACAGCACCCAGTGGACGACGATCTTCCGGTAGCTCGGCGTCGCCGCCTGCCAGAACGCGGATGCCGCGGCATCCGCCTCGAGCACGGCCGTGAACTCGGGCGGGAGCGCTCCCTCGGGGTTCTCGAACGAGTAGATCGCCGAGCGGTCGTCGCTGCGGCGCTCGTACGCCGCGACGCCCGCCGGCCGCATGCGCCCCTCGGCGGTGAGGCGTTCGACGTGCGCGATGTTCACCGCCGACCAGTTGCTCTTCGGCTTGCGCGGGGTCCACCGCTGGCGCCGAGCGACGTCGTCGATGCGCTGCGACACCGAATCGATCCAGCCGAAGCAGAGCGCCTCGGGCACCGCCTCCTCCCAGGTGAGCCCGCGTTCGGGCGCGCCCTTCTTGTACAGGCCCATCCAGAGTTCGGTCTCGGTCTCGTGATTGGCCTCGAGCCAGGCCCGGAATTCGGCGGGGCCGGAGAAGAACAGTGCCGGTCGATCGGGCGTGCCGCCCGGCGTGCCGATGGAGCCGCTCATGCCTCGAGTCTGGCAGGGGCCACCGACGTCCGCGGCGCCGCGTCCCGATCGGGAACCGGCTGCGGGTCCGCGCCGATCGTCCGCCGTGGCATCCGCTGAACGTGCAATTCGTCCCGACTACTTTTGACATTGTTGACGCGAAAGTTGCCTGACCGATAGACAGAGCCCACGCTCGGCCCGGTCCGCACCCGCGGCCCGGGTCGGCCGGCCGGGACGCGGGGACGGCGACGAGACATGCGAACCCCTCCGGCGCAGGCTCCATCTCAGGGTCACCGCAACGAGGGGGAAGACATCGATGTCCACGACCAGACGCAGGGTGCTCGGAGGGTCGGCGGCATTCGCCGCGCTCGCCGGGCTCATCCTCACCAGCATGACGCCCATCAGTCCGGCGAGCGGCACCGAACCGGTGCCCGACCTCGTCCGGAACGCCGGTGACGAGGTCGCCGTCGTCGAGGTGATCGTCGCCGACACTGCGGAGCTCGACCGCCTGGTCGACACCGGCGTCGACCTCGACCACGCCGCGCACGCGAACCCCGACGGCACGATCACGGCTCACGCCGTGATCAGCGACGACGAGGCGGAGGCGCTGCGCGCTCGCGGGTTCGCGGTCGGCACATCCCTCCACGACGAGGACGACACCGCCGAGGTGCTCGCCGAGCGCGACGCGACGATCGCCGAGGCCGTCGCCGCGAACGCGGAGTTCGCCGAGGCAGCGGAGGCCGCCGACGTCTCCGACGTCAAGATCATCCGCGCCGACTACTACACCTCGTTCGGCGTCGGCTACCTCTCCGTCGAGGCCAAGTGGGCCGACGGCCAGACGAACTCGTCGCAGCTGACGGTGGAGCGCGACAGCGGAGCCGGCACCGACCTCGGATCGGGCGGCACGCAGAACATCAGCCGCTTCGTCGACGCGGGCGTCTACCTCTACCACCGGGGTGCCGCCGTCGTCGAGACGCGACCCGACACCATCCGCATCGTCAGCCCGACCGGCGACGTCGCCACGGCGAAGGTGAACGACTGGCTGCCGATCGACGGCGACGATGCGTACGGGCCGAACTACCAGTCCGACTTCATCACGTCGTACCTGACGCCGACGGAGCTCTACGACCGCATCAAGGACCTGGCCGCCGAGTTCCCGCAGATCTCGGAGATCGTCGAGCTGCCGCACAAGACCAACGGCTACCGGCGCCTCGCGCAGGCCGTGCTCGGTTCCGGCAGCAGCACCCGCGTCGCGGTCGACTCGATCGCCTGGGGCCACGAGGGCGGCAACGACCTCAGCATCGTGACGGTCGATCCCGGTGCGCCGAACTCGCCGCTCTCGGTCGCCGTCTCCGGCGACGAGATCACGGTGTCGCTCGCGACGGACTCCTCCGGCGTGGTCACGAGCACCGCGGCGCAGGTCGTCGCGGCGATCAACGCCTCGCCCGCGGCATCCGCCCTCGTCGTCGCGTACACGTACCGCGGCAACGCCGGGTCGGGCGTCGTCGCTCCCGCCGCGGCGGACCTCACCGACGACCTGTCGGCACCCGAGACCGTCTCGCGCGACCCGCACCCCGTGTACGCGATCCGCATCGGCAAGGTCCGCGACGGCTCCAAGCCCGGCGTGCTCGCCTATGCGCAGGAGCACGCGCGCGAATGGGTGCCGCCGCTCGTCGCCGTCGAGACCGCGGAACGCATGCTGCGCAACTACGCGCAGGATGCCGAGACCAAGCGCCTCGTGAACAACCTCGACATCTGGATCGTGCCGTCGGTCAACCCGGATGGCGGTCACTACTCGTTCTACGACTTCAACTCGCAGCGCAAGAACATGTTCAACCACTGCGAGCGGACGGGCAGCGCCGACTTCCTCGCGAGGGACAGCTGGGGCGTCGACAACAACCGCAACTACGACACCTACAGCCTCTTCGACGGGTACAACGGCGCGTCGACCTCGTGCACGAGCAGCACGTACGCCGGCCCGAGCGAGCTGAGCGAGCCGGAGAGCGCCAACATCGACTGGATCGCGGCCGAGAACCCGAACATCGAGTTCTCGATGAACCTGCACAGCTCGGGCAACTACTTCATGTGGTCGCCCGGTGCGTACATCACGCCGGGACGCATCTCGGCGCCGCGTCCGACGGTCGAGGACGAGGCCTACTTCTGGGGCGCCTCGTCGCGGATCCTGTCCGAGATCAAGCGGTACCGCGGCATGTCGGTGACGCCGGCGCGCACGGGCCCCGTCTCCGACGTGCTGTACTCGGCGGCCGGGAACTCCGGTGACATGCTCTGGTACAAGTACGGGATCTACGCCTGGAACTTCGAGGTCGGCACGCAGTTCCAGCCGCCGTTCGAGAGCGCGAACCCGTCCGGGGCCTCGGCCCATGCCGAGTCGCAGGAATTCGCGAACGGCCTCGTCGAACTCATGCGCGTGGCGTACGACTTCGACAAGGACTCGCAGCGACCGTCGAGCTCGATGGTGGTCTCGGCGAGCGCCGAGGCGGGGATGGTCGACCTCGTGTTCGAGACGTCGGAGCCCGCATCGGTGTTCTACACGATCGACGGGTCCAAGCCGACGTTCGCCTCGACGCTGTACGCGTCGGCGGGCATCCGCGAGGCCGGCGAGACGGTGACCGTGCCCGCGGGCACCGTGGTCAAGTGGTTCTCCGTCGACGCCGCGGGCAACGTCGAGAAGAACTACAAGCCCGGTGGCGGCGGGTCCAACTTCAGCACAATGACGGCCGTCGCGCCGAGCTGATCCGGCCCGACCCGAACCGGCTGCGGCCGCGGCGTCCGAACGGATGCCGCGGCCGCGGTCGTCGGCGTAGGGTGTGCCCATGTCCGACACCGCCATGCCCGACGCCATCCGGGCGTTCGTCGACACCACCAACGCCGGTGACTCCGCGGGGTTCGTCGCCGCCTTCACCGAGGACGCCTACCTCAACGACTGGGGGCGGGAGTTCCACGGCCGCGACGGCGTCGCGAGCTGGAACGAGACCGACAACATCGGCAAGCAGTCCCACTTCGACGTGCACGGCATCAGGGCCGGGCGGATGCCGGAACAGTACCTGCTGACGGTCACCGTGTCGGGCGAGGGCTACAACGGTCCCGGCACCTTCACCTTCGACCTCCGCGACGGGCTGATCGCGCGGTTCCTCATCGCATGACCCGGCCCTGAGCCTGCCGCGCGGCGCATGCACGCGAGGTGAACGGGTCTTCACATCGTGACATCGGATGCGCGGCCCTGCCGTCCGCGGTCGCGAACTCCGAGCGCCGCCCGCGCGATCTGCTCGCGCCGGTCCTTCGGCCTGACTCGGCGGACGTCCGTTGCAGCGGTCGGCGTCGCTCCCGGCGTGTCCATCAGCGCAGATTACTGCAGCAGGTCGGCGCGTTCGCGTGAACGCACGTTCACAAGAAGTCTCGGTCGCGATTCCCTGCGCTTGCACAGGGCGACTCGACGGCGCACACTGCATCCATGACCACTGAAGCCGATGAACAGCAGGCCGTCGAGCACGTCGTCGCCCGCCTGCTGGAGCGCTTCCCCTCCCTCGCCGAGGATCACGTCCACGCGATCGTCGACGAGGAGCACCACCGGTTCGACGGTCGACCGGTCCGCGACTTCGTCCCCGTGCTCGTCGAGCGGGAGGCGCGCAAGCGCCTCGCCGCCGAGGCGCCGAGCGTCCGCGTCGATCCGGATGCCGCGGAGCTCGCGGCCGCGGACCAGGTCCGACGGACCGGCGGAGCCGAGGCCGATCCGTCGGAGGTCGCCCGTCGGAGCGACGTGGAGGGCAGCGACTTCCTGTTCGGCGACCTGGGCGGCCGGGCTTCCTGACCGCCCGCTCGCCGAAGGCCGACCGCACGGTCGGCGGGCTCCGCGACGGGACCTTCCGCCGGTGGCCCGACGCCCCCGGACGTACCATGGCAGGACCACGCCCCGACCCGCAGACGGGAGTCGCCATGGTCCAGGTCCGCGTCCTCGGGATCGCGCTCGACGCGGCCCGGCAGCACATCGTGCTGCTGAAGCCGCTCGGCGAGGAGGCGGCCGAAGGGCGCGTGCTGCCGATCTGGATCGGCGAGCAGGAGGCGACGTCCATCCTGATCGCGCTGGGCGGCGACCACGCCCCGCGTCCGCTGACGCACGACCTGATGGTCACCCTCATCGAAGCCGTGGGCGGCAGCATCGAGCGCATCGACGTGACCCGCATCGAGGAGGGGACGTTCTACGCCGAACTGACGCTCGTCACACCGACGGGCCCTCTCGTGATCGACTCGCGGCCGTCGGATGCGATCGGCATGGCCGTGCGCGTGGATGCGCCGGTGTTCGTGGCGGAGGCCGTGATGGATGACGCCGGCATCCCCGCCGAGATGGTCGAGCACCACGACAGCGAGGACGAGGAGAAGCTCGAGGAGTTCAAGAAGTTCCTCGAGGACGTCGACCCGGAGGACTTCCAGGGCTGACCCGTCGCCCGTCGCGATGCGCGACGACGTCGGCTGCGGCGCCCTCGTAGCATGGGCGCGTGAGCGTGGTGTCGGTCGTCGCCGGAGTGGTCCTCATCGGCATGGGCCTCAACGAGGTCTTCCACACGGTGCTGCATCCGACCGGTCGCGGGCGGCTCTCCCACGTCGCGGCGAGCTCGACCTGGGCCCTGACCTCGCGGTTCGGACGACGAGGGCGCACGGTCGCGGGGCCGATCGCCGCCGTGGCGGTCGTGACGGTGTGGGCCCTCCTGCAGATCACCGGCTGGGCCCTCGTCTACCTGCCGTTCGTTCCCGACGGCTTCGCCTACAACGAGGGGATCGACCCGGAGTCGTACCCGCCGATCATCGAGGCGCTGTACTTCTCCGTCGTGAACATGTCGACGCTCGGACTCGGCGACGTCTACCCGACCGACCCGTGGCTGCGCGTCTTCGCGCCGTTCCAGGGGCTGATCGGCTTCGCCCTGCTCACCGCCGCGGTCGCCTGGTTCCTCCAGCTCTACCCCGACCTGGGGCGGCGCCGCACCCTCGCGCTCCGCATCGCGCTCATCCAGCGCGCCGACACGGCCGGACACCTCCTCAACATGGAGTCGGCGAGCTCGACCGGCCTGCTCGATTCCCTGACCGCCGATCTCGCGCAGTCCCGTGTCGACGTGTGGCAGAACTCCGAGTCGTACTACTTCACCGAGTCAGAGGCGACGGCGTCGCTCGCCGCGCAACTGCCCTACGCACTGCACCTGGCCCGGCTCGCCCGGAGCTCGTCGGACCGGACCGTCCGCAACAGCGGGCAGATGCTCGAGGAGGCGATCGACGACTTCGCCGACGTGCTCCGCGATCGGTTCATGCCGTCCGCCGGCGACACCGCCGCGGTCCTGCGCGAGTACGCGCGGCAGCACCGCCAACAGCCGACCGTCCCGGAGGGACCCGCCGGACCGCCGCGCGACTGAGGGCGAGCCCACGACGGCGTCGGCGCGGCAGAATGGCCGACATGGATGCCGCGTTCCCCGCCCTGACCGACATGCCCGCGCCGCAGTTCGTCATGTCGGGCGAGGGGCGTCGGATCGCGACCTACTCGTGGGGTGAGGAGGATGCGCCGACCGTGCTGTGCGTGCACGGCTTCGCCTCGAGCTGCCGCGACAACTGGGCGAGCACGGGCTGGATCCGCGACCTGCTGCGCGCCGGCTACCGGGTGCTCGGCGTCGACCAGCGCGGTCACGGGGCCAGCGACACGCCGCACGAGGCATCCGCCTACGGGATGGACGCGTTCGTCGGCGACCTCGTGACGGTGCTCGACACCTACCTCGTCGACACCGTGCGCTACGTCGGGTACTCGCTCGGCGCCCGGGTCGGCTGGCAGGCCGCCGTGCAGGTGCCCCAGCGGATCGAGCGTGCGGTGCTCGGCGGCATCCCCGACGGCCGGCCGCTCGCGCGGATGCAGATCGAGCAGGCGCGCGCGTACGCCGAGCGCGGCACGCCCGTCGACGACCCGGTCACCCGCAACTACGTGACGCTCGCCGAGCGCGTCGCGGGCAACGACCTGCTCGCGCTCGTCGCGCTCGCCGAGGGGATGCGCGCCGGCGACGCCGACCCCGACCCGACGAACCCCCCGCCGCAGCCGATCCTCTTCGCGACCGGCACCGAGGACGCGATCATCGAGCAGTCGCGCGCACTCGCCGCGGCCACGCCGAGCGGGTCGTTCGCCGAGATCCCGGACCGCCACCACTTCAACGCGCCGGGGTCGCGCGAGTTCCGTCGCGCGGCGATCGAATTCCTGTCGGCCTAGGCCCGCCGTTCGGGCTCCGGCTCGGTCGGCACGGCCCGTCAGCCCTCGGTCTCGAAGTACAGGTGCGTGTGCAGCCGGCAGCCGGGGTTGAAGGCGGCGGCGCACTCGGGGCACGCCTCGACCTCGAGGTAGGTCGCGATGGGCAGCTCGGCACCGCAGGCGCCGCAGAGGACGGCCCGTGCCCCGCGCTCGGCGAGCGGCCACTGCCGAGCCGGATGCCCGGCCGATTCGGCATGGCAGAGATGGCACGGGTAGTACTCGCCGCAGCACGCGAAGCGGATCGCGACGATGTCGAGCTCGGTGCGATAGTGCACGCAACGCGTCTCGTCGTCGACGACCGCGCCGAGCACGCGCGGTCGGGCCGGAGGAGCGGTGCGCGTCATGTGATCCATCATCGCCGATGCCGCACCCCGCGAGCCCCCGAGGCTCACCCGCGGAACACGAGGATCGGCAGCAGCACGAACGCCGACCAGAACAGGCCCGCGACGAGCACCGTGCCCGTGAGCGCCACCAGCACCAGCCCCCACGGCCGCACGCGCAGCGCGCCGACCACGAGCACGATCGCGCCGGTCGCGACCTGCATCCACCACCACGCCGGGCTCGTCGTGTCGGCCACGACCGTGAGCCCGTAGATCCCCTCGCCGATGAGCACGCCGGCGAGCACCGACGTGCCGAGCGCGAGCTGCATGCCCCGGCGCCGGAGCGCGTGCGCCGCACACCCGATCACGGGCCCGGCGAACGCTCCCACGATCGCCCAGGTCGTGGGGTCGAACGCGATGCCGCGCCATCCGGATGCCACGCCGTAGCCGAGCGTGAGCGCGATGAAGCCCGCACCGCCCGCGATCGCGGCCTCGGGGTACCCGCGTGCGAGCAACAGGACGAGGATCGCGGTCGGGATCGTCCAGCCGCCGGCCGAGTTCGCCAGCGACGCCGTCTCGGGCGGCAGCAGGAGCTGACCCCACGAGGTGAGTCCGCCGAGCACGAACGCGACGGCGGCGACCAGCAGGATCCGGCGCGCGGCCGAGAACCACGGATGCCGCGGGGCGCGGACGAGCACGGAGGGGGCGCCGGTCGCCCGCGCATCGACGGGCACCGCGTGCGCCCCCGGGACCACGCCGCCGGGGGCGACCATGCCGGGGACTCCCGCACCGGCCGGACCCGGTCGAGGCGCCCGACGTGTCGTTCGTGCCATGCACCGCACGCTAGACGCGAAGCGGCCGCCCCGCGTCATCCGCTCGGCTGACTCGCAGCAGGTCGTGACCGTGCCGTGACCGAGGCGACCGACCAGCCCGCGCTGCGCGCAGGCGGATCCCGTCAGGCCCGGAGCACGAGCAGGCTCGTCAGGTAGGCCAGGTACGCGACGACGAACAGCCCGCCCTCGATCCGCTGCATCCGCCGTCCGGTGAGGAAGACCGGGATGCACGCGAGGGTCGCCGCGACCATGACCGGCAGGTCGACCGTGAGGATCCCCTGGTCGACGTCGATGCCGCCCTCGGGGATGAGGCTCGTCACCCCGAAGATGAACAAGATGTTGAACACGCTGCTGCCGAGCAGGTTGCCGACGGCGATGTCGCGCTCGCGTCGGATGGTCGCGACGATCGCCGTCACGAGCTCGGGCGACGACGTGCCGATCGCGACGATCGTGAGGCCGATCACCGAGACCGGGACCCCGAACCCCTCGGCCAGCGTGACGGCGCCGTCGACGAGCCAGTCGGCCCCGAGGACCACGATGACGACGCCCACCGCGAGCTCGATCGCGTCTCGGACGGCGCGGGTGCGCGCTGCCGCGACCGGGGCGCGCGGCTCGCCGAACTCGCGCGCGAACTCGGCTCGGGCGGCGAGGCCCTCGCGGTGCGCCGCGCGGACGATGATCGCCGTGTAGACGACGCCGAGCACGATGAGCAGGGCGCCGTCGAAGGGCGTCACGACGCCGTCGGCGCAGAGCAGCAGCAGCGTGACGGCGGCGGCGACCATCGCCGGCAGGTCGAGCCTGATCGCGTGGGACCTGAGCGTGAGCGGCCTGATGAGCGCGGCGATGCCGAGGATGAGCAGCACGTTCAGCGTGTTCGTGCCGACGATGTTGCCGAGCGCGAGCGAGCCGGTGCCCTGCGCGGCCGCATCGATGCCGATCGCGAGCTCGGGCGCGCTCGTGCCGAGCGAGACGACGGTCACGCCGATCACCATGGGCGAGACGCCGAGCCGGGCCGCGAGGCGCGTGCCGCCGCGGACGAGCAGTTCTGCGCCGCCGATGAGGGCGAGAAGGCCCGCGACGACCAGCCAGCCTCCGGTCATGCCGATCCCTCCGCCGCGCCCGGTGGTCCTCCCGTCGTTCGACAGTAGGGCCTTTCGCAGCGGATCCGCAGGTGCGCCGACGGCATGAGCGCTTACCGTCGAAAGCATGGCAGAGGCAGGTCGGGGCGCCGGAGCCGACGCGGGGCGCCCGCGCTGGAGCCCCCTGCGGCGTCGCGACGAGGAACCCCCGGCGTGGACGCGGGCGCTCGCCGAGGGCGAGGACGCCGGGCTCTTCGGGCCGGGCAGCGCCGTGTGGGCGGTCAACGGGGCCCTCCCGACGCTCGTCGCGGGCATCCGGGCGCTCCTCCTGCAGACCCTGCATCCCGGGGCGATGGCCGGCGTGCACGACCACTCCCGCTATCGCGAGGATCCGCTCGGACGGCTCGACGGCACGGTGCGCTGGGTCGCGACGACGACGTTCGGCGACCGGCGGGCCGCGGCGGCCGCCTGCGCCGCCGTGTCGCGCCTGCACGAGCGCGTGACCGGCACCTACGTCGACGCGCGCGGCGAGCTGCGCCCGTACGCCGCCAATGACGAGGACCTGCTGCGCTGGGTGCACGACGCGTTCACCGAGGCCTTCATCGGCGCGCACGAACGGTGGGGCGGGCCGATCCCGGGTGGGGCCGACGCGTACGTGCGCGAGTGGGCGGAGGTCGGCCGTCTCATGGGCGTGCGCGAACCGCCGACCTCGCTCGCCGGTCTGCGCGCCGAGCTCGACGGCTTCCTCGGCGACGCCCGGCCCGACGAGCGGGTCGCCGAGGCCGTGCGGTTCCTCCGGCGCCCGGGACTGCCCGGAGTGGTCGGCCGGATCTACCCGATCCTGTTCGGCGGCGCCGTCGCCTCGCTCGGCGCCCGCGAGCGCGACCTGCTCGGCCTCAGGCGGCCGTGGTGGCCGGCGATCACGCTCACCCGTGCGGTGCTCGCGATCGGGGTTCGCAGGTTCGGCCGGATGTCGCCGAGCGAGCGCAACGCGCGAGCGCGCATCGCCCGGCTCGCGGGCGCGTCGGAGTCGGCGTCACGCACCTGACCTGCGCCGACCGACCCGGGCTCAGCCGCTCGGGTCTGCTCGCCGGTGCAGGCTCGGGTCGCCCCCGGGCTCGACCATGGCGCCGAACTCCTCGGCGGCGAGGGTCGCGATCACGCCGGTGTCGGCGCGCCCTTCATCGTCGACGGCGCTGCCGGCCGCGACGCGCGCGGCCGCGCCCGCGGTCGGACCCGCGCCTGTCCCGCCGGGTCCGGCAGCGGCGGCGCTCGCCGCCGCCCGCTCGTCGGCCGCCTCCTGGAGGGCCGACTTCGCCCGCAGCGGCGGCGTCCGGAAGAACAGCGACAGCACGAACGCGATGAGCACGACGACGAGCGCGACCCAGTACACCTGGACGGCGGACTCGTTGAAGCCGACGAGGAACGGCTTCGTCAGCCGCGGGTCGGCGCCCGTGAGGAACGACGTGTCGTCGAGGGCGCCGGTGCCGACCGAGGCATCCTCGCCCTCGCCCGACTGCGCCTCGTCGAAGGCCTGCTGCACGGCCGGCAGCGCCTGCTCGACGACCTGCTGGCGCGCCGCGTCGTCGCTCAGGTCGACCTGTGGCGGCAGGTTCGCCGTGATGGGCTCGACGATCGGGGCGTAGATGGTCGCCATGATCTCCGCGTTCGCGGGCGCCTCGGCGACCGTCGGATCGAGGGCGGCGTCGAGTGCGTCCGACAGGGTCGCCTCGTCGGCGAGCGAGCCCGTGACGTTCGAGGGCACGAGGGTGAACAGCAGCGACAGCAGCACGGCCGTGCCCGCCGTGCCGCCGATCTGGCGGAAGAAGGTCGAGGCGCTCGTGGCCACGCCCATGTCGCGGAGCCCGACCGAGTTCTGGCTGGCGATCGTGAGCGTCTGCATGAGCTGGCCGAGCCCGAGGCCGATGAGCACCATGGCGCCGGCCATGACCCAGTACGACGAGTCGTACTCGAGCGTCGTGAGGTCGAGGAACCCGGCCGCGAGCATGGCCGTGCCGATGATCGGGAAGATGCGGTAGTGGCCGGTGCGCGCGATGATCTGCCCGCTGAGGATCGACGCGGTCATCAGGCCGAGGATCATCGGGAGCATCTGGAAGCCGCTCTCGGTCGGGGTCGACCCGAACACGAGCTGCAGGTAGAGGGGGATGGTCAGCATCGCGCCGAACATGCCGAATCCGACGAAGACGCCGATGATCGTCGCCATGGAGAACGTGCTCGAGCGGAAGAGCTTCAGCGGGATCAGCGCGTCGTCGCCCATGGCGCGCTCGACGAGCACGAACGCGGTGAGGCCGGTCACGCCCACCGCGTAGCAGGCGATCGCGAGCGGGCTGGTCCAGCCCCAGTCGCGGCCCTCCTCGGCCACGAGGAGGAGCGGCACGAGGCCGATGATGATCGTCGCGGCGCCCCACCAGTCGATCCGGACGCCGGGTCGGGCGTGCTTCGGCAGGTGCAGGAAGCGCAGCACGATCGCGAGGGCGACGATGCCGATCGGCACGTTGATGAGGAACACCCACCGCCACCCCGCGATGCCGAGGATCTCCTCCGCGCCGGCGAACAGGCCCCCGACGAGCGGACCGATGAGGCTCGAGATGCCGAACACGGCGAGGAAGTAGCCCTGGTACCGGGCGCGCTCGCGCGGGGCGAGCATGTCGCCCATGATCGCGAGCGGCATCGACATGAGGCCGCCGGCGCCGAGGCCCTGGATGGCGCGGAAGGCCGCCAGCTCGAGCATCGACGTCGAGAACGTCGCGAGGAGCGAGCCGACCATGAAGATCACGATCGCGGCGATGAAGAGCGGGCGGCGGCCGAAGATGTCGGAGAGCTTGCCGTAGATCGGCGTCGAGATCGTCGAGAGGATCAGGTACGCCGTCGTCACCCAGGCCTGCTGGCTGAGGCCGTTCAGGTCGTCGCCGATGGTGCGGATCGCGGTGCCGACGACCGTCTGGTCGAGGGCTGAGAGGAACATGCCCGCCATCAGGCCGAAGATCACGAAGAGGATCTGCCTGTGCGACATCAGCGGCGTGGATGCCGGAGCTGGATTCGTCATGACAGGTCGATGCTAGCCCTCAGGGAGATCCCTGTTGCCGGCACGGTCGCGGATCGCTAGGTTCGGCCCTGCACGGCAGCATCATGCGTTCCAGCCTTGTCGAGGAGGCCTGCGATGCTCTCCACTCACAACGTGCCCGCCGTCCAGGCACCCGATCGCCGCCGCCTGCGCGCGTTCGCGTTCGACCCGATGAGCTCGCGGCTCAGCGGCCAGTTCCTCACGGTCGACATCCCGTTCGAGACCGGCCTCCGACCGGGTCCCGACGGCGAGCTCGTCCAGGTGGTCGACTACGACGCCACGCGGCGCCGCTGGTACCACCCGGTCGACCTCGACGATCCACCGGTGCTCGCGCAGGATGGGCTGCGCCCGTCGGAGAGCGACCCGCGCTCGCA
This sequence comes from Agromyces excoecariae, assembly GCF_051715505.1. Taxonomy (NCBI): domain Bacteria; kingdom Bacillati; phylum Actinomycetota; class Actinomycetes; order Micrococcales; family Microbacteriaceae; genus Agromyces; species Agromyces excoecariae. The sequence continues at coordinate 319,511 of NZ_JBPSLA010000004.1, read as the reverse complement.
CCAGCAGATCGTCTACGCGATCACGATGAGCGTCATCGAACGGTTCGAGCGGTTCACCGGGCGCCGGTTCCGCTGGCGCGGCGAGGACCGGCTCCGGCTCGTGCCGCACGCGTTCTACGGCCGCAACGCCTACTTCGATCCGGACCGGCGCGCGGTGCTGTTCGGCTACTACCGCGCCGACGACTCCGACTCGCAGGCGAGCCTGCCGCACCAGCTGATGTTCACGTGCCTCTCGGTCGACATCATCGCGCACGAGGTCACGCACGCGATCGTGCACCGCATGCGACCGATGTTCACGATCGCGACGAACTCCGACGTCTTCGCGTTCCACGAGGCGTTCGCCGACCTGGTGGCGCTGTTCCACCACTTCCTCTTCACCGACATCGTCGAGGACTTCGTGGCCGGCTCGCGGAGCGAGTTGGCGGATGCCACGGCGCTGCTCTCGCTCGCGGACGAGTTCGGGCGGTCGACCGGCCGCGGCGGGCCGTTGCGCTCGGCGGTGGGCTCGGCGCCCGACCCGGCCGACTTCCAGTCCGCACGCGAGCCGCATCGCCGCGGGGCGATCTTCGTGGCGGCCGTGTTCGACGCCTACCTCGCGACCTACCGATCGCGGATCGCCGACCTCCGCCGACTCGCCACGGGCGGCTCGGGCGTGCTCGCCGACGGCGAGCTCTCGCCCGACCTCGTGAGCCGCATCGCCGGGGAGGCCGTGAAGAACGCCGACCGGATCCTCGGGATGGTGGTCCGCGGCTTCGACTACCTGCCCGCGGTGGACGTCACGTTCGGCGACGTCGTCCGTGCCGTGATCACCGCCGACCGCGACCTCTTCCCGGACGACCGGATCCACCTCCGCGGCCACCTCGTCGAGGCGCTGCGGCGTCGCGGGATCTTCCCGCCCGGCGTGGTCTCGCTCGCCGACCAGGCGCTGCTGTGGCGTGGCCCCACCGCGCCCCTCAGCCTCACCGCGGGCGAGGCGACCGTCGACCTCGGGCAGTTGATCCTCGACTCGACCATCAAGCTCGACCCCTCCGCCTCGTCGGTCACCGCGGCCGGCAACGCGGCACGGGAGCGCTCGCGCGCCGTCTACGCACAGACCGTGAACTGGGCGAAGGCGCATGCCGTCGAACTCGGCCTCGATCCTGACGCCGGCCGGATCCGGGTGCTCGGCATGCACGTCGGGTTCCAGACCGGAGCCGACGGGCAGCCGCGTCCGAGGATCTTCATCCAGATCGTGCAGCGCCGCGAGGACCTCGAGTCCGGTGCCGATCGCGACACCCGGACCCGGATCCACGCGGCCTGCACCGTGATCGCGAACGTCGACGGGCGGGTCGCCTGGCTCGTCCCGAAGCCGTTGCCGTTCACGCGACCGGAGGCGATCGCGAAGCTGCCGGAGCCGCTTCGGGCGCAGGGCCGAGAGCAGCATGCGGCCGGGGGCGCGCGGCTCGCGGAGATCCGCGAGTGGTTCGGCGAGGTCGAGGACGGCGATCCGCTCGCGATCTGGCTCGACGAGCCGGCCGTGGGTCGGTTGACCTTCGCGAGCCTGCACGCACCCGAGGAGGGCTGAGCCGTGTCCGAGGCGACCGTGACGATCAGGATGTACAACCCCGGGTTCGGCGACTGCTTCCTGGTGACCGTGGCCGACGACACGGCGACGTGGCGACTGCTCGTCGACTGCGGCGTGCACAGCCACGGCCGGGCGCGCGTGGGCGACGTGCCGCGCAAGATCGGCGACGTCGTCGACGCCGTCATCGGCCAGCTCACCGCCGAGAGCGCCGACGGGACGCCGAGGCTCGACGTCGTCGCGGCGACCCACCGGCACTCCGACCACGTCTCCGGGTTCGCCGACGACGCCTGGGCCGCGGTCGAGGTCGGCGAGGTATGGGTCTCGTTCGTCGAGGACGAGCACGATCCCGACGCGATCGGACTTCGTCAGGGGCTCTCGGCCGCCGCGACGACCCTCCAAGGGCTCGTCGAGCAGGCGGCGGGCGGGCGGCCGATCGAGTCGCTCGGCCGCTCGATGGCGCTCGCGATGGACTTCGCGGTGAACTCCGGTCCGAACCTCGAGGCGGCGAAGCGGCTCGTCGACGGCGGGTTCAAGGGCGGCGCCGAGCATCACGACGTCAGGTTCCTGCCCCGGCGCGAAGCCGCGGAGAACCGCGTCGAGCTTCCGGTCGAGGGCGCGGTCGTCCACGTGCTCGGCCCGAGCCGCGATCCCGACGACCTGAAGCGCATGGACCCGCCCGCGGCGGTGCACTGGCTCGAGGAGGCGGCCGCCGAGAACGGACGCGACGAGGAGTTGGACATCTTCGACCGCATGTACGAGGTGCCGCGCGACGAGGTCTCCGGCCGGATCCCGATCCAGCTGGTGCGCGCCCGGGACGCCATGCGCCTCGGCCAGCTGGCCCTCGACGAGGAGGCGCTCCTGCGCGCGGCATCCGTCCTCGAGCGCTCCGTGAACAACACGAGCCTCTTCTTCGTGCTCGACGTCAGGGGCACGAGGTTCGTCTTCGTCGGCGACTCGCAGCAGGGCGCGTGGGACCACGTGCTGGGCGATCCCGAATCACGGGCGCTCGTCACGGGCGCCGCGTTCTACAAGGTCGGCCACCACGGCTCGCACAACGCGACCCCGAAGCCCGTGGCGCACGAGCTCGTCCGCTCGGGCGGCGTCGCGATGGTGCCGGTCGGCACGGTGAAGGCCTGGCAGGAGACCATCCCGAAGTCGGAGATCCTCGAGGCGCTGCACGAGAGCGGGGCGCACGTGATCCGCGCGGACGATCCCGCCGCCGATCCCGCGGGCGATGCCGACCTCGACTTCGAGGTCGGCCCGGACGGGCTCTGGAGCGAGGTGCGCTTCCGCGTGCCCTGATCGACGGGCCCGAACCTCGGGGCGTGCGCGCCTAGCCCGGCCGCACCGTCGCCCAGTCCTCGTCGACCCACGTCGCGTCGGCGGGCAGGCGCGGTCGGTAGTCGGTCGCCGACATCCGGTCGCGCACGCTCGCGTGCACGCGGACCCCGGGTGGGATCGGACGGCGACGCGGGACGAGCAGGCCCCAGACCGCTCCGTTGCGGTGCGCCGCACCGGCGGCGTGGGCGGGGGAGAAGCCCTCGAACGCCTTCGCGGTGCGCTTGGCGTCGATCTTCAGGCCGTGGTCGAGCGCCCCCTCGAGCACCCACTTCAGCGCGATGGTCGAGAGCTTCGGGTCGTCGGCGAAGGTGCCGCCGACATCCGAGTGGATGCCCGCGAACCACGCCTCCTCGAGCGTCTCGGGGGCCTTGGTGCGCACCTCGTACTCCCGGAACGGGCGTCGCCGCTCGTCGATCGAGATCGCGTGGCGGATGTGCTGCGCGTTGGGCAGCTGCCGCGTGTAGGGCCAGTCGGGCGCGACGCGCACGACGCCGAGCGCCTTCACCGTGTCCCACAGCCCGAGGTACTCGACCGGGATCGTGCTGCGGCCGTCGACCTGCTGCGCGAACAGCCGCGAGAAGCGGTGGATCTCGTCCCACGGGATCCGAGCCTCGCCGCCCCGGCGGGCGTACTCCGCGACGGCGTACTGCAGCTGGTTCTCAGAACCCGGCCGCATGAGCCCGATGAGCCGGAGCATCCCGGTCAGCGCACGCGCGGTGAACGCCCCGCGGCTGAAGCCGAACACGAAGATCCGGTCGCCGGGCCGCCAGGTCTGCATGAGCCAGGCGTACGCCTCGCCGAGGTTCTGCCGCATGCCCGCGCCGTAGACCAGGCCCCCGAGACGCGACAGCCCGCGCGCGAGCGGCGTCCACGCGCCCGGCGACGCGAACGTGCCGACGCCGGGGTCGTAGTACGCGACCTGCGCGGCCTCGTCGTCGAGATCGAGCAGGTCGTAGAGCCGCACGCAGTTCGAGTCGCCCTCGCCCCGCACCCGGCCGGCCGTCCCATCCAGGCAGAGCACCAGATTCCGCGCCATGATCGCGTCCCCCCGGACGACACGGCCCCCGCCGGTCCGCCCGAACGTCACGGTACTCCGATGCGCGCTCCTCGCGGAAGGGCGGGCCGGGCGCGTCCTCGACCCGCGGTCGGCCGGGCGGATGCCTCGTCGTCGCCGAGCCCCCGGAACGCGCCCCGACCGGCCGACCTCCGCGAAGTACGCACTGCCAGGAGGTCGGGGACGGCGAACGAGTCCCATGCGCAGCCGCCCCACCAGAGCATGCGCTCGCCCATGGCCGAGAACCCCAGGTCGATGCTCGCGAACGGGTGGGCCATCACGATCCGTCCGGGTTACGCCGGGCCGGCGCGCGGGTGCGGCCCCCGAACGGGTCGCGGGACCGATGGCCCGGGTTCGGCGCGCGGGTGCGCCTAGCATCGGGCGCGACGGTCGCCCGCCGGGGCCGTCGGCACCGCACGAGGGAAGGGCCGCAGCATGAAGATCGTCGTCGTCGGAGGGGTAGCGGGCGGAGCCTCCGTCGCGGCACGTGCACGTCGCCTCGACGAGTTCGCCGAGATCGTCGTGCTCGAGCGCGGCGACTACGTCTCGTTCGCGAACTGCGGCCTGCCGTACCACATCGGCGAGGTCATCACCGATCGCAGTCGGCTCCTGCTGCAGACGCCCGAGAGCCTGCACGAGTCGCTCGCGATCGACGTGCGCGTCGGCGCCGAGGTGACGGCGATCGACCGCGCGGCGAAGACCGTGACCGTGCGCGAGGCCGCCTCCGGTCGCGAGTACGTCGAGCCGTACGACCGGCTCGCGCTCTGCCCGGGCGCCGATCCGCTCCGGCCGCCGCTTCCCGGGATCGACCTGCCCGGCGTGCACGTGCTCCGCAACGTCACGGACATGGACGAGATCAAGGCGCAGCTCGACGAGGCGCTCGCGGCCGCGGCATCCGCGCCCGGACGGACGGGTGCCCCCGTGAGGGCGGTCGTCATCGGCGCCGGCTACATCGGCGTCGAGATGGCCGAGAACCTGCAGCACCGCGGCGCGTCGGTGACGATCGTCGAGCTCGCCGACCAGATCCTGCCCCCGCTCGACAAGGAGGTCTCGGTGCCCGTCGAGCAGCACCTGCGCAGCCGGGGCGTCGAGCTGTTCCTCTCGACCGGCGCGGCGGCCTTCTCGGAGCGCCGCGGCGGCGGGCTCACGGTCGAGCTCACGAACACCCGGTTCGTCGACGCCGACCTCGTGATCCTGTCGGCCGGCGTACGGCCGAACGTGGGCCTCGCGGCGGATGCCGGCCTCGAGCTCGGGCCGCGCGGCGGCATCCGGGTCGACACGCACATGCGCACGTCGGACCCGTCGATCTGGGCGGCGGGCGACGCCGTCGAGACCCCGCACACGGTGCTCCCCGGGTCGTGGATCACGCCGCTCGCCGGCCCCGCGAACCGCGAGGCGCGCGTCGCCGCGGAGAACATCTGCGGGCGCGACACCGAGTACCGCTCGACGCAGGGCACGTCGATCGTCAAGGTGTTCGACATGGTCGCGGGCGGCACCGGAGCCACCGAGCGCCAGCTCGTCGCCGAGGGCATCGAGTACCGCGCGATCCACATCCACCCCTCCGGGCACGCCGGCTACTACCCGGGCACCGCGCAGATGCACCTCAAGCTCCTGTTCTCGCCGGTCGACGGGCGGATCCTCGGCGCGCAGGTCGCCGGGTTCGACGGCGTCGACAAGCGGCTCGACGTGCTCGCCACCGTGATCCGGCTCGGCGGCACCGTGCACGACCTCGAGGAGCTCGAGCTCGCCTACGCGCCGCCGTTCGGGTCGGCGAAGGACCCGGTCAACATGGCCGGATTCGTCGCCGGCAACGTGCTGCGGGGCGACCTCGTGCTCTGGTACGCGAGCGACTGGCCGGAGCGGGTCGAGGGCGCGCGGCTGGTCGACGTGCGCACCCCCGAGGAGTTCGGGATCTGGCACATCCCGGGCGCCGAGAACGTGCCGCTCGCCACGCTGCGCGCGGCGAGCGAGGAGTGGGACCGGTCCATCCCGGTCCGCCTGTACTGCGCGGTGGGGTTCCGCAGCTACCTCGCCTACCGGCTGCTCGTGCAGCGCGGCTTCGCGGATGTCGCGACGCTGTCCGGAGGCTCGAACACCTTCCGCTTCCGGCACGAGGTCGAGCCCGCCTCGACCGTCGCGCCGCCGCCCGAGATCGCCTACGCCGAGGCCGTCGACCTCATCGCGGCGACGAAGGGGACCGGGAAGTCGGTCGACCTCGACTGCACCGGGCTGGCGTGCCCCGGCCCGATCATGCGGCTCTCCGCGACGATGGGCGACCTCGCCGCGGGCGACCAGGTGGTCGTGCGCGTCTCCGACCCGGGCTTCGTCAGCGACGGCCCGGCCTGGGCGGCGAGCCACGGGCACGAGGTGCTGTCGATGACGCCCGACGGGCCGGGCTTCGTCGCGGCGTTCCGCAAGGGCGGCGCCGCGGCCTCCGGGACCACGGCCGTCGTCGAGCGGAGGAACCAGACCTCGTTCGTGGTGTTCTCGGGCGACCTCGACAAGATGCTCGCCGCGTTCATCATCGCCAACGGCGCCCTCGCGATGGGGCAGCAGGTGTCGATGTTCTTCACGTTCTGGGGGCTGAACGCGCTGCGGCGCGACCACGCGCCGAAGCGCGACCACAGCGCGCTCGAGCGGATGATGGGCATGATGATGCCCTCCGGGGCGGATCGACTGCCGCTCTCGCAGATGAACATGGCGGGCGCCGGCCCGGCGATGATCAAGCACGTCATGAAGGAGCACGACGTGCAGTCGGTGCCCGAGCTGATGAGCGCCGCCCGCGAGGGCGGGGCGCGGCTCATCGCCTGCACGATGACCATGGACCTCCTCGGCATCGCCGAGACCGACCTGATGGAGGGGATCGAGTTCGGCGGCGTCGCGACCTTCCTGGGCGAGGCCGAGAAGTCCGGCACGACGCTGTTCATCTGAGGCGGCGGGTGCTCGACCCCCGAACGGGGTCCGGAGGGCGTTCCCCGTGTTCTCCCGCGTTCGGGGCATCCGCCCCTAGCATTGGCGCATGAGTGCGCCCGCCTCAGCACCCGACACCACGACGAGCACGGCCCGTCGCAAGGTGCGCCTGCGCCGCGGATCGAGCGACCGTTCGGCGGCCGCGCTGCTGCTCGTCGGCACGATCCTCGCCATCGTGTGGGCGAACTCGCCGTGGGGCTCGACCTACGAGGCGTTCTGGGAGGCCGAACTCGAGATCGGGCTCGGCGGGTGGCAGGTCCACGCCACGCTGCACGACGTCGTGAACGACGGGCTCATGACGCTCTTCTTCTTCGTCGTCGGCCTCGAGGTGAAGCGCGAGTTCACGATCGGCGAGCTCACCGACCGATCGCGCGCCATCGTGCCGATCGTCGCGGCGATCGCCGGACTCGTGGTCCCCGCGCTGCTGTTCGTGGTCATCGCGCTGCCGACCGGCGAACTCGCGGCCTGGGGCGTGGTCATCTCCTCCGACACGGCGTTCCTCCTCGGGGCGCTCGCGATCATCGGCCCGCCGTTCCCGGCACGGCTCCGCACGTTCCTGCTCACGCTCGCCGTCGTCGACGACGTCGGCGCGCTCCTCGCGATCGGCATCTTCTACAACTCGGGGCTCGACCCGGTGCCGCTCGCGGTCGCCGCCGTGCTGATGGTCGCGATCGCGCTCGTCCGCTACCTCCGAGCGGGCCGCGGCCTCGCGTACGGCGTGCTCGGCATCGCGCTCTGGATCGCCATCGCCATGGCCGGCATCCATCCGACGCTCGCCGGGGTGGCGGTCGCGCTGCTCATCCCGGTGTTCCCACCGCGCCGCAGCGAGGTCGAGCGCACCGAGGAGCTCACCCGCGCCTTCCGCGAATCGCCCAGCGCCCAGTACGCGGCGGCCGTGAACCGGAGCCTCCGCGAGTCGCTGTCGATCAACGATCGGCTGCAGGCCGAGTGGGGCCCCTACATCGCCTTCCTCGTGCTGCCGATCTTCGCGCTCGCGAACGCCGGGGTGCACCTCGACGCCGAGACGCTGGCATCCGCGTTCACGTCGCCGCTCACCTGGGCCATCATCGCCGGACTCGTCGTGGGCAAGTTCGTCGGCATCACCGCCGCGACCGCGATCGTCCGCGCCACCGGCATGGGCAAGCTGGCGCCCGGACTCGGCATGCCGCGGGTCGCGGGCGGCGCGGCCCTGTCGGGCATCGGGTTCACGATCTCGCTGTTCATCGTCGGCATCGCGCTCACCGATGGCGAGTCGCAGGACCACGGACGGGTCGGCGTGCTCACAGCCTCCCTCATCGCATTCGGGCTCGGCTGGGCGATCTTCGCGATCGCCGATCGGCTGAGCCCTCCGCGCGCCGTCGGCAAGGTGCTCGCGAGGCCGTTCGATCCCGACCGCGACCACTATCGCGGCCGCCCCGACGCGCCGTACCAGATCGTCGAATACGGTGACTTCGAGTGCCCGTTCTGCTCTCGCGCGACCGGCTCCATCGACCAGGTGATCCGCCGGTTCGGCGACGAGGTGTGCTGGGTCTGGCGCCACCTGCCCCTCGAGGGCCTGCACCCGCACGCGAAGCTCGCCGCCCAGGCGTACGAGGCGGCGGCCCTGCAGGGCCGCTTCCTCGACATGGCGCGCACGCTCTTCCAGCACCAGGACTCGCTCGAGACCGACGACCTGTGCCGGTATGCGGAGGAACTCGGCCTCGACGTCTCGAGGTTCCTCGAGGACCTGCGATCGCCCGCGGTCGTGCGACGGGTCGAGGACGACCAGATCGACGCCGAATTGATGGACCTGCACTCGACGCCGACGTTCTTCGTCAACGGCCGCCGTCACATCGGGCCGTGGGATTCGCGAAGCCTCATCCGCTCGCTCGAGGCGTCGGTCGCGACGCCGCCGGAGACTGCAGCCGAACGCTGACCGACCGGGCCGGTCGGGTCACCGGGCGCCACCGCGCGACGCCGGCTCAGCCCACGGCGGTACGGTGCCGGGCGACGCCCAGGACGACGAGCGCGGCGCCGATCGCGGCGTAGACGACGAGCGCCACCAGGTCGCCCCAGCCCGAGCCGACGCCGAGTCCGGCGAGCAGCAGGCTGTGACCGGGCCCGGTCGGGATGAGGTTCGCGGTGCCCGCGATCACGGCGGGAACGGTCGAGGACACGCCGGCGGCCAGGCCGATCACGCCGGCGATGGCGGCCGCGGTCCGTCCCGGCCCGCCGAATCCGGCCGCGAGGCCGTGGTTGACGAGCGCGAACACCGTGCCGACGAACACCGCGGCGGCGGCGAAGCCGACGCGCGCGGCGACGTCCGCGTCGAGGGCGGGTTGCAACGCGAGGCCGACGAGCAGCCCCTGGCCGGCCCCGAGCGCCGCACCGGGCCAGATGGAACGCCCCGTGATCGACACCGTCGATGAGGAGGTGAGCAGTCGGCGCTGGGGCACCGCGCGGCGTGCGAGCGCCAGCACGATCGCGCCGACCCAGAGTGCGAAGGTCGCGAACAGCGGCACCGACTGGGTTCCGCTGGCCGGAACCGCGATGTCGGTCCGTGCCGGCTGGGCCACGACCGACGAGAGCGTCGAGATGTCGGAGTCGGAGTAGGTGGGGATCTGCTCGACCGCCTGCGCGAGCCCATCGGAGAGCTGCGCGGCGCCGGATGCGGTCTCGTCGGCGCCGGATGCCACCTCTTGGGCGCCCTCGTTCACCTGCTCGCCGCCGGCGGCGCTCTCGGCGGCACCGGCGGCCACCTCGTTCGCACCCGCCGCCGACGCGTCGACCCCCGCCACGAGACCGGGCATCCCGGCGGCGAGTTGCGCGTTGCCCGCGGCGACCTGGTCGGCCCCGGAGGCGAGCGCATCGATGTCGCCGTCGACCGCCTGCACGCGAGCGAGCACGCTCCGCGCGCGATCGCAGGCAGGTCCGGGGCGAGCCGCGCACAGGTCGTCCACCACCCGCGCGACGTCGGCGGTCGCACCGTCGAGCGCTCCGGCGATCGCGTCGAGCGCCGCGGCGACCTGGGCCGAGCCGGCCGCCAGCTGGGCCGTGTCCGACGGCAGCGCCTGCACCGACGCGTCGAGCTGCGCGAGGCCCGCGGCGAGCGCTGCGGCCCCGGCGTCGAGCGAGTCGAGCCCGGTCGCGAGCTGCGAGGTGCCCGCCGCGAGCGAATTCGCACCGCTGGCGAGCGAGGACGCGCCCGACGCGAGTTCGGCGGCGCCGTCGGCGGCCTGGCCGATCTGTTCGTTGATCGTGTTGAACCCCTGGTAGACGTTCCCCAGGTAGCGCTCGGTGAGCTGGGCGTTGAACGTCGCCACGGCCGCCTGCGTGATGACCTCGGTGAGTGCGGGGTCGAGGTAGGCCGACGAGGGCGTCGTCTGCACGTGCAGCGTCGCGTGCACGGCATCCGCCGCCGGCCCCGAGATCGAGGTCGCGTCCGCCGAGAACGACGGCGGGATCGTGAGCACCGCCGCGTACCGGCCGTCTCGGAGCCCGGTCGCGGCGTCGCCGTCGTTCGTCAGGATCCACGTGAAGTTCGGTCCGCTCGGGGCGGGCGTCGCGGTCGCGTCGGCCCCGGGGTCGTCCGGCGCGCCCTCGCCCGCGATGCCGCCGATGAGGCCGGCCGCGAACTCGCGGCCGAGGGGCACGGTCTGGCCGTTCAACTGCACGGGCTCGTCGTCGTTGACGATCGCGGCCGTGACCCGGTCGAAGTCGCTCACCGGCGCGGCGAGCCCCCACGCGAGCAGGCCTGCGATCGCCAGCGGAAGGAGCAGGACGCCGACGATCCCGAGGGCGCCGAGCCGCTCGGCGCCGTCCGTCGACGAGAACGAGGGATCGGTCACGTGATCGCCCCCGTCGTCGTCGTCGTCGCGGTGCGGCCGGATGCCGCGGGCTCGAGCACCGTCCGACCCATGCCGTTCGGCAGCACGGCCTCCGCGGCCTCCGCGTGCTCGCATGAGACGAGCACGGTCAGCGGATGCCCCGTCCGGCGCTCCGCGCCGCCCGCGGCGCCCGTGAGCACCTCCCGGAGCTCCTCGCGGGACGCCGGGTCGGCGAGCAGGTCGACCCCGTCGATCGCGAGAAGCCCCGGGCCGTCGGCCGCGGCATCCACCACGGCGGCGATGGGATCGCGGACCGCCGCGACCTCGACGACGGCGCTGTCGGCGCGCACGCTTCGAGCGCGCACGGGCAGCACCAGGCCGAGGCACTTGAGCCGGCCGTCGACGACGGGGCGCCGGCCCGTGAGGGCGAGCAGCATGGCGCGGCGCTCCTCGGGCGTCCCGCCGGCGACCACGAGCGCGCCGCCGGCCGGCACGCGCACGTCGATTCCGACGAGGCGAGGCTCCCGCCGCACGGCGACGCCCTCGCCGACGATCGCGTGCGCGTCGCCCGGTTCCGGCCAGTCGGCCAGCTCGTCCTCGCGAGCGAGCCCCTCGCCCTCGACGTCGAAGTGGGGGAGCACCCGGTCGAGCCCGGCCGGGAACCACCACGCGTGGCGCCCGAACCATGCGAGCACCGCCGGCGTCAGCGTCATCCGCACGATGAACGCGTCGATCGCGACGCCGGTCGCGAGCCCGAACGCGATGGGCTGCATCGACGCCTCGCCGTTCAGGATGAAGCCGCTGAAGACCGTGAACATGATGATCCCGGCCGCGGTCACGACGCGCGCGGACGCATGGAAGCCGCGCTCGATCGACGGTCGCGGTTCGCCGCTCTTCAGGAACTCCTCGCGCATGCGGCTGACGAGGAACACCTCGTAGTCCATCGCGAGCCCGAACAGCACGCCCATCACGATGATCGGCATGAAGCTCGTCACCGCCCCGACCGACTCGACGTTCAACGGGCCGGCGAGGAAGCCGTCGACGAACACGAGGCTCGTCAGGCCGAACGCCGCGCCGATCGAGAGCACGTAGCCGAGCGCCGCCGTGATCGGGACCACGATCGACCGGAACACCATGGCGAGCAGCACGAGCGAGAGCCCGACGACGAGCAGCCCGAACGGCAGCAGTGCGCTGCCGAGGCGTTCGGAGATGTCGATGCCCAGTGCGGTGTAGCCCGTCACGGCGAGGTCGACCGCGTAGTCCTCGAGGAACACGTCGTGCATCGCTCGCAGCCGCTGCACGAGCTGCTCCGTCGCCTCGGAATCCGGCGCGCCGTCGGGGATCACCTGGATGACCGCCGTGTCGCCGGTCTCGTTCGGCGTCGCGAGCGGCACGGCCGCGACGCCCTGCACGTCGGCGACGTCGGCGCCGATGTCGTCGACGAGGGTCACCGGGTCGGTGCTCTGGATCACCGAGCCCGTGAGGATCAGCGGCCCGTTCGCCCCCGCCCCGAAGTACTCGGCGATGAGGTCGTAGGTGACGCGGCCCGGAGCGCCCTCGGGCAGCGACCCAGAGTCGGGCAGGGCCAGTCGGAGGTGCGCTGCGGGCAGCGCCGCGAGCGCGAGCACCGCGGTGATCAGGACGACGGTCACCGGTGGCCAGCGGATGGCGCCGCGCACCCAGTGGCCGAAGAACCCGCCGGGTCGGGCGGGCGCCTCGCGATCGGATGCCGCGGGGTCGGATGCCGCGGGGTCCGCGACCTCCTCGTGGGGCGCATCGGCCGCGCCCGGGTCATCCGCCCGGCCCGAGGCCGTCGCGTCCGCCCGGTCGGCGTCTGCGGCGTCCGCTCGGTCGCCCGGGGCCTCGCCCGAGGCATCCGTCGTGCCCTCGGGTTCGCCCTTCCCGTCCGCTCTCGCCGCCGCGTGCCCCGGGCGGTACCGCTTCGGCACGACGTGCCAGCCGGCGAAGGCGAGCAGCGCGGGCGTGAGCGTGAGGGCGACGAGCGCCGCGGTCGCCACCGCGAGCGCCGCGCTGATGCCGGTGATCGTGAGGAACGGGATGCGGGCCACGCTGAGGCCCAGGAGCGCGATGATCACGGTCGTGGCGGCGAACATCACGGCCGACCCGGCCGTCGCGACCGCGCGCGGCGCGGACTCCTCCGGCGGCATGCCGCGCTTCACCTGGTCCTGGTGGCGCGACACGATGAAGAGCGAGTAGTCGACGCCGACGGCGAGCCCGAGCATGACGGCCAGCAGCGGGGCGGTCGAGGTGACCGTCAGCCAGCGGGTCGCCGTGAGCACGACCGCGACCGCGGCGCCGACGCCGACGAGCGCGGTCGTGATGGGCATGCCCGCGGCGACGAGCGAGCCGAAGGTGATCACGAGCACGCCGAGCGCGATGAACACGCTCGTGAGCTCGCTGAGGCCAATGCCGGGGTTGACCTGCGAGTAGAGGGCGCCGCCGACGCTGACCTGTGAGCCGTCGGGCAGGTTCCCCTGCAGGGTCCGCCCCTCCGACTGGAGGGCGTCGGAGGTCGACGGGAGGACGTCGACCGCCTCCACCGTGAGCTGGATCGTCACGAGCACGGCCGCGGAGTCCGACGCGATGTCGAACGACGACGTGTCGTCGTACGGCGAGCTGACCCCGGAGACCTGCGGGATGTTCCCGATCGCCGTGATCGCGTCGTCGACGGCCGACTCAAAGTCGGGGTCCGTGACGTCGCCGCCCTTCGGGGCGACCGCGATGAGCTGCGCCGACGTCCCGGAGAACTGGGGGAACGTGCGCGCCAGCGAGTCGAGCGCGTCCTGCGACTGCGTGCCGGGGAACGCGTACGTGTTGTTCGGGCCCGTGCCGAGCAGGCCCGCGAAGGCGAACAGCACGGCGAGGATGCCGACCCACAGCAGGACGACGAGGAGGCGGGCGCGGTAGGCCCATCGACCGAGCGCATGCAGTGCCGAGGACACGTCCCACACACTCCCCCCGAAGCGGAGTCGAATATCCCTCAACCTAGCCACGTCGCCTTGCGGCGCGCAACGATCCGGACGGCGCGTGCCCGGATCGTGATGCCGAGGAATCGGCGCCCGATGGGCGAGCGGGTACAGTGGCACGTCGGCCCGAGCCATCCGCTCGGCCGATCCGGCCCACGACGGCCACGCGCGACGGGGCGCCCACTCGACACCCACACGGCTCGAGCCGAGCCCGCCGAACGGAGACCCCCATGTCCGCGCCCGCGCGCCCCGACGCCCAGACCGACGCCCGCGAGCGGACCCGCGACCAGCCGTCGGTGCTGACCGCGCTGCGGACACCGCGGCTGCTCACGCGCGAGGTCCTCGCGGGCCTCGTCGTCGCGCTCGCCCTCATCCCCGAGGCGATCTCGTTCTCGATCATCGCGGGGGTCGACCCGCGCGTCGGCCTGTTCTCGTCGTTCGTGATGGCGGTCACGATCGCGTTCCTCGGCGGGCGGCCGGCGATGATCAGCGCCGCCACGGGCGCCGTCGCGCTCGTGATCGCGCCGGTCGCCCGCGAGTACGGCATGGACTACTTCATCGCGACCGTGATCCTCGCCGGCGTGTTCCAGCTCGTGCTCGGAGCGCTCGGGGTGGCCAAGCTCATGCGGTTCATCCCGCGCAGCGTCATGGTCGGCTTCGTCAACTCGCTCGCCATCCTGATCTTCGCCGCCCAGCTGCCGCACCTCATCGGCGTGCCGTGGCTCGTCTACCCGCTGGTCGTGGCCGGACTCGTGATCATGGTCGGCGTGCCCCGGCTGACCAGGGCCGTGCCGGCGCCGCTCATCGCGATCGTCGTGCTCGCGGTCGTCGTGGTGGCCACCGGCTGGCAGGTCCCGACGGTCGGCGACGAGGGGGAACTGCCGGAGAGCCTCCCGGAGCTGTTCATCCCGAACGTGCCGCTCACATGGGAGACGTTCGCGACGATCGCGCCGTTCGCGCTCGCGATGGCACTCGTCGGCCTCCTCGAGTCGCTGATGACGGCGAAGCTCGTCGACGACCTCACCGACACCCGCTCGGGCAAGACCCGTGAGGCGCTCGGCCAGGGCGTCGCGAACATGCTCTCGGGCCTCTTCGGCGGCATGGGCGGGTGCGCGATGATCGGCCAGACCATGATCAACGTGAAGGTCTCGGGTGCGCGGACGCGCATCTCGACGTTCCTCGCCGGCGCGTTCCTGCTCATCCTCGTGGTCGGGCTCGGCGACCTCGTCGCGATCATCCCGATGGCCGCGCTCGTCGCGGTCATGGTCATGGTCTCCGTGGCGACCTTCGACTGGCACTCGGTGCGCTGGTCGACCCTGCGGCGGATGCCGAAGTCGGAGACGACCGTCATGGTCGCCACCGTCGCCGTGGTCGTCGCCACCCACAACCTCGCGATCGGCGTCATCGTCGGGGTGCTCGTGGCGATGGTCGCCTTCGCGCGTCGCGTCGCGCACTTCGCGACCGTGACCCGTCGGCTCGCGCTCGACGAGTCGGTGCCGACCGCCCACTACACGGTCGACGGCGAGCTCTTCTTCGCCTCGTCCAACGACCTCACCACGCAGTTCGAGTACGCCGACGATCCGGAACGGGTGGTGATCGACATGTCGGGCTCGCACATCTGGGACGCCTCGACCGTCGCGGCGCTCGACGCGATCACGACGAAGTACGAACGACACGGCGCGCGCGTCGTCATCGAGGGGCTGAACGAGGCGAGCTCGGCGATGCACGCGCGACTCGCGGGGCAGCTCGGCGCGGGCCACTGACCGTCCGGCCGCGAGCCCCTGCAGCGAACACGACGAGAGGCGGATGCCACGCGGCATCCGCCTCTCGGCCGATTCAGGAGGTCAGACGCTCAGGTCGACGTCCTTCGTCTCCGTGACCATCGAGACGCCGATCAGGGAGATGACCGCGGCGATCGCGATGTAGAGCCCGATCGTCCACGACATGCCGGTCTCGCCGAGCAGGGCCGCGGCGATCATCGGGGCGAACGCGCCGCCGAGGATCGCGCCCAGCGCGTAGCCGATCGAGACGCCCGAGTAGCGCACCTTCGCCGGGAACATCTCGGCGTAGAGGGCCGCCTGGGGGCCGTAGGAGAGGCCGAGGCCGAACGTCATCAGGAACAGCGCCGTGAAGTACCAGACGATGTTCCCGGTGTCGATGAGGAACCACATCGGGATCGCCCAGAGCGCGAGGAACACGTAGCCGATCTGGAAGGTGCGGATGCGGCCGAGGCGGTCGGAGAGGCGGCCGCCCCACAGCGTGAAGACGAGCCATCCG
The DNA here is from genome assembly GCF_051715505.1 of Agromyces excoecariae. Classification (NCBI taxonomy): domain Bacteria; kingdom Bacillati; phylum Actinomycetota; class Actinomycetes; order Micrococcales; family Microbacteriaceae; genus Agromyces; species Agromyces excoecariae. Next base: position 303,512 of record NZ_JBPSLA010000004.1, on the reverse strand, counting down.
AACGACGCGAACGTCGTGGCGAGCAGCACCGACGGGCGGTCCATGCCGAGCGCGGTCACGGCGTAGGTCGCGAAGTAGGCGATGAGCAGGTAGCCGGCCGCGTTGTTCGCGATGAAGATGACCGCGGTGAGGATCACGTTCTTCGTGTTGCCCCGGAAGAGCTCCTTGAGCGGCGCCGAGGACTCCTGCTTGCGCTCCTGGAGCTCCTTGAAGACCGGGCTCTCCTCGACCGCGCGGCGGATCAGGTAGCCGACGACGATCAGGACGATCGAGAGCATGAACGGGATGCGCCAACCCCACTCCATGAACGCCTCGGGCGACATGGTCGAGGTGATGATCCACAGCGTGAAGGTCGCGAGGATCATGCCGACGGGCACGCCGATCTGCGGGAACGCGCCGAAGAAGCCGCGCTTGCCCTTCGGGGCGTGCTCGACCGACATGAGCGCCGCGCCGCCCCACTCGCCGCCCGCGGAGAAGCCCTGCAGGATGCGGAGCAGGATCAGCAGGATCGGCGCCGCGATGCCGATGGCGGCATAGGTCGGCAGGAAGCCGATGAGCGAGGTCGACAGGCCCATGAGGATGAGCGTGAAGACCAGCATCCGCTTGCGTCCGAGCTTGTCGCCGAGCCAGCCGGCGACGACGGCGCCGAGCGGGCGGAAGAGGAACGAGATGCCGATGGTCGCGAAGGCGAGGACCTGCGCGAGCGTCGGGTTCGACTCGGCGAGCGGGGCGAGGAAGAGCGGCGCCAGGACGAGGCCGGCCGCCTGGGCGTAGATGAAGAAGTCGTACCACTCGATGGACGTACCCACGAGGGTGCCGGCGAGGACCTTGCGTTCCTCGGGGGACATCGCCCCGGCGCGCTTGGTTTCCTGGACGGTTGAGGTCATGCGAACTCCGTTGTTCTGTGCAGGGTGTGGAACGGGGGGGTCGGCGCGGGGGTGGTGCGCCGTTGCGGGTTTACCGACCGATCGTTCGGTTGGAAACTCGACCATAGCGCACCGGCGGCGTCCGGCGGTAGCCCCCGTGCGATGAGCGGCGGTTCCGGCGCGACGAACGGATGCCTCGCGCGTAGGGTGTGCGGCATGCCGACGCCCGACTTCGTCCTCGACCTCCGCCGACATGTGGGAACCGCCCCCCTTCCGCTCGTCGGCGTGACCGCGGTGATCCTCCGGGGCGGACGGGTGCTCCTCGGCCGCAGGTCGGACACCGGCGCGTTGACGCCGATCACGGGCATCGTCGACCCCGGCGAGGAACCCGCCGTCGCCGCCGCCCGCGAGGCGGTCGAGGAGGCGGGCGTGCGGATCAGCGTGGACCGGCTCGCGTGGGTGCACCAGGTGCCGCGGGTCGTCTACGCAAACGGCGACCAGGCCGACTACCTCGACCTCACGTTCCGATGCACCTGGGTCGAGGGCGAGCCATACGCCGCAGACGGGGAGATGACCGACCTCGGATGGCAAGACCCCGACGACCTCGGCGAGATGGGCGACGAGCACCGGCGCCGCGTCGAGGCGGCGCTCGCGGCCGGCGACGGACCGGCGCGGTTCGAGGTCAGCTGACGGCGAGCGACGAGAGCGTCGCCGGCGCAGGCGCCCCGGGGCGCTCAGCCCTCGAACGCGAGGAGGGCGGCTCCCACGAGCGGCGCGTCGTCGCCGAGTCGCGCCGGGACCACGCGCACCTCTCTGGCCGCGGGCAGCACGGCGGACCGGTGCGCCGCCGCCTCGACGAGCGGGAGGTAGTCGTCGGCGACCCGCGAGAAGCCACCGCCGATCGCAACGGTCGTGATGTCGAGCAGCGCGCCGAACGACGCGATCGCCTGGCCCACGCCCTCCGCCGAGCGGTGCACTGCTCGCACCGCGACCGGGTGGCCCGCCCGGTAGTCGGCCGCGAGGGCGGGCCCGTCGGCACCGGCCCACCCGTGCGCATTCGCCCACCTGACCGTCGCCGGGCCGGATGCGACCGCCTCGACCGTCGCCGCGACCGGATCGTCCGGCGACGGCTGCCGCACCCACGACTGGCCGACGTGCCCCGCGTTGCCGGTGTCGCCGCGGATCACGCGGCCGTCGACCACGATCCCGCCGCCGATCCCCGTCGACACGACCATCGCGATGCCGTTCCGCACCCCGCGGAGCGCGCCGTACCGCACCTCGGCCAGCGCGATGCACGTGCCGTCGAGTGCCACGTGCACGGGCACGCCCCCTGCGAACCGCTCGATGGTGGGCACGAGCGGCAGGTCGCGGATCCCGGGCATGTTCAGAGGGGAGACGTGAGTGCCGTCGCCGAGGAGCGGACCGGCCGTGCCCAGGCCCACGCCGACGAGCCGATGCGCCGGCCCCGCGGCATCCGTCGCCCGTTCGCACACCGACCCGATCGCGACGGCGAACGTCTCGGGGGTCTGGCCGGCGCCGGTCGGGGCGCGGTGACGACTGCCCGGGACGATGCGGCCCTCGGCGTCGACGAGGGCCGCATCGACCTTCGTGCCGCCGATGTCGACGGCGAGGGCGACGGGGGTCTCGGGTGCTGCGGGAGGCATGCGTCGATCATGCCGCGGAGGGCGGGTCGACGCACGGCGACGCGGCCCGCCCGGTCAGGCGTCGGGCGCGAGGTCGACGACCACCGTGTGCAGGTCGCCCCCGAACCGGAACGGCACGTCGTAGTCGCGGACGACGGGCGTCCCCGAATCCTCACCGACGTCGAGGGTCTCGTCGGCGGAGTAGCGAACCGGCACGGTCTCGTCGATCCGCCCGCGCGCGACCTCCATGCCGTCGAGGACCAGCACGGCGGTGCCGCCGCTTCCTGGAGCCCCGCCGTCGTAGTCGAAGTCGAGCACGAGCTCGTGCTCGCCCGGCGCGACCGGATCGGGCGCGGCCACCACGTACTTGTGCTCGGGGTAGTGCGAGCGCGCGTACGCGAAGGTGGGCCGGCCGTCGCGCAGGTACAGGGCGTAGCCGCCGAACCACCCGCCGTGCGTGATGAGCATGCCCTCTGCGGCGCCTTCGGCCACCGCGAACCTCGCGGTGATGCGGAACGAGGTGTTCTTGGTGTCGGGCGCCATCCCCTCCGTGATGCGCGACGTGCCCGGGTAGTAGGTGAACGAAGTCCGGCCGGCGTTGTGCTGCGGCCGGTTCTCGGGACGCACGCGCTCGATGTACCGATCATCGAGCGGAAGCACCTGGTTCCGGCGTGCCTCGTCGAGGAAGATACCGCGGAGCTCCTCGAGCTTGTCGGGATGCTCCTCCGCGAGGTTCCTCGACTGCGTGAAGTCCTCGTCGAGGTGGTAGAGCTCCCACTCGTACTCGTCGAAGGGATCGGCGGTGGACTCGCCCATGCCGACCCAGGGCAGCCGCTTCGGCGCCGTGTTCGCCATCCATCCCTCGTGGTAGACACCCTGGTTGGCGATCACCTCGAAGTACTGCGTCGTGTGGTGTTCGGGCGCCGTCGCATCCTCGAACGAGGCCGTCAGGCTCGCACCGTCGAGCGGCACCTGCTCGATGCCGTCGATGGTGTCGGGCATCGGGATGCCGGTCGCCTCGAGGATCGTCGGGACGACGTCGGTGATGTGGGTGAACTGGCTCCGGAGTCCACCGGCGTCGGCGATGCGCTTCGGCCACGACACGACCATCGACGTCCGGCTGCCGCCGAGGTGGCTCGCGATCTTCTTGTCCCACTGGTAGGGGGAGTTCATGGCGTGCGCCCACCCGTGCGAGAAGTGGTTCTGGAACCAGCGGCCGCCGAACTCGTCGATCTGCTCGACCATGTAGTCCTCGCGGTCGACGACGCCGTTGACGAGCGTCGCGATCTCGCTCGTCATCCCGTGGCCGGTCGGATCCTCGGCGCTCGAGCCGTTGTCGCCCTGGATGTAGATCACGAGCGTGTTCTCGAGTTCGCCGAGCTCCTCGATGGCGTCGACCACTCGACCGATCTGGTGGTCGCAGTGCGCGAGCGCAGCGGCGTAGCACTCCATCTCGCGCGCGCAGACGCGCTGCATCTCCTCGCTCAGGTCGTCCCAGCGCCGGTAGTGGTCGGGCGTCGGGTTGAGCACCGCGTCGGCCGGGATGACGCCGAGCTCGCGCTGGCGGTCGAACGTGCGCACGCGCTGTTCGTCCCAGCCGTGGTCGAACGCGCCCCGGAATCGCTCGATCCATTCCTTCGGCGCGTGGTGCGGCGCGTGCGCGGTGCCCGGCGTGTAATACGCGAAGAACGGCTTGTCGGGGGAGATCGCCTTCTGGCGGCGGATCCACGAGATCGCCTTGTCAGCGAGGTCGGCGTCCAGGTGGTAGTCCTCCTCGCGTCCGATGTAGGGGTCGACGGGGATGGTGCCCTCGAAGACCGCGGGCCGGAACTGATGCGCGTCGGCGCCGAGGAAGCCGTAGAAGTACTCGAACCCGAGCCCGGTCGGCCAGAGCGTGAACGGCCCGGCCGGCGTCGTCAACCAGTCGGGCACGTTGTGGTTCTTGCCGAACCAGGCGGTGCCGTAGCCGTTCGCGGTGAGGACCTCGCCGATCGTGCCGACGCTCTTCGACACGATCGAGTGGTAGCCGGGGAAGGGCGTCGAGAACTCCATGATGATGCCCGTCGACGCCACGTGATGGTTGCGCCCGGTGAGCAGTGCGGCGCGGGACGGCGAGCACAGCGCGGTGGTGTGGAAGCGGTTGTACCGCAGCCCGCCCTCGGCGAGTCGGGCGTACGTCGGGGTCGGGATGGGGCCGCCGAAGACCTCGCTCGCGCCGAAGCCGACGTCGTCGGTCATGACGAGGAGGACGTTCGGCGCCCCCTCGGGGGCGGCGACCTCGCGCGGCCACTCGACGGGGTCGGACCCGGCGACCGTCCGGTCGATCCTCCCGACTCGCTGGTGCGGCTGGATGGGGAGTCGGGTGCGGTCGGGCCAGGTCGCGTCGTGGTCGGTCACATGGTCATGCCTAACCCCGCGGGGTGGATCGCGCAATGCGCCACGTCGATGTCGGAGCGGGTGTTCAGCGCAGGTCGAGTCGCATGAGGATGCGCGGGAACCCGTTGAGCACGCTGGTCGTGTCGGCGGCCTTCTCGAAGCCGGCGCGCTCGAACGCTGCACGGGTGCCGACGTAGGCCATGGTGAGGTCGACCTTCTCGCCGCGGTTGTCGACCGGATAGGCCTCGACCATCGGGGCGCCGTGTTCGCGGGCGAACGCGACGGCGCCACCGATGAGGTGGTGCGAGATGCCCTGCTTGCGGTGCCCGGGCCGGACTCGGATGCACCACAGCGACCACACGTCGAGGTCGTCGACGTGCGGGATCCGCCGATTCGTGGCGAAGCTCGTGGCGGCGCGCGGGTGCACGGCCGCCCAGCCGACGGGTTCGTCGCCGTCGTAGGCGATCACGCCGGGCGCGGGCTCCTGGCCGCAGAGTTCGCGCACGCGGTCGCCGCGGGCCGGCCCGTGGAGCGCAAGGTTCTCCTTCGACGAGGTGAGTCGGTAGCTGAGGCAGAAGCACACGTTCGCGTCGGGACGCTTCGGCCCGAGCACCGCCGCGACGTCGTCGAAGTCGGATGCCGCCCGTACCTCGATCGCCATCGTCAGTCGATCGAGGCGGGGTCGGCCCATCGCAGCACGCGCATCGCGCGAAGCGTGTTCCACGGGCTGGGTTCGCCCTCGGGAGCGTCGAGCTCGTACCGGTTGCCGCCGGGCCAGCGCCGGCCCGCGCGCCAGCGCCCGTCGTCGTCGCGCTGCTCGAGGACGAGGTCGAGCGCGGGTCGAAGACGCGAGTCGGCGCGACCGCCCGCCGCACGGAAGTGGTCGAGCGCACGGAGCACGTCGTAGAACCAGTACGTGGGGAAGGAGAAGTTCGTGTACCGCGGCTTCACGAGCTCGCCCGTCGACTTCCGACGGAAGAGGCTGCGCTCGAGCAGGTACTCCTCGCCGCCGCGTCGCGCCTCGGTCACCGCGGCATCCGCCGACCCGGTCGCTCGCTCGTACTCGAGGAGCCCCTCGAGTACGCACAGGGTCGAGTCGAACGAGGAGCGCTGGGATTCGTCGGCCGGTTCGCAGTTCCACCCGCCGTCGGGCAGCACCTCGTCGAGCAGGCGCGCGATGATCCGGTCGCTGCCCGCGCCGAGCACGCCGAAGTACGCGGCGTTCGCCAGGACGCCGCCGTTCACGCACTCCTCGACCTCGCCGCTGAAGTACGGTAGGTCATCGAACTCCGCCCAGACCACGCCGGCGACGACGCGGTCGATCGCCGCGCGCACCGGCTCCGCGTCGGGCGGCGCGCCCAGGTTGCGCAGGACCTGCAGGGTCCACATGACCGAATCGCGCTCGCGACTCGGCCCGTAGACCTGGCCGCCCCAGCAACCGTCGTCGGCCTGCTCGGACAGGAGCCGGGCGCCCCAGCCCTCGGTCGCGACCCGGGCGCGCTCGGTCGCGACGGCGTCGTGGGGCGCGTCGTGCAGGTCGCGCATGACCTGCCAGCGCACGCTCGGGTCGCCGTTCAGAAGCCAGGTGATGACATCGTCGCGCATGCCGTCATGCTCGCCCATGCCACCGACGCGGGCGAGGGGTTGACGGACGCCGCCGTCGGGTCCGCCCCGGTGACGGTCCGCGGCGACGACCTCAGCGGTCGGCGGCCTCGGGCGGCCAGGCGACCTCGAACCGCTCGAACACCACGTCGAGGTCGTCGTGCCACTCGACCCCGATTCCGGGGCAGACCCGCTGCCAGTACCTCCGATGGTTGTCCTGCCAGGATCCGAGGGTCCGGTCGTCCTCGCCCTCGTCGTACGCGAACGCCGCGTCGACGCTCGAGAACGGCCCGATCCGGAGTTCGGTGCTGCGCAGGATCGCACGAGGGCTGCCGGACGAGTCGCATGCGATCCAGTGGCTGCCGACACGGGGGAGCGGCTGCCCCTCGTGGCGGAACTCGGCGACGAGCGAGGCCGTGGCGCGCTTCGTGCCGTCGAGGACGAGCCCGAGCAGTTCGTCGGTGAGCGCCGGGTGGTCGCCGAAGACCTCGACGCTCGGCGGCTCGATGTCGAGCGCACGATCGGGGCGGGCGGCTCGGTACTCCTCCCAGAGCGCCGCCGCGGCGGTCTGGTCGACCGGTGCGTTCCCGGCGCTCATGCGCGCCTCGCGAGCAGGCTGCCCGCCCAGCCGTGGCCGGTCGGCACGTACCCGGCGGGGAAGGCGCCCGTGCGGGCGAACTCCGCCCACGCCGCGCGGAGCGCAGCGCCCGCGGCGACGAGGTTCCGTGCGCCGTCGGGCGCGAGCAGCGGCGCGCCGCTCCAGGCCTCGGTCGCGGGGAACAGCAGCGCGACCTCGATCGCGTGCGCCGACCCGATCCGGCTCCCGTCGGGGTGCCCGTCGAACTCGGCGACCCGCACCTCGGCGCCGCCCTGGCCGACGACCCGGGCGAATCGACGTGCCCCCGAGCGGTACACCGCGTCCGTCGTGCGCGACACGATCAGCCGGCGCAGCCACGACCCGACGACCGGTCGTGCCGCGAGCGCCGCGAGCTTCGGGTCGACCTCGAAGAAGAACGCCGTCTCGTCGCGGTTCCAGGTGACGAGCACGTCGAGGCCGGCGGCGTGCTCGCGCCAGGCCGCCTCGATGCGGTCCTCGGGCGGGAGCGGCGCGGCGCCGGCGCGCGGCCCGAACGGCATGGCCGAGCGGAGTCCGGACCCCGCGGCGGCCTCCTTCGCCCGCGCCTGCGCGGCGAACACCTCCTCGAGCGGGGCCTCCCGCGACAGGCTCCCCACGGCCTCCGCCATGCGTCGCTGCATGTCGGCGCGACCGGTGCGGATGCCGAGCGGCGCGCTCTGCAGGATGACACGGTGGAACAGCCCGCGGGCGTCGTCGGCGGCGATCAGGTGCGCGAGCGCGTCGCCGCCCGACGACTGGCCGACGGCGGTGACCCGGTCGGGGTCGCCGCCGAAGGCGGCGATGTGCTCGCCGATCCACCGGAATGCCGCGATGAGGTCGAGCAGGCCGAGGTTCGCGGGGTGCGCGGCATCCGTCGGGTAGCCGAGCAGCCCCAGGCGCGAGGTGACGGACACGACGACCACTCGCTGCTCGCGCACGAGGGCGGCGGGGTCGTAGCCCGCGAGGTCGCCGGCGCCCGAGACGTGCGAGCCGCCGTGCACCCAGACGAGCACCGGCATGGCCTCGTCGGGCGCGCCCGACGGCACGGTGATGGAGAGCCGGAGGCAGTCCTCGTCGAACAGGGCCCCGCGGAGCGGGCGCCCGAGCAGTTCGTCGCTCGGGCTCGGCGGCTGCGGGCACGCGATCCGGCGGTCCTGCAGGGCGGACGCCTCGTCGGGCCGGATCTCGGCGGCCACCGGCTCCTCGAACCGACCGGCCGTCGCGTAGCGGACGTTGCGCACGCGCACGACGCCGTCGCCGGCGACGGCCGGGAAGGTGCCGAGCGGCGTCGCGAACTCCGTCGGTTCGCCGAAGGGCGCGGCATCCGCGTGGTCGGTCGGGTCGGTCGGGTGCAGGTCGGTCGGGTTCGGGTCGGTCGGGTTCGGGTCGGTCTGCGTCATGGGGTCGACTCCAGCTCGTCCCGCCCGGACCGTCCGAGCGGGGTGCCTCGCCAGCGTAGCCGGAGGGCCGGACGGGGACGGGGTCGTCGAGGCACCGACCCCGCCCGATCGATCCCGCCGGGCCGACGCGGTCGCCGTGGTCGGTCGGGTCAGCGGTTCGGGTTCGTCGCCGCCCCGTCGAGCCAGAGCTCGTCGGTCGGGTCGCTGTGCGTGCCGCCGCTGTCGACGTGCTTCGCACTGATCTGCGGGCCCTTGGTGATGACGTGGACGAGCGCCATCGCGTGGCCGCGCCCGAGGCCGTAGTCCTCGGCCAGCCACTGCACGATCGGAGTGGCCTTGGTGCCGGGCCCGAAGCCCCTCTCGTCGGCGAGCGCGACGAACTGCCGCGGGGTGATCCCGGTCTTGGCCTCGATGTTGTCGAGGTACGCCTGGAACGACATGGTCTTCTCCTTCGATGGTGGGGACGGTTCAGTCCTCGTCGGCCCAGGTCTGGACGATGACGGCGGACGCGTGGATGCAGAGCACCTTCAGCCGACCCTCGCCGACGTTCTCGAAGCGGTGCCAGACTCCGGCGGGCACGGTCGCGGTGTCGCCCGCCGCGGCGACCAGGCGGCGCTCGCCCATGGTGATCTCGGCGGTGCCCTCGAGCACGACCCACGTCTCCGTGTAGGGATGCCAGTGCAGCCCCGGGCCCTCGCCGGGCTCGTTGTCGACGAAGAAGTACGAGATCCCGGCGCCGTGGTCGAGCCCGACGAAGCGGCGGGTCCGGCCCGTGCCGATGCGCAGGGCGTCGGCTGGGACGATCCCGGCGTCGGGCGACGTGGCGGTGGTCGGCTTCAGGGTGATCTCGGCGGCGTTCATGGGTCCCTCGTTCCGTGCGGGCGGTGCGGATGCCGCGACTCGCGGCGTGCGGCGGATGCCTGCCGACAGCGTGCTCCCGCGGCATCCGTTCGGGGAACTGTTTCGACGGAGATCGAAACGCAGGACGCCATCCACAGCTCAGGGCCCGCCCCGACGCGGGCGGTGGCCGACGTCGCTATGGTGCCGAACATGCGCCCGAACGCTGCCGTGGGCGCTGCCACGGCCACCCTGCTCGTCCTCGCCCTCTCCGGGTGCACGTTCGCCGCAGCCGATCCCGCGCCGTCGCCCACGGCGCCGCCGACCGCTCCGGCCGCCGAGCCGACGACGGCCGACGCGCTGGACTGCGACGGGATCGTGCCGACGAGCCTAGTCGCCGACGCCCTGCAGGGCGCCGCGGCGGAACCCGTCCCGCCCGTCCGGGCGACCCACTGGGACCACGATGCCTTCGAGGCGATCCTGGTCGAGGGCCTGGGCGGACTGGACTGCTCGTGGCGCGTCGGCTCCGGCATGCCCGTCTACAACGACCCGAGCGACTGGGCGTACCTGCGCGTCGCGGTGCTCCCGGACGCCGCCGACGAGTGGGTCCCGCTCGCGACGTACGAGAACAGCCCGTCGACGATGACGCGCCGGATCGGCGGCCTCGACGCGTCGTTCGAGGGCGGCGACCTGGGGTGGACGTACTCGGCGCCCGTCGGTGACGACTGGGTGCTCGTCACCGTGCGCGCCGCGGGGCTGACCGCCTGGGGCGGCCGCTTCCGGGGCATGGACATCGGGATCGAGCTCGACCGGATCGACGAGGTCGCGGCGGCGGCGTTCGCGAGCGTCGCCGCCGCCTTGCCCGGCGAGCTCGGCACCCCGCTCGTCGAGGTCGGCGACCGGCGTGCGGAGTGCCGGGGCGGGCTGGATCCGAAGGGGCTCGCGATGGCGACGGGCGCCTCGGTGGAGGACGTCACGGTGAGCGAACCGAGTGCTCCGGCCCGCTCGTTCGAGGAGGCCGTGGCGCTTCGCGCCGGCCTCTTCACCTGCACGGTCGACGGAGGCGAGTGGGCGAACCGGATCACGACCGTCCGCGGCTTCGATGCCCTCATCGACCGCTTCACGGAGCCCGACACCGATGTCGCCTTCTCGCCCATGCAGCTGGACGCCGTTCCGGAGGGTCACGAGGTCACGGCCTACGTGGCGAACGATGCCGAGGACCCCGCTCGGTACGCCGTCCTCGCCATCCCTGGATCGCTGTACTGGATCGACGGCGAGGACCCGGGGGCGATCGCGCGGGCGATCGTGGCGCAGACGTACTGACGGGGTGTGGCAGGGTGTCGACGTGACCCTCGCGACCCTCGAGGCATCCGATGCCACCTACACGCTCCGCCGCGCTCGCAAGACGGACGTCGACGCGCTCGTCGCGCTCATCGCGGCCGACTCGCTCCGCGCCGCCGAGTTCGGCTTCGCCGAGGCCGACCTCGCCGGCTACCGCCGCGCGTTCGCGGCCATCGACGCCGATCCCGCGCAGCTCCTCGTCGCAGTCGACGACGCCGAGGGGCGCCCGGTCGCCACGATGCAGCTCACGTTCATCCCCGGGCTCTCGCGCGGCGGCGCGACGCGCATGCAGGTCGAGGCCGTGCGCGTCGCCGAGTCCGAGCGCGGACTCGGACTCGGCTCGGCGATGATCGCCTGGGCGATCGAGCACGCGCGGGAGCGCGGTGCCAGGCTCGTGCAGCTGACCTCCGATGCGCGCCGCGACGATGCGCACCGGTTCTACGAGCGCCTCGGGTTCCAGGCGTCCCATGTCGGATTCAAGCAGTACCTCTAGGAGATCGCGGGTGGAGCGCGGTACGTCGACTTCCGTCTCGCGCCGGGCGACGTCTCGGCGATCCGCTTCGGCGTCTCGCCGGGGCACGAGGTGTGCCACGCGGTGCGCGTGCTGCAGCGTCCGGCGGAGCATCCGCTCCAGTGGGGCTGGCTTCGCGGCGTGCGCGACCGCGTGCCGCGCGAGGCGTTCGAGCTCGTCGCCGTGCTCGTGCGCGAGTCGGGCTACTTCCCGGATTTCTTCACGACGACGCCCACGTGGGACCTGGAGCCCGCCGACGAGGCCGCGCGGCTCCGCGAGGTGCCCGACGAGCTCATGCGCGTCGACCTCGGCAAGGTCGTCGTCCGCTCCACGGGCGCGCGGCGGCAGGCGGTGCTGCGCATGCTCGACGACCTGCCGCGCACCCGCGACCTGATCGCCGAGGCCTGGCTCGAACGGTGGTCGGCCCTAGTCGAACCCGTCTGGCTCCAGCTCGAGCGGATCCTCCGCGCCGACATCGCGGTCCGCGCCCGCCGCATCGCCGCCGACGGGATCGCCGAGATGGCCGCGGGCCTGCACCACACGGTCGAGTGGCACGAGGGCGCGCTGCGCGTCGAGCTCACCCAGCACGCCGAGGTGCTCGACTGCCGGGGCTCGGGCGTCGTGCTCGTGCCGTCGGTGTTCTCCGGCGGCAGGTGCATGGTGCTCACCGAGCCGCCCGCGCAGCCGACCCTGTTCTACCCCGCGCAGGGCGTCACCGAGAACTGGGCGACGGATGCCACGGCGCTCGCCGAGGCGCTCGCGTCGCTCCTCGGCCCGGCCAGGGCCGGCATCCTGCTCGCTGCGCACGAGGCGCGGACCACCTCGCAGGTCGCCGCCGACTCGGGGCTCGCCATCTCGACGGCGTCGCACCACCTCACGGTGCTCCGCGACGCGGGCCTCGTCGCGAGCCGCCGCGACGGTTCGCAGAGGCTCCACCAGCGCACGCCGCTCGGCGAGGCGCTGGTCGGGGCCGCGATCTGAGCCCATGGGGCGCGGGCAACCCCTGTCCGCACCGTCGGCGGACGGGTAGGTTATCCCGCATCGACGCCCCCTCGCCCCCGATCCTCGGGCGCACCGACGAGCTCGAACGGCTCGGTGCCCTGCTCGCCGGCGCGCGCAACGGGCACGGCGGCGCCCTCCTCATCCGCGGCGAACCGGGCATCGGCAAGAGCACGATCCTCGACGGGGCGGTGGGTGCGGCGCGCGGTCTGCGCGTCGTCCGCGCCGACGGCTACGAGGCCGAGGCGGCCATGCCCTTCGCCGGGCTGCAGCGGCTCACGGCGCCGCTCGCCGGGCACCTCGCCTCGATCCCGCCGCGGCAGGCCGAGGCGCTCCGGATCGCCGCCGGCCTCGACCGCGGGGCACCGCCCGACCGCTTCCTCGTCGGGCTCGGCACCCTCTCGCTGCTCGCCGCGGCAGGGGAGGACGAGCCGCTCGCCTGCCTCGTCGACGACGCGCACTTCCTCGATCCGGAGTCCTTCGACGTGTTCGCGTTCGTGGCCCGGCGCCTGCAGGCCGAGCGTGTCGCGCTCCTCCTCGCGGCGCGGGCTGACGCGCTTCCGGAGGCACGGACCGCGGGTGTGGCCACGCTGCGGCTCGATGGTCTCGCCCCGCTCGACGCCGTGCAGCTTCTGACGCGCTCGGCCGACGAGCCGATCGACCCCTACCTCGCGGTGAGGATCGCGGCGGACACCGGCGGCAGCCCCCTCGCGCTCGTCGACCTCGGGCGCGAGCTCACGGCCCGCCAGTTGATCGCGTCGTCGCTCTCGGAGGAGCCGCTGCCGATCGGCGAGCGACTCGAATCCCACTACCGGGAGCGCCTCGCCACCCTTCCCGGGCCGACACGGCTCTGGCTGCTCGCGGCGGCGGCCGAGTCGACCGGGGATCGAACCGTCATCGATGCCGCGGCGCGCGGGCTCGGTCTGCCGGGCGACGCCTCGACGGCCGCAGAACAGGCCCATCTCGTCTCCGTCCAGGACACGATCCGGTTCCGTCACCCGCTGGTGCGGCTGGCCGCCTACCACGGCATGCCGGCCGCCGACCGACGTCGGGTGCACGAGGTGCTGAGTTCGCTGCTGGCCGATCGCGGTCGCGAGGACCTCGGCGCGTGGCACGCAGCATCCGCCACGCTCGGTCCCGACCCCGAGGTCGCGGCACGGATGGAGCGGGCGGCCGATGCCGCCGGTGGCCGCGGAGGCATCGTCTCGCGAGCACGGCTTCTCGCGCGCGCGGCCGAGCTCACACCCGATGGCCCGGAACGCGACCTCAGGCTGCTCGCCGCCGCCGAGACCGCCACGGCCGCAGGTGCCGCGCAGCTCGCGGCCGAGCTCGTCGGCCGCATCGACGTGGACCGTCTCGACCCCGTGAGCCAGGGACGCCTGCTCATGCTCCGCGTCGGGATGGCGCTGTTCCTCGGCGACGCCGAAGGCGTCCTCACTGCGTCGGCGACCATGCTCCGCGCCGCGGAGCTCTTCCACGGCCTCGTCCCGGACCTCGAGCAGCGCGCGCTGCTCGCGGCGTTCGAAGTCCTCCTGACGGCCGAGTGGGCGGCGCGCGACGTCACCCTGCCGGACCTCGGGCGCCGCGTGACCGAGGGGGCCGAGCTCGTCGACGGCCCGCGTGCGATCGCCCTGCGCGCCATCGGCGCCCACATGCTCCTGCCGTATCCCGACGCCGTCCCGATCATGCGCAGGGCGGTCGACCTGCTCGTGGACGCCGACGACGCCGAGCTGCTCGAGTTCGGCAACTTCGGCGTCGCCCTCACCATGGGGCTGTGGGATGTGGAGACCTGCGTGCGGCTGCTCGAGCGGACCGCGGAAGCGGCGCGCGATGCCGGCGCGATCCAAGTGCTCGACACGACCCTCTGGCTGCTCAGCCTGCTCGAACTCATGCACTCCGGGCCGGCGGCGTCGGCGCAGTACACCGCTCAGGTGCGCGATCTGCGGCATGCCATCGGCTACGACAGCGAGCAGGTGGTGAACGTCTCCTACCTCGCCTGGTCGGGTGCCCCCTACGACGTCGTCGAGCAGGTGGCGCAGGAGGCGCTCGGGGCGGGTTTCGGCGGCGTCTGGTCGCTTGCGATGACCGGTCTGGGCATCCGGGAGATCGCCGACGGGCGGTACCGTGACGCCTTCCATCGGTTCGAGCCCATGGTCGCCCGGGCGTTCCTCCAGGTCACGTACCAGCAGCTCCCCGAATTCGTCGAGGCGGGCGTGCGCGCCGGTCGCCCCGACGCCGTGCGTGCCGCCGTCGCACGCCTGCAGCTCTTCGCCGCGGAGAGCCGTACGCCCTGGATCCTCGGCGTCGCCGAACGCAGTGCGGCGCTGCTCGCCGGCGACGACGAGTGCGAGCGCCACTACCTCGCGGCCATCGAGCATCTCGCCGAGTCCACGGCCCGCGCCGACCTGGGCCGCGCCCACCTGGTCTACGGCGAGTGGCTGCGTCGGATGAAGCGCCGTCGCGAGGCGCGCGAGCAGCTGCGCATCGCGCTCGACCTCTTCACCCGAATCGCCGCCCCGGCGTTCGCGGCACGGGCACGGCGCGAGCTGGAGGCGACCGGCGAACACGTGCCCCACCGGGAGCCCGGCGGCTCCGCTGCGGAGGCGCTCACCCCGCAGGAGGAGACCGTCGCCCGCATGGCGGCCGAGGGCCGGACCAACGCCGAGATCGGCGCCACCCTCTTCATCAGCGTGAACACCGTCGACTACCACCTGCGCAAGGTCTTCCGGAAGCTCGGGGTCACGTCGCGACGACAGCTGGCCGATCGCCTCCCATCGACCTGAGCGGTCACGACTACGCGCCGCACGTGGTTCGGACGCGTGGGCGCCGGCGGGAGCATCGAGGCATCCGCTCGTCTCGACGCAACGAGCTCGATGCAACCGGGAGGCCGCCATGCCCTACGTCACCGCCGATGACGGCGCCGAGATCTTCTACACCGACTGGGGGAGCGAGGGCACGCCGGTCCTCCTCAGCCACGGCTGGCCCTTGAACTCGGATGCCTGGGCCGCGGCGGCGCGGTTCCTCGCCGAGCACGGGCACCGGGCGATCGCGCACGACCGGCGCGGCCACGGGCGTTCGAGCCGCACCTGGAACGGCAACGAGATGGACACCTACGCCGACGACCTCGCCTGCCTCGTCGACCACCTCGACCTCACGGACCTCGCGCTCGTGGGCCATTCGACCGGCGGCGGCGAGATCGTGCACTACCTCGGCCGGCACGGCAGCGCGCGGGTCGCGAAGCTCGTGCTCGTCTCGGCCGTGCCGCCGCTGATGCTCCGCACCGCCGACAACCCGGAGGGCCTGCCGATCGACGTGTTCGACGGCATCCGCGCCGGCGAGGCATCCGATCGGGCCCAGCTCTACCGCGACCTCGCCGACGGGCCGTTCTTCGGCCACAACCGCAACAACGACGTCTCGCAGGGCACGCGCGACGCGTTCTGGCTGCAGTCGATGGCGTGCGGGCACCGTGCCGCCTACGAATGCATCGCGGCCTTCTCGGCGACGGACTTCCGCGACGACCTGGCGAAGGTCGACGTGCCGACCCTCGTCATCCACGGCGACGACGACCAGATCGTGCCGTTCGAGGTCGGCGGCAAGCGCTCCGCCGCCATGGTCGACGGCGCCACGCTCCTCGTGTACGAGGACGGCGCGCACGGCCTGCCCGACACCGAACGCGACCGGCTG
Source organism: Agromyces excoecariae (assembly GCF_051715505.1). Classification (NCBI taxonomy): domain Bacteria; kingdom Bacillati; phylum Actinomycetota; class Actinomycetes; order Micrococcales; family Microbacteriaceae; genus Agromyces; species Agromyces excoecariae. The sequence continues at coordinate 287,637 of NZ_JBPSLA010000004.1, read as the reverse complement.
CACGCCGACCTGCTCGCGTTCATCGACTCCTGACGCGGATGCCGCGGCATCCGCTCGACTCCGAACACCCCCGACCCACGGAAGGACCGATCATGACCGACCAGACCGCCCCCGACCCCGCCGCCCCCGACACCGTCGTGCTCGTGCACGGCCTCTGGATGACCCCGCGAAGCTGGGGGAACTGGAAGGAGCGCTTCGAGGCGAAGGGCCTCACCGTGATCACGCCGGCCTACCCGGGCTTCGAGATCGAGGTCGAGGCGCTCCGCGAGAACCCCGACGTCATCGCGAAGCTCACCGTGCCCGAGACCGTCGACCACCTCGCGGGCGTCATCGAGGCGCTGCCGAGACCGCCCATCATCATGGGGCACTCGTTCGGCGGCACGCTCACGCAACTGCTCCTCGCCCGCGGGCTCGGCGCCTCGGCGGTGGTGATGGACTCCGCACCCACCGAGGGCGTTCGCGTCAGCCCGCTGTCGCAGGTGAAGTCGCTCTTCCCCGCACTGAAGAACCCCGCCAACCGGCACAAGGCCGTCGGCTTCACGCCCGAGGAATTCCACTACGCGTTCGCGAACACGCTCTCGCGCGAGGAGTCCGACGCGGTGTGGCAGGAGTTCGCGATCCCCGCACCGGGCAACTGGGTGTGGGCGTACGGCCTCATCGCGAACTACAAGCCCGGGCGCCAGGAGACCTGGGTCGACTACGCGAAGGACCGCGCTCCGCTGCTCTTCATCGGCGGCGAGAAGGACCACATCATGCCGCCGGCGGTCAACAGGTCGAACGCGAAGCACTACGCGAAGTCGCCCGCAGTGACCGAGTACGTCGAGTTCCCCGGCCGTTCGCACTGGATCTGCGCGGAGCCCGGCTGGGAGGAGGTCGCCGACCACGCCCTCGAGTGGGCGCTCGCCCACGCCCGGCCGGTGACGGTGCCCACCTCGTAGGCGGGCGTCCCCCGGCCCGGCGAGGCTAGTCGGGCCGGTTGCCCGACTCGGGCCCGATCGTGAACGGCGTCGTGACGCCCTCGTACATGACGTGTGTGATGAGGCCGTCCACCGCGTGCTGCAGCGTGTGGCAGTGGTCGCTCCAGATGCCGGGGTTGTCGGCGAGGAACGCGATGTCGTAGCTCTCACCGGGGTGCACGTCGAGCGAGTCGACGATCCACGGGCTGCCCGAGGTCGCGACGCCGTCGCGCGCGAGCACGACCACGTGGTGCCCGTGCAGGTGCATCGGGTGCACGTCGCCCGAATCGTTGCGGATGCGCATCGCGACGACGTCGCCCTCGGCGACCTCGAACATGGGCACGTCGGGGAACAGGCGGCCGTTGATGGTCCAGAAGTACCCGGGCCGGCCGTCGATGATGCCTGGACGCCTGGCGATGACGTACTCGTAGCTGCGGTCGGGCGCGGCCGGGTCGAAGCCGATCGCCGCCGGGTCGGGCGTGCCGTAGTCGAGCAGGTCGAGGCTCTCCGAGGGTTGGGGGGCGGATGGCGCGGCGGCGCCGGGATCCCCGATGAGGAGGCTCCGGGCACCGCCCGTGCGCAGGCGCACCACGGTGCCGTCGGGCGGCGCGGCGACCGCGACATCCGCTCGGCCGCCCGCGGGCACCAGCAGTCGCTCGCCGTCGACGTCGGTCGGTCCGTTCACCTCGCGACCGTCGATCGCGACGACGCGGAACGGCGACGACGACCAGACGGCCGCCGTGCCGGAGTCGGTGTTGATCACCCGGACGCGCACGGTCGAACCGGGCTCGGCGGCGACGCGCTCGTCCCGGACGGCGCCGTTCAGCGTGTGCTGCCCGCCGTAGACGTGCAGCACCGCGGTGACGTCGAGGTCGGCCGGGGCGGCATCGGCCGGATCGGCCGGGTCGATCACGACCGCGCCCAGCAGGCCGCGGACGACCTGGTCGTGCGAGACCTGGTGGGAGTGGTACCAGTAGGTCCCCGCGTCCTCCGCGACGAAGCGGTACGTGAACCGGCCGCCGACGGGCACCGCGTCCTGCGTGATGCCCGCGACGCCGTCCGACGAGTTCGGCACGTCGATGCCGTGCCAGTGCAGCGTCGCGCCCGCGGCCACCGACTCGTTCTCGAACGTCACCTCGACGAGGTCGCCCTGCGTCGCGCGGATCTCGGGTCCCGGCGACGTGCCGTTCACGGTGAAGCCCTCGATCGGTCGACCGCCGGCGACGTCGATGCGCTCGGCGCGCGCGACGAGGTCGACGTGCACGTCGGCCGGGCGGTCGGGATCCGCCACGAGTTCCGTCACGTCGACCTCGCCGCCGGCTTCGAGGGCCGAACCGGTGCCGGATGCCGCGGTGCCGTGCGCGTGCGCAGCATCGCCGGGTCCGCCGGCACCCATGTCCATGACCGAGTATTCGCCGAGCAGCGTGGAGCTCCACGCGAGGGCGCCGGCGCCGAGCGCGGTCACGACCGCGACGGCGACGGCGCCGCACCGCACGAGGTCACGCCGCGACGGCATCCGACGTCGCCCCCTCGTGGGTGGTCGGCGCGGCGGCGGCGGGGCTTCCGCGCCGGACGCGCAGCGCCGCGATCGACGCGGCCGCGACCACCGCGAGCGCGTTCGCGCCGTGGATGAGGCCGAGGTACGGCACGTCGGTGATCGAGAACCCGAGCACGACCTGCAGCGCGACGAGGCCGAACGTGATCGCCGCCCACAGCTTCGCGCCGCGCACGCGGACGAAGAACGAGACGACGAGCAGCACGAGTGCCACGAGCGGGATCACCATCCCCCCGACGAGGCCGTGGATCATGAAGCCGGCCTCGCCGACCCCGGCGGCCTGGAAGCCCTCGAGCAGCGCCTTGTCGACGACGCCGCCCTCCGAGACGAGGTTCAGCATGCCGCCGAACGCGAAGGCGATCGCGGAGGCCTGCACGACGACGGCGCCGGCGATGGTCCAGGCGAGGCCGGTGTAGAGCTTCTGCATGGTCCCACTCCCTGTTCGTGCGGGCCGCCGGATGCGGCATCCGCTCGAGGGACAGGGTCGCGCTGCCGGTCGTCCGCCGGATCGAGGCGAACCGGAGCCTGCCACGCGGCGGCCCGCAGGACGTGTGGGGGCCAGCCTCCAAGGGCGCATGCGGAGGACCCCCTCCCACGGACGGGCCGACAGGAGGACCATGGAGGCGTGGAGCGCAGGTGGGTGTGCCTGGCCGTACTCGGCCCGATCGGGGTCGCGTCGCTCGTGTACGTCGTCATCGTCCGCGGGGTCATCGAGGCGAACGTCGATCACGGCCTCGGCTGGCCGCTCATCGGCATCCTGCCGTTGTTCGTCTTCGGGATGTGGCTGCTGACGGTGTCGTCGTCGCGAACGGCCGTGTTCATCGCGCTCGCCGCGACGGCGCTGCTCGCGGGGTCGGCGTACGAGACCTTCGTGCAGCGGAACACGGAGGTCATCGCCGAGGACTGGTTCCCGCTGTTCAACGTCCTCGGGCTGACGGCCGACGGCGTGGCGACGGCGGCATTCCTCGTCGTGTTCGCGACCTTTCCCGACGGCGTTCCCGAGCATCGGTGGCAGCGCGCGGTGATGCCGCTGCTGTGGCTGCCCGCGTTGGCCGGCCCGCTCACGCTCCTGACATCGCCGTACGTCGTGATGTCGCCGTACCTCGGCCTCGGCGGCGAGGCGATCCCGAACCCGTACGCGGTGCCGTGGCTGGAGTGGGCGGCCCCCGTGGTGCTGGTCGCATCGGTCCAGGCGTGGGTCGCGATGGCGCTCGGGCTCGCCGTCATCGGGACGCGCGCGCTGTTCGGAACCCCGGAGGTCCGCGCCCGGACCCGTGTCATGGCCCTCACCATCGCGGTCTCCGTGGTCGCATTCGCCCTCTGGGCCTTCGCGCCCTGGATCCCCGGCATCGAAGCGCTCGTCTACGCCTCGCTCATCGCCCTCCCGATCGCCGCGATCCACGGGATCCTCCGCTACGGCGCGTTCGAGATCGCGCCCGGCGATCGCGGGAGGCTCGTCGAGCGCTCCTCCAACCTGCTCATCACCGTGGTCTATGCGGCCGCGGTCGCGACCCCGGCGGTGCTGCTGACGCCCCCGCTCCGGACGATCCCGGCGATCCTCCTCACGACGGGGGTCGCGGTCGCGCTGCTCCCGGCCCGCACCTGGCTCCGACGCCGGCTGCACCGCGTGCTGTTCGGCGACCGCGACCGCCAGGTCGCGATGCTCGCGGAACTCGGCACGCAACTCGAGCACGCCGGCGAGCCGAGCGACCTGCTCGCCAGGCTCGCGGAGGCCGTGCGCACGGGGCTGGACGCGACGTGGGTGCGCATCCGCACGTCGGCGACGGATGCCGCAGCCGCGCCGGTCGACGGGATCGCCGCCGGCGACGACATGGCCGACCTGCCCGACGTCGTCGCCGGTCGCCTCGACGCCGCCGCGCCCGACCCGGTCGAGTCGTGCGACCTGGTCCACGGCGACGCGGTGCTCGGACGCATCGAGCTCGGACCTCGTCGACGCGGCGACTACTCCGACGACGAGCGGACCCTGCTGCGCACGGTCGCCGGCCAGGCCGCGGCCACCGTGGCGACCCTGCGGCTGACCGCGCAACTGGCCGCGCAGCTCGACGAGTTGACCGCGTCGCGCCAGCGCCTCGTGGCGGCGCAGGACGACGAGCGGCGTCGGCTCGAACGCGACCTGCACGACGGCATCCAGCAGGACGTGGTCGCGCAGATCGCGGGCCTCCGGCTCGCACGCAATCGCCTCGGGCGCGGCGAGCTGACCGCGGCCGAGCTCACGGAGCTGCAGGACCAGGCCCGTGCGACGCTCACCGACCTGCGCGAGCTCGCCCGCGGCATCCACCCGCCGGTGCTCAGCGACAACGGCCTCGTCGCCGCGGTCGAGTCGGGCGTCGCGCGATTCCCGATCCCGCTCGCGGTCGAGGCGGATGCCGCGATGCGGGCCGAGCGGTTCCCCGACGACGTCGAGACGACGGCGTACTACGTGGTGCGGGAGGCCCTCGCGAACACCGCGAAGCACGCGCACGCGACGCATGCGAGCGTCGCCCTCACGCGTCGGAACGGCACGCTGCGCATCGCCATCAGCGACGACGGTTGCGGGATCGACGAGGCGGCGGGCGAGGGCGGCGGGGGCTCTGCGACGGCGGTGCTGAGCGCGTCGCACGGCGGGCTCGCGAACATCCGCGATCGCGTCGCCGCGCTGCGCGGCACCGTGCGGGTCGGTCCGAACTCGCCGTCGGGCACGCAGGTGCTCGTCGAACTGCCCGTGGTCGCACCACGTGGACCGGGTGATCCGCGTGGATGAGCGCCAGACGCTGCGCGTCGTGATCGCCGAGGACAACTACCTCGTGCGCGAGGGCGTGCGGCGACTGCTGGAGGATTCGGGCGAGGTCGATGTCGTCGCCTCGGTCGGCAACGGCACTGAGCTCCGCGATGCGGTGCGTCGGATATCGCCCGACGCGGTGCTCACCGACATCCGGATGCCGCCCGGCCACCACATGGAGGGCATCGAGGCCGCGCACGACATCCGGGCCTCCTCGCCGGAGACCGGCGTGGTCGTGCTCTCGCAGCACGCCGACGAGAGCTACGCGATGGCGCTGTTCGCGAACGGATCGGCCGGGCTCGGCTACCTGCTGAAGGACCGGATCGGCGACCTCGAGGACCTGGTGCACGCCCTGCGCGAGGTGCGTGCGGGCGGTTCGGTGATCGACCCGCAGATCGTCGACACGCTCGTGCGGCGCCGCAGCGCAACGGCGTCGAGCCCGATCTCGGCCCTGTCGCCGCGCGAGCTCGAGGTGCTGCGCGAGATGGCGCGCGGTCGCACGAACGCCGGCATCGAGCAGGCGCTCTTCCTCTCGTCGTCGACCGTCGAGAAGCACGTCAACGCGATCTTCACGAAGCTCCGGCTGCCCGAGACGGGCGTGCACCGAAGGGTCGCGGCCGTGCTGGCGTTCCTGCAGGACGGCGGCGAGTCGGACGTCTCGCCGTAGCGGACGCCGCGCCGGGCTCAGCCGGCGAGGACCGCGGCGAGGCTCTCGCGCACGATCGCGAGGCCGCGACGGAGCTCGTCCTCGGTGATCGTGAGCGCGGGCAGGAACTTCAGCACCTCGTCGTGGGCGCCCGAGGTCTCGATCACGAGGCCGCGCTCGAACGCCGCCTTCGAGATGCGACCCGCGAGGGTGCGATCGGCGTCGCAGGCGATGCCCTGGAAGAGGCCTCGGCCGCGGACGACGAAGCCGAGGTCGGCGTGCTCGGCGGCGATCGCGTCGAGCTCGGCGCGGAGGAGGGCCGACTTCGCGGCGACGTCGTCCATGAACGCGCCGTCGGCCCAGTAGGTCTCGAGTGCGACGCGCGCCGACACGAACGCGAGGTTGTTGCCGCGGAAGGTGCCCGTGTGCGCGCCCGGCTTCCAGACGTCCACCTCGGGCCGGAGCAGGACGAGCGACATCGGCAGGCCCGACCCCGAGATCGACTTCGAGACCGTCACGATGTCGGGCACGATGCCCGACTCCTCGAACGCGAAGAACGCGCCGGTGCGGCCGACGCCCGCCTGGATCTCGTCGAGGATGAGCAGGATGCCGCGCGCCTCCGTGATCGCGCGCAGGCGCTGCAACCACGCGGGGCTCGCGACGTTGATGCCGCCCTCGCCCTGCACCGCCTCCACGATGACGGCCGCGGGCAGGTCGAGCCCCGAACCGGGGTCGTCGAGCATCCGCTCGAACAGGTCGAGCGTGTCGACGTCGGGGCCGAGGTAGCCGTCGAACGGCAGGCGGGCGACGTCGTCGAGCCCGACGCCGGCCGCGGCGCGGTAGTGGCTGTTGCCCGTCGTGGCGAGGCCGCCGAGGCTCAGGCCGTGGAACGCGTTCGTGAACGCCACGACGTTGGAGCGACCGGTCGCCTGGCGGGCGACCTTGAGCGCCGCCTCGACGGCGTTCGCGCCGGTCGGGCCCGTGAACTGGAGCTTGTGGTCGAGGCCGCGCGGCGCGAGCACGAGTCGCTCGAACGCCTCGATGAACGCCTTCTTGGCCGAGGTGGCCATGTCGAGGCCGTGGATGATGCCGCCGTGCTCGAGGTACTCGATGAGCGCGCTCGTGAACGCGGGGTTGTTGTGCCCGTAGTTCAGCACGCCGGCACCGGCGAAGAAGTCGAGGTACTCGCGGCCGTCGGCGTCGACGAGCGTCGAGCCCGACGCCCGGTCGAACACGGTCGGGAAGGCGCGGACGTAGCCGCGCACCTCGGACTCGCGACGGTCGAAGACATCCAGGGCGGTGGCGCTGCTCATGACAGGGCGACTCCTCTCGAGGAAGGGACGGTGAGATGAGACTACGTCCTCAGGCCGGGAGTCCCGTGCACGCCGCATCCGTCGCGATTCAGCGGGAAGTGGGCGCCTGCCATGGGTCGCCGGGGCCGAGCAGCATGCGCCAGAGCCAGCCCGCCGCGGTCTCCACGGACGGACGCGGCTCGCGCGCGAGCCAGGCCTCGATGACGCCGAGGGCCGAGCCCGCGATGCCCGCGCCGACGACGTCGAGGGGGAGGCCCTCGAAGGCCGGGGGGCTCGTCTTCGCGATGCCCTCCTGCACGATCGACTCGAGGCGGCCGCGCAGCCGGGCCATGACGACCGCTGAGCCGTGCGGGCCGAGCACGCGGCGGTACACCTCGGCGTTCTCGTCGAGGTGGACGAGGTAGTCGAAGAGTGCCTGCGGCGGGTCCGTGAGGGGTTCGGTCATCTCGGGCAGGTCGGCGTCCACGAGCTCGGCGGCTGCGTCGAGCGCGTCGGCGAGCAGCGTCTCCTTGTCGGAGTAGTGCTGGTAGAAGCTGCTGCGGTTCACGCCCGCTCGGGTCGCGATGTCGGCGACCGTGACGTCCTCGAGCGGATGCTCGCGCGCGAGCGCGAAGAGTGCCTCCTGCAATGCGCGCCGCGTGCGCTCGACCCTGACGTCCACAAGTGGGATTCTGCCAGCCGTCATCCGCGGGGTCCTGCGAGTTCACCGACGAATGTCGGATTTCCGACATACGTCGGTTATTCTCGAGGCGGCTCGACGGTGCGCCGATCTATTCACGCGACCCGAAAGGCAGCCCGGCATGGCTGAACTCCTGTACCGCCTCGGCAGGTTCTCCTCGCGGCGATCGTGGACCGTGATCACCGGGTGGATCGTGGCGCTCGCACTCGCCGCCGGCGCATTCCTCGCGTTCGGTGGCACGGTGACCACCACCATGAGCATTCCCGGCACCGAGACCGAGCGGGTGAACGCCCAGCTCACGGACGAGCTCGACGGCCTGGGCGGTGCGGCCGGCACCGTCGTGTTCCGGACCGAGGACGGCTCCGCCTTCACGGATGCGCAGGTGGAGCAGATCGGCGAGCTGCTCGGCGACCTCGCCGGAACCGACCGCGTCGACGACGTCGTGAACCCGTTCGACGCGGCCGCCGACCGCGCCGACCAGGAGCAGCAGCTCGCCGACGGCGTCGCCCAGCTCGACGCCGCCGAGCGGCAGGTCGCCGACGGCACGGCGCAGCTCGACGCCGCCGAGGCGCAGCTCGACGCCGGACAGGCCCAACTCGACGCGGCGATCGCGCAGGCGCAGGCGGACGGCACCTACGCGTTCGCGGAAGCGCAGTTCAGCGCACAGCAGGCCGAGCTCGACCGGAACCGCGCCGAACTCGACGCGCAGCGCGCCGAGCTGGAGGCCGGGGCGGCCGAGCTGCCCGACCAGCGCGCGCAGCTCGAGGACGGCCAGCGGCTCGTCGACGCGGCATCCGAGATCCGGACCGTCTCGACCGACGGCGCGACCGCGACCGGCGTCGTGATGTTCGAGGACGACCTCTTCGCGCTCCCCGCCGAGACCAAGGCGGCCGTCGCCGAGGCCATCGACGCCGCCGGCATCGACGGGGTGCAGGTCGACTACTCGTCCGAGATCGCCTCGAACATCGACGGGCTGCTCGGCCCCGGTGAGATCGCCGGCGTCGTGCTCGCGCTCCTCGTGCTCATCGTCATGTTCCGTGCGCTGCTGCCCGCGGTGCTGCCGATCGTCTCGTCGATCATCGGCGTGGGGGTCGGCGTGGCCGGCTCGCTCGCCTTCTCGGGTCTCGTCGACATGACCTCGGTCACCCCGGTGCTCGGCGTCATGCTCGGGCTCGCGGTCGGCATCGACTACGCGCTGTTCATCATGAACCGCCATCGCAGCCAGGTGCTCGCCGGCATGGAGGTCCGCGAGTCGATCGCGCTCGCCAACGGCACGTCGGGCAACGCGGTCGTGTTCGCCGGCTCGACCGTGCTCGTGGCGCTGCTGGCACTGAACATCACCGGCATCCCCTTCCTCGGCGTCATGGGCACCGTCGGCGCGGCGTGCGTGCTCATCGCCGTGCTGCTCGCGGTGAGCTTCACGCCCGCCGTGCTCGGGCTCCTCGGCATCCGGATCGTCAACCGCCGCGCCCGCGCGCAGGTCGGCCACGAGGCGCACGCGCGGCCCGACCTGAAGCCCATGAAGACGGGGCGCGCGCTGCTCCGCGCCGCCCTCGCGATCATCGTGCTGCTCATCGTCGCGATCCCCGCGCTGTCGATGCGCCTCGGCCTGCCCGACGGCTCCTCCGAGGCCACGGACTCGACGCAGTACCGGGCGTACACGGCCGTGGCCGACGCGTTCGGCGCCGGGCAGAACGGTCCGCTCCTCGTGACCGCCGCCCTCCCCGCGGGGGTCGCCGAGGACGACGTGCTCGCGACGCAGGCGGACCTCGCCGACCTGCTCCTCGAGCAGGACGGCGTCGTGGCGGTCGTGCCGGTCGGCGTCTCCGACGACCGCGACTTCCTCGCATTCCAGGTGGTGCCGGTCGACGGCCCGTCGAGCGAGTCGACCGAGCAGCTCGTGCACGACCTCCGCGACCTGTCGCCCCTGCCACGCGCCGCCGCCGGCGGCATCGCGGGCGTCGACGGCGACATCGACCTCGGCGTCGCCGGCCAGGCGAGCGGCAACATCGACATCTCCGAGAAGCTCGCCGGCGTGCTGCCGGTCTACCTCGCGCTCGTCGTCGGCCTCTCGCTTCTCATCCTGATCCTGGTGTTCCGCTCGATCCTCGTGCCGCTCGTCGCGACCGCCGGCTTCGTGCTCTCGCTCTTCGCCGCGTTCGGGGCCATCGTCGCGATCTTCCAGTGGGGGTGGCTCGGCTCCGTGTTCGGCGTGCACGACCCGGGCCCCGTGCTGAACTTCGCGCCGATCATCATCATGGGGGTGCTGTTCGGCCTCGCGATGGACTACCAGCTGTTCCTCGTCTCGGGCATGCGCGAGGCGTACGTGCACGGCGTTCCCGCCCGTACCGCGGTCGTCGCCGGCCTTCGCAACGGCCGGGTCGTCGTCGCGGCGGCGGCGATCATCATGACCGCGGTGTTCGGCGGGTTCGTCTTCTCGCACCTCACGATGGTCCGGCCGCTCGGCTTCGGCCTCGCGATCGGCGTGCTGTTCGACGCCTTCATCGTGAGGATGCTGCTCATCCCCGCCGTCATGCACCTCCTCGGCGAGTCCGCCTGGTGGCTGCCCAAGTGGCTCGACCGGATCCTCCCGAACGTCGACGTCGAGGGCGCCGCGCTCGAGCGGACGCACCCGGTGCACGGGGCGGAATCGGATGCGTCGGTCGCCGCGGGCGGCGATGCGACGGACGGCTCGATCGCTGCCGTCGACCCCGGTGCGGTCGAGGGCCGCCGCCAGCCGATCGGGTAGTTCCGTCCGTCGGGGCTCGGCTCTTCCGACCGACGGTCACCGCGGTCGCTCGGGCGACGTCAGGCGATCACGGTCTCCAACGGCTGCGCGCGCAGCGCGGCGACGTAGGCACGGGCCTGGTCGACGCTCCGGGGTCGCCGGATCCGCATCGCGTACCGGAAGCGCTCGCCCGGCGCGGCCGGGATCACGTTCGGCTGCGCCGCGCACGACGGACCGCCGAACCGGATGCTGATGCTGCCGTCGCCGTTCCGGACGAGCTCGCGCCCGGGGTAGCCGCCGATGACCGGATCGAGGCGACCCGCGTCGTCGAACTTCAGCACCGAATAGGAGCCGTGCGCGGGATCGACGGGGGGAGGCTCGAACGTCCAGATCTCGCATCCGCTGCTCGTCGCCGACGCCTCGAAGTAGACGCCGTGCTCGGCCGGCAGGCTGCCCCAGCCGACCGCCGTGCCGACGAGGTGCGCGTCGCGGTCCGTCTCGCGCTTCCTGCCGAACGCGCGCGTGAGGTCGACCTCGCCGACCCGGCGGGCGAGGCTCGCGGCGACCGATCGTCGGGTCGCCTCGTCGTAGGCCTTCGCACGATACGGATGCGACGAGGCCGCGCTGATCCGCCGGAGGTCCTGCAACTCGCGTGCGCGCGCGAGCCCGCCCTCGAGGCCGGTGCGCCCGAGCACGTACACGTGCGTTCCGCGGCTGAGGTCCGCGTTCGCGACCGTCACCGACTCGCCGGGGCCGACGACGGCGAGCAGGGCGTGCGCCTCGTCGACGAGCACGTCGGCCTGGTACTCGTCGGACGGCGCGAGCGAGACCGTCGCGCGTTCGCTCACGTCGACGAGCGCGTACGAGTGGAGCACGTCGGGGTCGGGACGTATCGCCGGACCGGCTCCGAGGGGCTCGCGTTCGTGATGGAACCGGTTCACGGGCGTCCGCCGCGCCTGCTCGGCGAACTGATGGGCCGACTCGGCGCGGATGAAGTTCCGGGTGGTGACGCGACGCGGCATCGGCGGCCTCCCTGCCTGGTGGGCTCGCGTGCAGTCTGGCAAGAATGCCGCTGTTGCGATAGGCCTTGCGGTCCGCGCCGACGTCAGCGTCGGTCGGGTGCGCAGACGGATGCCGCGGGGATCCCCCTCCCCGCGGCACCCGTGGCCTGTGGTCCTGGCGACGTGGACGCGCCCCTCAGTTCGCGACGCCGCCGCAGAGCACCGGCACCGTCGCCTCGAGCGGGATGCCGGCGCCGAGCGACGACGAGCGGCTCGAGAACGGGTCGGCCGGGTTGAACGCATATGCGCCGTTCCGGTCGAAGTCGATGCCGTGCACGACGACCTGCACGGTACCGGCGTCGGTGTAGCCGGGAACGTCGGTGAACGTGCGCTGGTAGTACAGGTGGCCGTCGGCGTCGGCCATCGCGAATCGGTCGAGCGCGAGCGCGCTCGCCGGCGACACGTCGCCCGTCGAGGTCAGCGAGGTCAGGATGCCGCCGTAGAACGGCGCGCCGTCGAGGACGGTCACGACGCCGTCGGGACCGGCGGCGGCGGGCCCGGGGCAGGCCATGTCGGTCGCGTCGCCAGGGACGCCGTGCAGGTGCATCGCGTGCGGCAGGTTCGGCGAGAGCCCCCACGCCTCGACGGTGACCTGGAGCTTGCCGTTCGGCAGCGCCTTCACGCGGGTCGTGCCGCTCGCGCGGCTCTCGGGCACGTCGGCGGGCTGCACGGCGTTCAGGTCGTAGCTGTAGCTCGCGACCTTGTCGGAGGGGTTGGCGTCGTGGCCGGCGTAGGCCGCGGTGGCCCCGCCGAGTGCCAGGGCGAAGCTCGCCGCGGTGGCGGCGATGGTGCGTGTTGCGTTCCTCATGTCGTACTCCCTCGTGCGATCGGGCGTCGGGTCCGCGCCCGTGCAGGGAGTTCGGAGCGGACCCGCCTCCGGATGGGATCGGATCCGGTGCACCGATCGCGGTCGCACGTCATCCCTGAAGCTGCAACCGCAAGGTTGCTTAACTCTTGCCAGCATGCAACCATGGAGTTGCATTTCGACTCGAAAGGAACCATCATGGTGAACATGACCGACAACGAGCCCTCCATCGTCGACGAGGGCACGTACTCCGTGCGACGCACCATCCGCATCGCCGCGCCCGTCGAGAAGGTCTGGGCCGCCGTCACCGAGCCCGAGCACATCTCGCGCTGGTTCGGGCGGACCGTGCTCGAGGGCACCGGCGTCGGCGCCGAGGGGACGATGACCTTCGACGGGTACGGTGCCGTGCCGATCCGCGTCGAGGCGATCGACCCTCCGCGCTCCGTCACCTACCGCTGGGGCAACGACGATGCGCTCGGGCGGCTGCCCGACCGGGTCGAGGAGGCCACCTCGACGGTGTTCACCTTCACCCTCGAGCCTCTGGCAGGCGGAGCAGGAACCGATGGTGCGGCGAGCGGCCGCACCGAGCTCACGGTCGTCGAGACCGGCTTCGACCGCACGTCCGACCCCGCGACGAACATGGCCGAGCACGCCAAGGGTTGGGTCGGCGAGCTCGACAAGCTCGTCGCGCTGCTCGAAGGTGAGGCGGCCGCCGACGCGCTCGCCGGCGCCGAGGGCGCCGCATGACCACGGGGACGCTGGTCCCGGTGTTCGCCGCACTCGGCGACGAGACCCGGTGGAGCATCCTGGCCGCACTCGGCGAGGGCGACGCATCCGCGTCGGCCCTCGCCGGGCGCCTGCCCGTCACCCGGCAGGCGATCGCCAAGCACCTCGCCGTGCTGCAGGAGGTCGGCCTCGTCGAGCCGATCCGCGTCGGCCGCGAGGTGCGCTACCGCGTGCTCGGATCGCAGCTCGGCGAGACCGCGCGCCGGCTCGAGGCCATCGGCGCGGAGTGGGATCGCCGCCTGGCCGCGATCAAGGAGATCGCGGAGGGGCTGTAGGCCGGAGGGCACCTGGCGTGCCGCCGCGCCGATTCCAGTGCTCGAACTTCGGCGGCGCCGTCTGGAGCCAGAGCTCGGCGACCATGCCCTCGTCGCCGACGGGCGCGTCAGCGTCGGAGCGCCCGACGACCTCGAGCGCGAGCACGCCGATCACCGCACCGTCGGCGCGGCGGAGCGCGAGCCCGGGGCATCCGTTCACCGCTGACGGTTCGAGTTCGGCATCGCTCCGGCCGACGAGCAGCCGTTCGAGCGCGCGGACGACCCGGGCGCGTCCGCGCGCCGAGCCGCCACCGGAATCCCCGGTGTCGACGGTCGCGAGGAAGGGGGGCGGATCCTCCACCACGCTCCGGTCCGTGCGCTGCCAGCGCAGCCACGCCTCCTGCACGATGTCCTCGGCGTCGGTCGCGCTGCCGAGCATGCGGTACGCGATGCCGAAGAGCCGTCCGCGCACGGCGGAGAACACGGCGAGCGCGCCCTCGAGTTCGTCGCCGTCGTCCATGCGGTGATCCTCTCGCTCAGGTGGCGAGCCACGCCGGCCCCTGGAAGCTCCGACCGGAGCACCCGCCGGCGTGTGACCGATCAGTCCTCGCCGGCGTGCTGTTCGCGGGCGGCCGCAGCCTCGATCCCGTCGAGGATGAGGTCGAGGCCGAAGTCGAAGGACCGCCCGAAGTCGTAGCCCGGCTGCAGCACGTACTCCTGCGTGAAGCGGACGAGGTGCGGGTGCTCGCCGGTCGGAAGCGGGAGGATGATCTCCTCGGCGGCGTCGGTCAGGTCGCCCTGGTGGTCGCCGAACGGCAGCGCCGCCTCCTGCAGCGCGAACCCGTAGACGAACGCGTCGACGACGGCGAGGCCGTGCGCGATGAGCTCGATCGGGAGCCCGGATCGGTACCAGCAGGCGAGCACGGCGTCGTGGTGGCCGAGCGTGGCGGCGCCCGGGTTCGTCCGCGACTCCATGAGCGGCGTCGCCCAGGGGTGGCGTCGCAGCACCTCCCTGAGGGAGGCGGCACGCGAGCGGATGCCCGCTCGCCAGGCGCCGTCGGCCGGCGGCCGCTCGATCTCGTCGAAGACGAGGTCGATCATGCCGTCGACGATCGCCTCCTTGTTCGGGACGTAGTGGTAGATCGTCATCGGCTTGACGCCGAGGTGGTCGGCGAGCCGACGGATGGTGAGGGGCTCGATGCCCTCCCGGTCGGCGAACTCGAGCGCGCCGTGCAGCACCCGGTCGCGGTTCAGCGAGCCGCGGACGTGGGTGCGCTCGGCCGTCGTGGGGTCGGTCATGGCATCCATTCTCTCGTTCGGTCTTGACTCATCGTACTAAGTACGAGTAGCGTGTCGCACGTTCCGTCGTACTAAGTACGATTTTGACTCGAGGAGAAGGACATGCAGACCCAGACCGACACCACGACCACGACGACGCTCACGCCGATCGCCGCCACCGAGGCCGGCCGCGTCGCACCCGCGACGATGGCGGCCGTCGTGCAGCGCGCCTACGGCGACGTCGACGTGCTCGACGTCGACCGCATCGAGGTGCCGCGCCCCGGGGCCGGCCAGGTGCTCCTCGAGGTCCGCGCCGCCGGGCTCGATCGCGGCACCTGGCACCTCATGACCGGGCTGCCCTACCTCACGCGCCTCATGTTCGGCCTCCGCCGGCCGACCCAGCCCGTGCCCGGCTTCGACGTCGCGGGCGTCGTCGTCGCCGTCGGCGAGGGCGTCGACCGGTTCGCCGTCGGCGACGAGGTGTTCGGCATCGCCGACGGCAGCTTCGCCGAGTACGCGCTCGCCGAGGCATCCACCCTGGCTCGCAAGCCGCGGTCGGTCTCCTTCGAGGAGGCCGCGGTGGTCCCGGTCTCCGGGCTCACCGCGCACCAGGCGGTCCACGGCAGCGGCCGCGTCGCCGCCGGCGCGCGGGTGCTCGTGATCGGCGCCTCCGGCGGCGTGGGCGGGTACGCGGTCCAGCTCGCGGCACGCGCCGGCGCCGAGGTCACCGGCGTCGCGAGCGCCGCGAAGGCCGAGCACGTCCGCTCGCTCGGCGCGGCTCGCGTCATCGACTACCGCACGACCGACGTCTCGAGGGGTGCCGAGCGATACGACCTGATCGTCGACATCAACGGCCGGCTGCCCGTGCGACGCCTGCAGCGGATCCTCTCCCCGAGGGGAACGCTCGTGATCGTCGGCGGCGAGGGGGGCGGGCGACTGACCGGCGGCCTGCAGCGTCAGCTCGGCGCTCCGCTGCGCTCGCTCTTCACGCGCAAGCGCCTCACGTTCTTCATCTCGAGCCACGAGCAGCAGGGCATCGAGCGCCTCGCCTCGCTGCTCGCCGACGGCGAGCTCACCGCGACCGTCGGTCGCACCTACCCGCTCGCCGACGTGCGCGACGCCATGCGCGACCTCGTCGCAGGGCGCATCCCGGGCAAGGCCGTCTTCCGCGTCGGCCGCTGACCCTCGATCCGATCCACTCGAACCCCACGACCGTCCGAACCATGCAATCCCATCTGGAGGACCCCATGCCCACCACCGAACTCACCCGGCCCGAGGTCGCCGTCGACGACGTGCGGTCCCGCCGTCGCGCCGCCCGCATCGCGGGCCTCGGCTACCTCGCCATCTTCGTGCTCGCGATCTTCGCCAACTTCGTCGTCCGCGAGTCGCTCGTCCACCCGGGCGACGCCGCGGCCACGGCGGCGGATGTCGCGGCATCCGAGTCGCTCTTCCGCGCCGGGCTCGCCGCATTCGTCGTCGTCTTCCTCATCGACGTGCCCATCGCGTGGGCGCTGTACGTGCTGTTCCGGCCCGCGGGGCGCGACCGCTCGCTGCTGGCCGCGTGGTTCCGCCTGGTCTACACCGTGATGCTCGGCGTCGCCGCGGTCTTCATGTTCCTTGGCCTGCAGCTCGTCACCGGCGGCCCCAGCACCGGCACGATGGGCCCCGAGGCCGGCCTGCTCATGTTCGAGGCGTTCGACTACGCGTGGCTCGTCGGCCTCTTCGCCTTCGGCGTGCACCTCGTGCTCCTCGGCCGGATGATCGTCGCGTCGCGCATCGCCCCCGTCTGGCTCGGGTGGACGCTCATCGTCGCCGGCGTCGCCTACGGGCTCGACACCCTCGCCGTGACCCTTCTTCCCGACTACGCGGCAGTCGCCGACGTCATGCTCATGGTCGTCCTGGTCCCATCGGTCGTGGCCGAGCTGTCGTTCACGGTCTGGCTGCTCGTCACCGGATGGCGTCGAGCGCGCGTCGCAGCCACCTCCGCATAGCCCGCTCTCCGCAGCCCGCGGCGACCAGCGCGACGCGGAACGTGCGGCGCCGGTTCCGGGCATTCATGGCGTGCATCAGGGGACCTCTCCTCGCATTCGGCGACGGCGTGGTGGGCCCGGATGGGCACGGCCGTCGGGATCGACCCTCGTGCGGCGTGCGGGCGCGCCGAACCGCGTGGGGCGCGTCGTCGTGGCGGCCCTGCGTCCTCAGTCGGGCATGACCCGGCGTTCGCCGACCGGCCCGCCCGCCTGCGGGAACGCGACCGAATCCGCGGCGACCCACCACTCCATGACGTCGTAGGAGAGGCGTCCGGCGATGACCGACGGGTCGCCGTCCGAGAGCCGCGCGGCCTCGGCGGGATCGCACGCGAAGACCGACATGCCGCGGTACGACGGGTCGCTCTGCTCGCCGAACGGGCCGTTGGCGACGATCACGCCGCTCCGGCGCAGTTCGGCCCGGTAGGCGAGGTGGCGCGCCTGCAGGGCGTCGAGGTCGGCCTCGGGCATCTCGGGGGCGTCGGCAGGTCGCCGCAGGACGACGACGGTGACGACGTCGAACGCGTCGGGGATGTCGGGGTTGCGTGCCATCCGTCGCTCACGCGCCCTCGAGCTCGGCGATCACGATCTTCCTCTGCCGCATCATGACCTGGAGCTGCTCCGGTCGGCGCGTGAGCTCGCCCATGTTCGCCGGGACGACCTGCCAGCTGACCCCGTAGCGGTCCTTGCACCAGCCGCACGCCTCGGCGGCCGGCACGTGCGAGAGCTTCTCCCAGTAGTGGTCGATCTCGGCCTGGTCGGCGCAGGCGACGATGAACGAGATCGACTCGTTGAAGGTGAACAGCGGGCCGCCGTCGAGGCAGGTGAACGGCACGCCGTTCAGGGTGAACCGCCCGTTCAGCACCTTGCCCGACATGCCCTGGAAGTGCTCGTCGAGCGACTCGTCGGGGTACTCGTCGATCCCGTCGATCGAGGAGTTCGGGAACACCTCGACGTAGTACTCCATCGCCTCGCGCGCCTGGGCGTCGAACCACAGGCACGGCTGGATCGCCGCGAGCTCGGCCATCGGAACCCCCTCGTCCGAATCGCGCGGGCGCGCGATCGGGGTCAGCGTACGCCGATGGCGCACCGTCGGCGACAATGGATCGTGACGCGGACGGCGACGACGAGGGTGATCGACATGGGTGAGCGACAGGCGGATGCGACGACGGATGCCGCGACGGATGCCGCTGTCGGCATGCACACGCCCGGACACCATGCGATCGGCTGCCCCGAGTGCTTCGTCGAGCTGCAGCAGAACCACGACTGGTGGAAGGCGCGGCCCGAGGGTTCGCGTCTCGTCGGCCTCGTCGTGCCGCGCGACGACATGCCGCCCATCCTCGAGCAGCGCACCGCGCTGACCCGCTTCGGCGTGCAGATCCTCGACTTCCGGTACCCGACGCCCGACATGCCCGAGACCTGGGAACAGCGCCTCGGCCGGCTGTTCGCCACGCTGCAGGCGGGCGACGTGCTCGTGGTGGTGAACGAGCAGGCCCTCGGCCGGTCGCCCGAGGAGGTCGCCCGCACGATCCGCACCCTCCGCCGTCATAACCTCGTCGTCAAGGTGCTGGGCCGCGGCGCGCCGCACCTGGAGGACGCGCGGGGCTGACTGCGCGGGCAGGCCCTGGACCGACGTCGGCCTGGCACGCGGTGCCGGGGGACCGGGCGGCCGGGGTCTTGACGCACGCTGATCGGCGGAGTAGCTTCGAGGTGAAATCGGTCGATCGACCGAACGAATTGGAGGAAGGCGTCATGCCGACGAACACGACCGTCGCCAGCATCCTCGACGCGACCCGCCGGCTCGTCGTCGAGCAGGGCTATGCGGCCCTCTCGACGCGCAAGGTCGCCGATCTCGCCGGCGTGCCGCTCTCGCAGATCCATTACCACTTCGGCTCGAAGGAGCTGCTCGTGCTGAGCATGCTCGACGCCGCGAACGCGCAGTTGCTCGAGCGGCAGGGCGCGATGTACGCCGAGGACGAGCCGCTCTCGCAGCAGTGGGCGACGGCGTGCGACTACCTCGACGACGACCTCGACTCCGGCTACGTGCGGGTGCTGCTCGAGATGATGGCGGCGGGGCTGTCGAACGAGCTCATCGGCGAGCGCGTGCACGACATCATCCACGGCTGGTCCGAGGTGCTGACCACTGCGGCCCGGCGTCACGCCGACCAGGGCTTCTCGTTCGGGCCGCTCAGCATCGACCAGGTCGTGGCGCTGACCTCGGCGGCGTTCATCGGCGCCGAGCTCCTGATCCTCTCCGGCCACGAGGACGAACTGCCGCTGCGCGAGTCGCTGCGGGCGATCGGCACCCTCATCGAGGCCGGCGAGCGGGCCATGGACCGGGTGGTCGCCTGATGGAGGTCGCGACGCCGACGGTCGAGGGCGACGTCGAGCGGGCCGGCGCGACCATCCACTACGAGGTCTACGGCGAGGCCGGCCCGACGATCCTGCTCCTGCCGACGTGGGAGCTCGTCCACGAACGCGTCTGGAAGATGCAGCTGCCCTACCTCGCGCGGCACTTCCGCGTCGTGATCTACGACGCGGTCGGCGCCGGTCGCTCGTCGCGACCGCTCGAGCCGGCGCGGTACAGCTTCGGACACCGGATCGCCGACGCGGTCGCCGTGCTCGATGCGACGGAGACCGAGGCGGCCGTGGTGGTCGGCTACTCGATGGGCGGCGAGATCGCGATCAACCTCGTGGCGACGCATCCGGAGCGTGTCCTCGGGATCGTCTCGATCGCCGGTCACCACCCGTGGATCGTGCCGCTGACGGCGCGGAGCCCCGGCATCCCGTACGACCCCCGGTCGAACCCGCAGCCCGAGGGCTGGGCGAAGTTCGACGCCGACTACTGGAAGCGGGACTGGCCCGACTTCGTCGAGTTCTTCATGTCGCAGGTCGCCTCCGACCCGCATTCGACGAAGGCGTGGGACGACCTCGTCGACTGGGGGCTCGACCAGCGACCCGACGTGCTGGCGTGGTCGATCACGGACGACTACGACGAGCTCACGGTCGATGAACTCCGGAGCCGCCTCGAGACGGTGACGACCCCGACGCTGCTCATCCACGGCACGGAGGACCGCATCACGTCGTTCGCGTCCTCCGGCGTGATGCAGCAGATCCTCCCCGGCGCCGAGCTGCTCGAGATCGAGCACGCCGGGCACGCGCCGCACGTGCGCTTCCCGGTGCGCGTGAACCACGCCATCCGCGCCTTCGCGGACCGCGTCTTCGGCACGACCCGGCTCGACGCCACCTGGTGGGTGGGTCCGGGCCGCGAGCAGACGGTGCTCTACCTGTCATCGCCGATCGGGCTCGGTCACGCACGACGCGACCTCGCGATCGCACGGGAGCTCCGCGCCCTGCATCCGAACGCGCGCATCGACTGGCTCGCCCAGGACCCGGTGACCCGGGTGCTCGCGGCCTCGGACGAGCGCCTGCACCCGGCATCCGCCGCGCTCGCCAGTGAGTCCACCCACATCGAGCACGACAGCGGCGACCACGACCTCGCGGTGTTCCAGTCGCTCCGCGACATGGATGAGATCCTGCTGCACAACTTCATGGTGTTCGAGGAGGTCGTCGCGTCGGGGGAGTACGACCTGGTGATCGCCGACGAGGCGTGGGACGTCGACCACTACCTGTTCGAGAACCCGAACCTCAAGCGAGGCGCGTTCGCCTGGATGACCGACTTCGTCGGCTACCTGCCGATGCCGTCCAGGGGCCCGCGCGAGGCGGCGGTCGCAGCCGACTACAACCTCGAGATGATCGAGCACGTCGACCGCTTCGGGCGCGTGCGCGACGCCGCGGTCTTCGTCGGCTCCGCCGACGACATCGTCCCCGACACGTTCGGCCCCGGCCTGCCGCGGATCCGGGACTGGACCGAGGAGCACTTCGACTTCTCCGGCTACATCACCGGTTTCGACCCGGCCGCACTCGGCGAGAAGGGCGAACTGCGGGAGCGCTTCGGCTACCGCCCCGACGAGCGCGTCGTCATCGTCGCGGTCGGCGGCTCGGGCGTCGGCGTCTCGATGCTCCGCCGCGTGGTCGCGGCCGCGGACGCCGCGCACCGGGTCGTCCCGGACCTGCGGATGATCGTGGTGACCGGGCCGCGCATCGACCCGGCGACCCTCCCGCAGGTGCCGGGCGTCGAGTACCGCGCGTACGTCCCGAACCTGCACGAGCACCTCGCCGCGTGCGACCTCGCGATCGTGCAGGGCGGCCTGACCACGACGATGGAGTTGACCGCCGCCAAGGTGCCCTTCATCTACGTTCCGCTGCAGGAGCACTTCGAGCAGCGCTTCCACGTGCGCGCCCGGCTCGACCGGTACCGCGCGGGCCGCTTCATGGAGTACGACGACCTCGAGCCCGAGCGGCTCGCCGCGGCCATGGCCGAAGAGCTCGGGCGCACGGTCGACTATCGCGACGTCGAGACGGATGGCGCGGCGCGCGCGGCGCGCCTGATCGGTCGACTGCTCTGACGGAGGTCAGTTCGCCGTCGTCGACCCGATCACCCGCCGGTGCACGTCGGCCGTCGCGTCGGCGGGGATCGCCTCGGTGATCCACGGGCCGGTGCCCTCGCTGGGGTCGAGGATGCCCTCCTCGAGCCAGGCGTAGTCGCCGGCGAGCACGTGGGATGCGAGGCGCTCGTCCGCGGCATCCGTGTTGTGCCAGAGCTCGTCGAGCAGCCGATCGGTGCGGTGACGCGACTGCTCGGCGAACGTGTGGGCGAGCTGGAACGCGGCCCTGCCCCGCTCGGGCGTGTCGGCCGCGATCATCGCCGCGCGCACGCACGACGCCGAGACGGCGAACAGCTCGGCACCGATGTCGACCACGCGGCCGAGGAAGCCCTGCTTGCGTTCGAGCCCGCCCTGCCAACGGGCCATGCCGTAGAACGTGGCGCGCGCGAGCTTGCGGCTCGTGCGTTCGACGTGGCGCAGGTGCGGCGCCAGTGCGCCGAACTCGTCGTAGGCGGTCGGCAGGTCGCCCCGGCCGGCGACGAGCTTGGGCAACCAGCGCGCGTAGAACCCGCTGGCGGACGCCGCGGCCTTGAGCTTGTCGGCGATCTCGAGCTTCGGGTCGATGAGGTCGCCGGCCGCGGTGAGGTGGGCGTCGACGGCCTCGCGGGCGATGAGCAACCGCATGATCTCGGTCGAGCCCTCGAAGATCCGGTTGATGCGGAGGTCGCGCAGCAACTGCTCCGCGCCGACGGCTCGCTCGCCGCGTGCCCGGAGCGACGCCGCCGTCTCGAAGCCGCGGCCGCCACGGATCTGGACGAGCTCGTCGGCGATGCGCCATCCCATCTCGGACGCCCAGAGCTTGGCGAGCGCGGCCTCGATGCGGATGTCCTTGCGGTCCTCGTCGGCGAGCATGCCCGAGAGGTCGACGACCGCTTCGAGCGCGAACGTCGTCGCGGCGATGAAGGCGACCTTGTGCGCGACCGCGGCGTGCTCGCCGACCGGACGACCCCACTGGACGCGCGCCGTCGACCATTCGCGCGCGATCTTCAGGCTCCACTTGCCGGCGCCCGCGCAGATCGCCGGGATGGCGAGCCGCCCGGCGTTCAGCGTCGTGAGCGCGATCTTCAGCCCCTGGCCCTCCTGGCCGACGAGGTTCTCCGCCGGCACGCGCACGCCCCTCAGCGACGTGAGCCCGTTCTCGAGGCCGCGGAGGCCCATGAAGGCGTTGCGACGGTGCACGGTGATGCCCGGGGCATCCGCCTCGACGATGAAGGCGCTGATGCCGCCGCGGTGACCGTCGGCCTTCGGCACGCGGGCCATCACGACGAGGAGCTCCGCGACGACGCCGTTCGTCGTCCAGAGCTTGGTGCCGTCGAGGACGTACTCCGAGCCGTCCTCGCTCGGGATCGCCGTCGCCTGCAGGCGTGCCGGGTCGGAGCCGACCTCGGGCTCGGTGAGCAGGAACGCGCTGACCGCACCGGCGGCGCACCGCGGGAGCCAGCGCCGCTTCTGCTCCTCGGTTCCGGCGAGCATGAGCGGCTCCGGCACGCCGACCGACTGATGCGCCGACAGCAGCGCGCCGATGCTCGCGTTCACCGATCCGACCATCACGAGCGCACGGTTGTAGAAGAACTGCCCGAGGCCGAGTCCGCCGTACTCGACGGGGATCTTCATGCCGAACGCGCCGAGTTCGGCGAGCCCCTGGAAGACCGCGTCGGGGATGCGCGCGTCGCGTTCGATCTCGGCGACGTCGACCGTGCGGAGGAACGCCTCGAGGTCGGCGAGGAACGCCTCGCCGCGCTCGACGCGATCCCCGGCCGGTCGCGGGTGCGGGCTGATGAGCGACAGGTCGAACTGCCCCAGGTAGAGGCCCTTGGCGAAGCTGGGCTTGCGCCATTCCTGCTCGCGGGCGGCCTCGGCGACCGCGCGCGACTGCTGCTCGTCGACGTCGACCTCGGCGGGGGGCGGTGCGGACGCGGCGGCATCCGCAGGGGAAACGGGGGCGACGGCGGAATCTCGGGTGGCGCTCACGCGAACCTCCTCGTTCTGCCACCAACGTACGCCGGGCCTGCGGGGCGGGCCAGCCCTTGCGTCGTGCGTGTCCGGGCCTCCGGCGCATGGATTCCGAGGCGGATGTCACACCGGCGGTCCGCCCGGTGTCTCCATGTCATCGACCCGTACCGAGACGTTGGAGAGCCCGTCATGACCATCACCGCGGATGCCTGCGGCCTCCCGCCGCTCACGACGCGCTCCTCGCTCGCCGGGGCGGCGTAGGGTGGCGCGCATGAGCCCGCACGCCGGAGCCGGCCCCGACGTCGATCCGTTCGTCGAGCACCGCAACCTGCTCTTCACCGTCGCGTACGAGATGCTCGGCTCGGCCGCCGACGCGGAGGACGTGCTGCAGGAATCGTGGCTGCGCTGGGCCGACGTCGACCGGGCCGCGGTGCGTGACCCGCGCGCCTACCTCGTGCGCATCGTGACGCGGCAGTCGCTGAACCACCTGCGCACGCTGTCGCGGCGGCGCGAGGAGTACGTGGGGGAGTGGCTGCCCGAGCCGCTGCTCACGAGCCGCGACGTCGCTGACGACATCGAGCTCGCCGAGTCGCTCTCGATCGCGACGCTCACGGTGCTCGAGACCCTCGGCCCCGCGGAGCGGGCGGTGTTCGTGCTGCGCGAGGTGTTCGACCTGGGTTACGACGAGATCGCGGAGGCGGTGGGCAAGACGCCGGCGGCGGTGCGGCAGATCGCGCACCGGGCGAAGGAGCACGTCGCGGCCCGACGCCCGCGGATGCAGGTCGAGCCCACCGAGCAGGAGCTGGTCGTCGAACGGCTCATGGTCGCCTTCAACACGGGCGACGTGCAGGGCCTCATGGACGTGCTGGCGCCCGACGTCGTCTCGATCGGCGACGGGGGCGGCAAGGTCAAGGGGGCCGCCCGCCATCCGATCCGGGGCGCGCGCAAGCTCGTCTCCTACCTCATGGGCGCGACCGCGAAGTGGGGCGTGCACCCCGTCGCCTCGATGACCTGGATCAACGGCGCGCCCGCGCTCCGGGTGGAGGTCGACGGCGAGTTGGCCGGCGTGATCAGCGTGGCCATCGACGACGGCCTCGTGACGCACCTGTACTCGGTCGCGAATCCCGACAAGCTCGCGCGGCTCGACTCGGAGGCGACGCTCGCGCGGTGAGCACCGCCTACGCGGCGGCCTCGGCGACCCGTCGGCGCTCGATGCCCTCGAGCAGCAGGTCGAGCCCGAACTCGAACTCGACCTGGTCGTCGCACCAGCCGAGCGTCGACTCGGGGTCGACGTGCGCGACTTCGGCGAGCATCGCGGCCAGGTGCGGCGCGAACGCCTGCATCTGCTCGAGCTGCCCGGGCGGTGGCGCCTGCCCGTCGTCGGAGAGCTCCTGCACGTACCCGTAGATCCGGTTGCCGATCGCGTGCAGCGAGTGGTGGATGAGGTCGTGCGACATCCCCGCCGCGCGCATGACGCCGACGATGCCGTCGACGTGCTGCACCATCGCGGGCGAGAACGACTTCCGCTGGTCGATGACGACGGGGGCCCACGGATGCCGCAGCAGCACGCGGCGCGCCCCGAGGATCCGTTCCCGGACCTCGGCGGCCCAGCCCGCGGCATCCGCCTGCGTCCCGGTCGTGCGCGGTTCGCGGGCCGCGGTCGCGCTCGCGACCTCGGCGAACGTCAACTCGACGACCCCGTCGAGGATCGCGTCCTTGTTGGGCAGGTGGTAGTAGATCGACATCGCCTCGACGCCGAGCGACTCGGCGAGGGCGCGCATCGTCAGGGCCTCGATGCCGTCGTGGTCGGCGAGGTCGGAGGCGGCCTGCAGCACGCGCTCTCGGGTGAGCGGCGTGCGAGTGCGTGCGTCGGCGGCCCTGGGTCCCACCTGGCCACCTTACAACGTGAGGTTTCTTGATCGAGGCTCTCGACACCAGCGCGATCGAGGCGTATCTTACGGTGTAAGACTTACAAGGTAAGGGAGAGCAGCATGACCACCACCGGGACCCTCGCGATGCGCGCCGCGGTCGTCGACAGGTTCGGCGGCCCCGACGCCGTCGCCGTGCTCGACCGACCGCGGCCCGAGCCCGCCGACGACGAACTGCTCGTGCGCGTGCACGCCTCGACCGTGAGCATCGCCGACCACCGTCTGCGCTCGCGTCAGGTGCCGCGTGGGCTCGGCCTGGTCGTCGGCCCGGCGATCGGGTTCCGCCGGCCGAAGCACGCGGTGCTCGGCATGGAGGCGGCGGGAGTGGTCGAGGCCGTCGGGCCGCGCGTCACCCGCTTCGCGCCCGGCGACGAGGTGATCCTCATGCGGGGTGCGCGATTCGGATGCCACGCCGAGTTCGTCACCGTACCCGAGGGCGGAGAGGTCGCGCGGAAGCCCGCGAACCTCTCGTTCGAGGAGGCCGCGGCCGTCGTCTTCGGCGGGCACACCGCGCTGCGCTACCTCGACCTCGTCGACGTCGGCCCGGGCACCGAGGTGCTCGTGAACGGCGCCTCGGGTGCGGTCGGCACCGCCGCCGTGCAACTCGCCGCCGGACGGGGCGCGCGCGTGACGGCGGTCACGAGCGGGGGCAACGCCGAGCTCGTCCGCTCGCTCGGCGCCGCGCACGTCATCGACTACACGCGCGAGGACTTCGCCGCGCACGCACCCGACTCGTCGGGTGCCGAGCCGCGCTACGACGTGATCGTCGAGTGCGTCGGCAACGCGCCGTTCGGCCGCGTCGCGCACCTCATCCGTCCGGGCGGCGCGCTGCTGCTCGTGATCGCCGACCTCGCCGGCATGATCGGGGCCGCACTCCGTCCGCGCCGTCGGGGCGTCCGGGTGAACCAGGCGGGTGGTCGAATGGGCGCCGAGGGGATGGCGAGGCTCACCGCGCTCGCCGAGGCGGGCGACCTCCGACCCGTGATCGACCGCGCCTACGACCTCGACGACATCGTCGAGGCGCACGGGTACGTCGACACCGGACGCAAGCGGGGCAGCGTGGTGGTCAGGGTCGTCTGAGTGCGGCGACGCGGCGGGTGCCGTTCGGGCACCCGCCGCGCCATGGTCGGTTCAGCTCGCGAAGCGGTCGGCGAACGCGTCGCCGCTCTTGCCCGCTCCGTGCGACTTCCCGGGGACCCGGACGCCGTTCACCGTCGACGTGTCGAACGCGAAGGTCGCGACGGCGGCCGCGACCGCGTCGGCGTTCACGTCGAGCGCGTCGACGTTGACGTTGCCGACGAGCTCGTAGTCCGCACGCAGCGCGTCGTACAGCGCCACGTCCTGACCGTCGCCACGCAGGTTGTCGCACGGGTCGTGGTAGCACGGGTCGTACGAGGCCCCGGCGACGCCGCCGTAGAGTGCCGCCTCATCCGCGGTCTTCACACCCTCGGCACCGGTGAAGAGGCCGCCGGCCGGAATGCCGACCGCGATGAAGGGACCGTAGTCGCTGCGCCCCGAGAACTCGCTGTCCTGGTAGGGGAGCCCGCGACCGTCGTAGAACGACTCGAACACGTCCTCGATCTGGGCGGAACCCTCCGGGATGAACCCGTCGGGAGCGGTGCCACCCGAGTTGTCACCGTCGTAGATGCCGAACATGTAGTTCGGCGAGGCGATCATGTCGAAGTTGAGGTAGAGCGCGATGTCCGCGGCCTCCTCCTCGGTGAGCTGCTCGACGTAGTGCTCCGATCCGAGCAGTCCCTCCTCCTCGGCACCCCACCACGCGAAACGGACCGCGTTGTTCGGCTTCGTCTTCTGCATCTGGATGGCGGTCTCGAGCAGCGCTGCGCTGCCGGAGCCGTTGTCGTTGATGCCCGCGCCGTCCTGCACGCTGTCGAGGTGGGCGCCCGCCATGACCACGTTCGACGTGTCGCCGACGGAGGTCTGGGCGATGACGTTGTAGGCGGTGCGTTCCTCGGCCTCGTAGTCGACGGTCACGGTCACGACCGTGCCGGGCGACGTGGAGTACAGGTCCTCGCCCACAGCCGAGGTCGCGAAGACCACGGGGATCGTGAGGCCGGTGGCGTCGCCGATCATGTTGATCAACCCGGTCCGCCCGGACTGCCCCTCGTTCATGATGACCGCACCGGCCGCACCCGCAGCTTCGGCGTTCAGGGCCTTGACCGCGAACGCGCACGATCCGCGCTGCATGAAGGCGATGGCACCGGCCGGGAACCCGGCGAAGTCGGCGGCTTCGCAGCCGCTCGTGTTGCTGTTGGCCGGGAGCCCTCCGGCGGGGACGTTCATGTCGACCGGGACGAGCGTGCCGGTCGCGGTGCCCTTGGGCGCGGCCGGGTCGAAGGCGTTCCGGACGAAGTCCCGGCTTTCGACGTAGGTGGTGGGAAGCGGGCTGACGCGGATGAGCTCGCTGTTCTCCTCCGAGTACTGGAAATCGAATGCCTGCACCTCGGGGCTGTAGCCCGCCGCCTCGAGCTGGCCGACCACGTACTCCACGGATGCGCCGTACCCGTCGCGGCCCGCCGCGCGGTCACCGCCGTTCGCGTCGGCGATGTCCTGGAGTGCGTCGAGGTGCTCGAGGACCGCCTCGGCCGTGACGGCCTTCGTGAGCTTCTTGACCGAGTTCGTGTTCGGTGCCGCGTACGCGGGTGCGGCCGCGATCGTCGCCGCCGCGAGTGCGGCGATCGTGGCCACGCCCCAGATCCGCCTGTTCCTGTGCTGCATGCCGACCTTCCCGCCGGTCACGCCGTCGTGCCGGCTCTCCGTAGCGGATGCTTCCATACGGATGACGTGCGGTCCAGCCCTGATCGGGGGTCCTGTGCGACCGAGCCTCAGATCGGCAGGGGCCGGTCGTCGACGATCGTCTTCATGACGAGCGTCGAAGCGACCCGGCGGGTGCCCGGCAGGCCCGAGAGCTTCTCGTCCCACAGGCGCTGGTAGGCGGGCAGGTCGCGGACCGCGACGCGCAGCAGGTAGTCGGGGTCGCCGAAGAGCCGGAGGGCCTGGATCACCTCGGGGATCTCGGCGACGGCGGCGTCGAACGCGGGAACGGTCGAACGGTCGGTCTGCTCCATCGTCACGAACACGAGCGCCGTGAATCCGAGTCCGATCGCGTCGGGATCGATGACCGCGCGGTACCCGGTGATGGCCCCGGATGCCTCGAGCGCGCGCAGTCGGCGGTGCGTCGGCGACATGCTGAGCTGCACGCGCTCGGCGAGCTCGGTGAGGCTGAGGCGGCCGTCGCGTTGCAACTCGGCAAGGATTCTCCGATCGGTGGCATCCATGAGGTGGATTCTTCCACGATGGCGGCGCGGCGAGGCGGAATTCGGCAGCGACTTCCACGTCGTCCTGCCTACGTTCGTTCCATGGACGTGCAACTGCTCATCGCGTGCTCGGTGATGATGACCCTGATGGTGATGCTGCCCGGGCCGGACTGGGCGTACCTCATCGCCGCGGGCACGCGCGAGCGCACCATCCTGCCGTCGCTCGCGGGCATCCTCGTCGGCTACCTGGCGGTCGTCGCGGCGGTCGCCGTCGGCGTGGGCGCCGTGGTGGCGACGCTGCCGTGGTTCATCGTTGCGCTCACGCTGGCGGCGGCGGCCTACCTGACGTACCTCGGCGTGCGCGTCCTCCGCGAGCCGCCGGTCGTCGCCGCGGTCGTCGCGGGCGGTGCCGCAGGCGGCCCTGACGGCGCGCACGCACCGCTCGACCGGACCGCCGTCGCCGGCGGACCGACCGCGGCATCCACGCGCCCGTGGCTCCGGCTGGTCCAGGGCGCGGGCGTCTCGGGGCTGAACCCGAAGGGGCTGCTGGTGCTCGTCGTGCTGCTGCCGCAGTTCACGGATGCCGCCGGCAGCTGGCCCATCCCGGTGCAGCTCGCGGTCCTCGGCCTCATCTTCGTCGCGGCCTGCGCGGCCGTGTACACGGTCGTCGGCTACGGTGCACGGACGGTGCTGCGGCTCCGCCCGTCGGCGATGCGGATCGTGTCGCGCGTGTCGGGCGCGGCGATGATCGTGCTCGCGGGCGTGCTCGTGATCGAGCAGGCGACGCACCTGGTCGGGTAGCGCGCAGCGCGCGCCACCCGACCGGCGGGTGCCTCACCCCAGGCTGAAGCCGCCGTCGCTCGTCAGCACCTGGCCGGTCACCCACGCGCCGGCCGGAGTGGCGAGCCATCCGATGAGGTTCGCGACGTCTGCCGGGCGCCCGACCCGGCCGAAGGCCGTGGTCGCGAGGTAGGCCTCGAGCTCGTCGAGCGGCCGGTCGGCCGTCTCGGGGTCGAGGTACCCGGTGTTCACGGGGCCCGGATCGATCGTGTTCAGCAGGATCCCGAGCTCGAGCAGCTCGGCGGCGACGGTCGCGGTGACGCCCGCGAGCGCGGCCTTGCTCGTCGCATAGGCGACCTCGCCCCGCATGGGGCCGTGCACCTGACCCGAGGTCATCCAGAACACGCGGCCCTGAGGTTCGACGAACGGGGCGTCGCGGCGCCGGCGCTCACCCGGGTGGAGCGGCGCGGCATCCGTGTCGGACGCCGGTCGCTTCGTCCGCGCGAACGCGGCCGTCAGGAGGAGGGTCGACCGGGTGTTCACAGCCCAGAAGGCGTCGAGGCGCTCGGGCGTCATGTCGAGGATGCCGCCGTCGCCGCCGCTCTTCGCATGGTTGCAGACGAGGAGGTCGAGCTCGCCCGTGAGGCCCCGAGCGGCCTCGATCACCGGTTCGACCTGCGCAGGGTCGGCGAGGTCGGCGTCGAGGTCGTGCATGACCGCGCCGGGCGTCAGGGCCGAGCGGATGTCGCGGCGCACCGCATCGAGGTCGTCGCCGCCCCACGGCTGGTCGAGGTCGTGCGGGCGGTGGTGGTGGATGACGACGTTCGCGCCGAGCTCTGCGAGCCGGGTCGCGACGGCGAAGCCGATCCCGCGGCGACGCGAGACGCCGGTGACGAGCGCGGTGCGGCCGGCGAGTGGAAGGGATGCGTGCATCGGTGAGCCTTTCGAAGGCGCGAATGGCGCGCGATGGCGCGCGGCGCGCAGGGATCAGGGAGGTGCGGAGGCGGCTCACCGGCAGTGCATTGCGCCACCGTAGCGCATCGGTCGGATGCACCGCGACGGGGATGGCACGCCCGCGCAGGCCCCGTACCCTGTCCGGGTGGATGCCTGCGCCGCCCTCGCCGACTCGATCGACCGGCTCGCCGCACGCGGCTACGCGAACCGAAGGTTCCTGAAGGAACTCGGGCGCGCCGCCGGAGTGCGTCGGGGTCCGCTCTGGCTGCTCGACGCGGCATCCGGCGGCCGCAATCGCCTGAGCGGGCGCGGATTCCGGCGACGCGTCGACGACCGCACCGACGGCCAGGCGAGGCACTTCGCGGGCACGGTGGCGGTGGCGGTGCGCCTCGGCGGACATCTCACGAGATGGCTCACGACGGTCGTGCTCCGCGACCCGCCGACGACGCCCGACGGCCGGCTCAGCGACGAGGCGATCGAGTTCGCCCGGCTGGTCCGGTCGGGCGAGCTCGCGCAGGCGGATGCCGCGGAGTGGGTGCGCGACCGCCTCTGCCGCGCCGCGGGGTGAGGCCGCTGAAGCGCGGCGTCGCCGGCCGGGCGTATCGTGCACGCATGGCACCGGATGGCACTGCGCCGGAGAAGTACGACGTCAAGCGAGCGCACCGCGACCTCTACGCCCCGTCGTCGAAGGACTTCGCGCTCGTCGACGTTCCGCCGATGCAGTACCTCGCGGTCGACGGGCACGGCGACCCGAACACGACGCCGGCGTACGTCGAGGCGATCGAGGCGTTGTACGGCGTCGCCTACGCGGTCAAGTTCGCGAGCAGGAAGGCGCTCGGGCGCGACTTCGCGGTCGCGCCGCTCGAGGGCCTGTGGTGGGCCGACGATCCCGGCGCCTTCGCGGCGAACGACCGCACCGCGTGGAACTGGACGATGCTGATCGCCCAACCCGACTGGATCGACGAGGCGGCCGTCGCGGTCGCCGTCGAGGCGACCCGTGCCAAGGGTCGCGGGTCGGCGTCGCTCGATGCGCTCCGGCTCATGCGCCTCACCGAGGGCCGGTCGGCCCAGATCCTCCACCTCGGGCCGTTCGCCGACGAGGCGCCGACGCTCGCCCGGCTGCACCACGAGTGGATGCCGGAGCATGGGCTCACGTTCAACGGCCCGCATCACGAGGTCTACCTGAGCGACCCGCGGCGCACGGCGCCCGAGAAGCTGCGCACGGTGCTGCGACAGCCGGTTCGGGAGACCTGACGTGCCGTGGCCGTCGGGTGGGGCTCGTCAGGCCGGCGTCACGTCGATCAGCACCTTCCCGATCGTTCCCGCCTCGACCGCGTCGTGCGCCTCGGCGGCGCGCTCGAGCGGGAAGCGCGTGAGCGGCAGGCCGGCGTCGCCGCCGACGGGCAGCGCGCCGTCCTCGAGCGCCCGGGTGAGGTCGTCGGCGGCCGCTGCGAGGGCCGCGTCGCCGACGGTGTAGAGCAGGAGGAACTGGTAGCGCGCGTTGAGCGAGAAGTGGTGGCGCACGTCGAGCGTCATCTCCGGCCCGCCGTCGGTCGCGTAGACCGAGATCGAGCCGTGGTTCGCGATGACCTTCGCGTTCAGGGCGGCGTTGCGCGCAGGCGAGACCTCGACGACCTGGTCGACGCCGGCCGGTGCGATCGCACGGATGGCGCGAGCCGCGTCCTCCGCCCGGTAGTCCACGACGTGGTGGGCGCCGGCCGCGGTCGCGAGCGCGGCCTTCTCGGGAGAGCTGATCGTGGTGACGACCCGGGCGCCCGCCCAGCGGGCGAGCTGGATCGCGGCGTGCCCGACCGCGCCGGCGCCGCCGGCGACGAGCACGGTGCGGCCGTCGAGCGCACCCGGAGCGAGCCGGGTCGGACCACCCTCGTGCGCGGTGAGCGCGCGATGCGCGGTCATGGCCGGCACGCCGAGCGACGCGCCGAGGTCGAAGCCCGCGGCATCCGGGAGGTGTACGACACGGCTCGCCGGCAGCACCGCGAACTCCTGCGCGGTGCCCGTCGGCCGCTGGTGCGCGGCGAGGAACACCCAGACCCGGTCGCCGATCGCGAATCCGGCCACGTCGTCTCCGATCGCGTCGACGACGCCTGCGCCGTCCTGGTTCGGGACGACCTCGGGGAAGGGCGTCGCGCGGCCCGGCGCAGCCCCGGCGCGTGCCTTCCAGTCGGTCGGGTTCACGCCGGAGACGACGATGCGCACGCGCACCTCGCCGGGCCCAGGCTGCGGGATGTCGCGCTCGAGGAGCTGCAGGACGTTCGACGGGCCGGTCTCGGAGTACGCGATCGCTCTCATGCAGGGGGTCAACGTTCCGGAGGCGACGGATCTTCCGAAGCGGGCGGCGCTACCGGACGCGTTCGAGCAGGTTCCGGCGCGCCGGTGACGTCGTGTCGCAGCACGCCGGCGGGGTGCGCTTCGAGCTCGCGCCCGATGTCGATCGCGTCGGGGTCGTACCCCCGCTGCTGTTGCAGGCCGTCCCACAGCGCGATGAGGTGGATCGCCTCGGCGTGCGGATCGACGCCGTGGCGACCGTGCCGATCGAGGAGCCGCCGGCGGCATCCGCACTGCGGTCGGGGGTACGCTCCAAGCGTGCCCCCGACACCCGTGCCCGGTGCGGCCGTGACGCAGTTCGCGGTGCTCGACGCGCTGCTCGCCGGAGCCTACGAGTCCGGGCTCCGGGTCGGCGAGGCGTGCGCGCTCGGCGACTTCGGGCTCGGCTGCCTCGAGGAGCTCGGCGGCGAGGTCGTGATCCTCGACGCGTCGGCCATCGAGTGCACGCTCGACGGACCGCCGGCCGTCATGCGCATGGACGAGACGCTTCCATTTGCGATCGTCTGCCGGTTCCCGGAAGTTCCCGCGATCGACGTCGTGGCGCTCGACCTGGCCGGATTCGCGGCATCCGTCGGCGACGCGCTCACGAGCCGGAACCTGTTCCACGCCGTCCGCTTCGACGGGGTGCTGTCGGAGGTCCGCGTCCGCGTGACGCCGCGGCAGCGGCATCCGCTCCCGCCGCTCGCCGAGGTGACCGAGCACCAGGTCGAGACGGTGGCGCACGGCATCAGCGGCACGCTCGTGGGTTTCTGGACGCCCGCGATCTACCAGGGGATCGCGGTCGCGGGCCTGCACCTGCACTTCCTGAGCGACGACCGCGGCCTCGGCGGGCACGTGCTCGACCTCGCCGTCGACTCGGGCGAGCTGCGCGTGGCGGCCTTCGCGCGCTTCGACCTGCGGCTGCCGACCGACGAGCTGTTCCTGCGGACTGAGCTCACGCACGCCGAGGACCACCGCATCGTCGCCGTCGAACGCGGCGCCGCGACCGGATGATGTCGGGGCGTGCCGGACAGGGGGAGTCGAATGGTGCACATCTCGGATGACGACTTCGAGCGACTGCTCGGCGAGGTCTTCGACGCGCTGCCCGACGACATGGTCCGCGGGCTCGAGAACGTCGCGATCTCGTTCGAGGACCAGCCGATCGCGCAGCGGCCGCGACTCTTCGGCCTGTACCGCGGCCACCCGCTGACCACGCGCGGCGTCTACGGCTTCGGCGAACTGCCCGACCGCATCACGCTCTACAAGAACAACCTCGAGGAGCACAGCCCCGACCTCGACGCGCTCCGCGCGCGCGTGCGCATCACGCTCGTGCACGAGATCGGGCACTACTTCGGGCTCGACGATGCGAAGCTGCGCGAGCTCGGTTGGGCGTAGCCCCTCCGAACCCGCGCAGCAAGGTTTCGTGCGAGCGCAGCGTGGTTTCAGTGCGAGCGCAGCGTGCGCGATGCGCGAATCGTGCGCGGTACGCCCGGCGCGCTCAGCGCCAGAGGACGGCGATCGCGGCGTTCGCGAGCGTCAGGATGCCGATCAGCCAGAAGATCGCCGCCGGGACCGAGCCGGTCTTGCGCTGGCGGCCGGCCCCGATGCCGAGGAGCGCACCGATCACGATCAGGATCACCAGCTTCGTGCCGATCTTCGCGTAGTTCAGGTCGTACTCGATGCCCCACGGGGCGGCGAGCGCGAGCCCGGCGACACCGGCGATCGCGAGACCCCAGTTCATGAGGCGCGTGATGCCACGCTTGCCATTCACCAGCTCGACGACCCAGGCGCCGAAGAGCACGGCGAAGCCGATCAGGTGGATGAGCACGACGAGGTGGCGGAGGAATTCCATGTCGTCAACCTACCGTGCGGCCCGGTCGCGCGCGGCCCGCGATGGTCAGGCCGTGGGCGCCGTGACGCGCTCGAGCTCACCCTCGGCCGCACGGCCGTGCGCGTGGCCGCGGATGAAGATGAGCAGCACGAGCGCGCCGACGACCAGCAGGATCGTCGCGGGGGAGACGAAGCCGATGAACACGTTCGTCGTGGCGGAGTTCAGTTCGTCGACGCCGCCGCTGGCGAGCATCGTCGTCGGATCGGTGAGTCCGTGCAGGACCATCGCCCAGACGATGCTTCCGGTCGCACGCATGACGAGGTACATCAGGATGCCGAAGCAGAACGTGTAGAAGATCGTGAAGCTCACGGTCGCGACATCCTGGCCGGTGAAGAAGTTCGAGCTGTGCAGCGCGGCGAACAGGAGCGCGGAGAGGGCCGCGACGACCCACTCGTTGTAGCCCGCACGGCGGAGGAGCACGACCGCGATGCCGCGGGTGAGCAGCTCCTCGGAGAATCCGACGAACGCGCCGGTGACGAAGACCATCAGGATCACCGAGACGGAATACCGACCGTAGTCCGTCCCGAGCGCGCGAAGCACGATCGGGATGAGCACGAGCACCACGGCGATCCACATCCACCACCGGCCGCGCACGGGCTGGCGCGCGAAGAGCGGCGACGGCAGCCAGCGAACGGTCAGCGCGAAGGCGATCAGCAGCACCGAGCCGACGACGAGCGAGAACGTGATCGCGACGAACACGCTCTGCGGGGTGGCGAAGACGTTCTCGCGATCGATCGCTCCGCTGAGGAGCGGCGAGGCGAGCAGCGGCAGGAACTGGTACGCGGCGAGGTAGACGGCGAGGAATCCGAGCGCCTTCCACCACCCTCCGCGATCCCAGAACGCCTTCCAGGCATTGGTGCGGGCGGGGGTCGTGGTCTGCTCGGTCATCGTTGCTCCACTGGTCGAGGGTGCAGGGCTGGACGATCGGTGCTCGGCGGGGTGTCGACTCCGTCACGGTAGCGCGCGGCGCCCGCGACCGGGAGGGACCGCGCGGTGCGTCCGGTTCGCGAGCCGACGATCGGATTCCGCGCTCGACCCGCGCGAAGGGGACCAAGGTCACTCCAGCGGCTCGCCGACCGCGCTAGGTTCTGGGGCCGTACGCGACGACCGGTCGTGTCGGCGGGGGGCGCCGACGACAGACGAGCGCGCCCCGCAGATCTCAATGGGGTGATCTGATGAAGTCCTCGTCGATGCAATTGGCCGCGCAACTCGCGCTCGTGGGGCTGGTGCTCACGACCGCAGCGATCGATACCGGGGCGAGATCCGGCGCATCGGCCGACGCGGCTCAGGCGGTCGCCACCGGCGCCCAGACCAAGGTCGGGAACTCGTCGACGAAGGTGCCGGAGGGAACGGGCGACCTGGCCGAGGACATCCGCATCATGCTCCTGAGGTCCTACGTTCCTGCGGATGGCCGCATGTCCATCAACGACGATCCGCCGGAGATCACGATCGTCAAGCGCGATCCGAGCTCGGGCGACCTGACGCGCTTCGACCTGCCGGACTGCCCGACGCGCATCACCGACACCGACGCGTTCACCGATCTCTTCAACGACACCAAGAGCGAGACGGTCGAGGAGCACTTCCGCGACATGGCCGCCGACCTCGGGTTCAAGAAGAAGGACCTCGCGCGGGCGGGCACCGCGTTCCCGTACTGCAGCTGGTGGGCGCGCATCAACACCAAGGTGTACGACACGCGCGACTACACGCGGAACACGACGCCGGTGCAGGACGGCATGGACATCTTCCTCCCGGACTCGGATGCCACGTACTGGGCCGTGCCGTTCGACGCGAGCACCGAGCCGGATCGCCGCGGACTGGTCCTCGATCACGTCGAGATCCACGGCCAGTTCCAGGAGCAGTTGTTCATGTCGTACGTGCTCTACGACTCGAACATGGACTTCTACTACTACGAGAACGGCGCCGGCACGACCTGCCAGTCGTACAACACCGACTTCCAGATCGAGCCCGATCCGGGTTCGGTGAACCCGTGGCAGACCTCCAGCACGGCGTACGACGACACCTACACCATCCAGCTCGTACCCGACCCGCAGGGCACCGACTGCAGCGGCGGCGGACCCGGCGCGTTCGCGAGCGACGGCACCGACTTCAACGTGCTGCCGCTGAACCGCACGGGTTCCGGCTACGGGCCGTCCGCGCCGAGCGGCAGCCCGGTGCAGGGCGACTTCTTCGGTGCGGCCGCCGACGGGTCGGTCCCGCGCGCCTCGAACGCGTGCGCCTACGTGGGCGCCGACCTCACGCCGTGCTCGACGCCGCTGATGTTCGTCGCCCCGACGGCTGCGGCGCAGAACAGCGTCTGGTCGAACCCCGTCGCCGGGTACCTCGCCGCCGGATTCATCCCGGCCCCCGACGAGGTCTACGTGTTCCGCGGGAAGGCGCCGCGGGTGCCGCAGGGTGCGAGCCCCGTCCCGTGGAACGACAACGATCCCGCCGCGTACGACATGCGGTACTTCTCGATCTGCCTGGACAAGAAGGTCTGGCCGTACCCGGCGCAGGATGCGAACTGGTCGTGCGCGAACGGCTCGTTCGGCAGTGGCGTCTGGGATCAGGACACCAATCCCGACGGCCTGACGCAACTCGCGGTCGGCGCCGACGGCTATTGGACCGTGATCGTCACGTCGGCGGACCTCACCGATAGCCCGATGGTCGGCGATGCGACCGTCCTCCACGTCTCGGCCGGCGTGCCGGCGGCGATGATCATGCGCCACATGGTGGTGAGCGACGCCTTCCACAGCGCGGTGCAGGACGTGCCGCGCAACGGCGCGTGGACGTCGGCGTTCGCGACCCTCGGCGAGTACTACCCGGTGAACTCGGTCGTCTGCAACCTCGGACAGTTCGAGCAGCGGGGCTGGCAGGAGGGCGGATGCTTCGTGCCTCCGGTCGGTTGAGTCGACTCGGCGCGAGCGCGCGGCCCGACGGCGGCCGGCGCTCGCGCCGGGAACGATCAGGTCAGCCGACCTGCTCGGCGAGCGCCACGATGATGCCCGCCGGCCCGCGGAGGTAGCAGAGGCGGTACTCGTCCTGGTAGTTCCCGATCTTGCGCAGCAGTTCGGCGCCGTGCGGGCGCAGGCGAGCGAGGGTGTCGTCGAGGTCGTCGACGGCGAACATCACGCGGTGCAGGCCGAGCGTGTTCGGCGGGGGCACCGCGGGTGACGGGGCG
Organism: Agromyces excoecariae; assembly: GCF_051715505.1. Lineage (NCBI taxonomy): Bacteria > Bacillati > Actinomycetota > Actinomycetes > Micrococcales > Microbacteriaceae > Agromyces > Agromyces excoecariae. The sequence goes on along the minus strand of NZ_JBPSLA010000004.1, from coordinate 249,975 downwards.
GATGCCGCATGACCCGAGGCTAGGGCGACCCACCGACGGATGCGTCGCCCCGAGGGGATCCGATCCGTGCCCGAACGGCCGGAGGCATCCGCCCGCCCGTGCATTGCCGCCCCCATCGGGCGGGGCTAGACTCGCGCCGCCGATTTCAGGTGCCGTCGGGATCGCCGCCCGTGCCGGACCCGGTCCCGTGACCGAGAGCGCGAGGGCCAGCCATGCCGAAGATCACGATCAACGGAATCACCGTCGACACGAGCGCTCCCCAGCGCGACCTCCAGGCGTTCGGCCTCGATGCCGGCGAAGTGGCGAGTTCGGACCACATCCTCATCCACACGACCGAGCCGATGACGGCCGAGCAGCGCGCAGCGGTGGCCGACACCGGGGCCGAGGTGCAGGAGTACGTCTCGGACAACACCTACCTCGCGACGTATCCGCCGAGCGACATCACGCCCGTGTCCGACCTCCCGTTCGTCGACTGGGCTGGGCCGTATGCGAAGGCGTTCAAGGTCCCGCCGTCGCTCGTCGGCGCGAACGTCGACGCGGCAGGGCCACGCGACTTCGGGTTCGACACGCCGCATCCGTCGCGGGCGTTCACTCCCGTCGACCTGCTGCTGCATCCGGATGTCACGCCGTCCGACGAACTCGTCGCGCGCGTCGCCCGAGCCGCCAAGGTGGACCCCGACCAGGTCGAGGTGACCCCGGCCAAGCTCCGCGTCACGACCGAGCAGGGCCGGCTGCCGAGGCTCGCGACGATCGACGAGGTCCGGGAGATCCAGCCGGTGCCCGAGCGACGTCTGTTCAACAACGTCGCGCGCGGCATCCTGCACGCCGACGTCACGGTCGGCGGCACGACGTATCGCGGCGACGGCGAGGTCGTCGCGGTCGCCGACACCGGGTTCGACACGGGCGACGCGGGGAACCCGCACCCCGCCTTCGCCGGGCGGGTGGTGAAGCTGCATGCGCTCGGCCGCACCTCGCCGGCGCGCGCCGACGATCCGCACGGGCACGGCACGCACGTCGCGGGGTCGGTGCTCGGCAGCGGCAACTCGGCCACGATGGGCGGCGTGATCGAGGGCACCGCCCCCGAGGCGCAGCTGATCCTGCAGAGCCTGATCGATTCCGCCGGCCGGCTCGGCGGCATCCCCGCCGACCTGACCGACCTGTTCCAGCCGACCTACGACGACGGCGCGCGCGTGCACACGAACTCGTGGGGCTCGACGATCCCGGGCCTGCCGTACAGCCCGTCGTCGCGCGAGATCGACGCGTTCGTCTGGAACAACCCCGACCAGGTGATCTGCTTCGCGGCGGGCAACGACGGCGTCGACGGCGATGCTGACGGGGCGATCGATCCGAGCCAGATCGGCTCCGAGGGGGCGGCGAAGAACTGCATCACCGTCGGCGCCTCCGAGAGCGTGCGGAAGTTCGGGTTCACCTACGGCGACTACTGGCCGTCCGACTACCCCGCCGACCCGGTCGGCAGCGACCTGCAGGCCGACTCGTCGGTGGGCATGGCGGCGTTCTCGAGCCGCGGACCGACGCAGGAGGGGCGCATCAAGCCCGATGTCATCGCGCCGGGCACGTGCATCCTCTCGACGCTCTCGCGCAACGCGCCCGGCGGCACCGACTTCGGCGTCTCCAGTGATCCGCTGTTCTTCTTCGACACGGGGACCTCGATGGCGACGCCGCTCGTCGCGGGCTGCGCCGCGGTCATCCGCGAGACGCTCGTGAAGAACGGGCTGGCGACGCCGAGCGCCGCACTGGTGAAGGCCCTGCTCGTGAACGGCGCGGTCGAGCTGCCCGGGCAGTACACGCCCTCCGAGGCGGGGGAGTCGCCCAACACGAACTCGGGCTGGGGTCGAGTGGACCTCGCCGGGTCGATCATCCTGCCAGGGCCGGCCGGCGACGGCGGCTTCGGCGAGGGCGGGCCGCTGGAGCAGGGCGACGAGGAGTCGTTCGAGGTGGAGATCCCCGAGGAGGCGCCGAAGCACGACGACCAGGGCCTGCTCGCCGTCGGCGGCGCGACGTTCAAGGTGACGCTCGTCTGGTCCGACCCGCCCGGTGCGCTGCTGCAGAACGACCTCGACCTCATCGTGATCGCCGCCGACGGCACCGAGCGCCACGGCAACGTCGGCACCACCGCCGGCTTCGACCGCGCCAACAACGTCGAGCAGGTCCGTTGGGTCGGCATGCCGCCCGGCACCGCGAAGGTCGTCGTTCGCGCCTTCCGCATCACCCAGTTCGCGCAGCCGTACGCGTATGCGTGGCGGATCTCTTAGAGGATCGGCCGCGCGGGGGAAGCGGGGAGCGTCGAGGCACGAGACTTCGGCCATCCCCCCAGTTCGGGTGAACTCTCTGCTCAGGTCCTGTGATGGATATGCATCCGGGCGTAGCGTTGGCCCGTCTTGAGTCCTGGGGGGACACATGGACGATATGCTGCTGCGCTGCTCCGTTCCAAGAACAGATCGCCGGCCGAAGCGCCCGCTACGCCTGTCGATCGCGACGTCCGTGGCGTTCATGCTCGCTGCGATCATGGCGATCGTTCCGTCGGCGACGGCGAGCGCAGGCATCCAGTCGAGTTGCCCTTGGAACGCCCCGATCCTGTATCGGTTCGCCATCGATGATTATCGACTTCAGCAGGAGGTCGACAAGATCGGAGTGTGCGGGGACTATTCCGACACATTCTTGGTGATTCAGAACACATCGAGCCAGCCGATCAGGTTCTGGTCATCGACCCCCGGTTCCACCTACGAGCCGGTACCTGTCAACACCTCTCCACTGATTGAGGTGAGGAACCGCTTCATGCGGGAATCCCTCGCCGACATGGGATCCACCGGCTCGTACGTTCTCGCCGGCGAAGCGATGAGAGTGTCAGGACGCGCCGCGGACTTCACGTGGGACTTCGACACTGCTCTGTCCCTCTCCGTGCTCGCCGTCGACGTGGCGGGATCGATGGCGTTCAACAAGTTGAAGCGGTGGGCGACGTCCGGCTCGAAGACGAGAGCCGCGGTTGCGACGTGTGCCTTGGCGGCCACGGAGGCAGGGGCCACCGCAACGACGATGGACGAGGTGATGTCGAAGCTCATCCTCGGCGCAACTCCATGCGCCGCTGCCGTGGAGTCGGCTGGCACCGCAGTCGAAGCAGACACGCTTCTCCGACGTGCGAACACCTTGCAGTCTCGGATCAACTCGGTGAACTCGCTCGTGAAGCGCTTCGACCTCGGTGACCTGCTCGGCCGGATCATTCGACGCGGTCATTGACCCTACGAGGGGTGGTGGGCGTGCGAGGGCGGATGCCGCGGTGCAGATGCCGCTCGATGCGCAGGCCCGATCGGCCTGGGACACGCGCCATCCGACCGACGACACTTGACGTTCGTCGTCATCCGGGTGATCGTGAACTCGTCAACCGCAATGGCGCGGGATGCCGCGCGATGGGAGCGAGCCGCATGGAGACCACGACCGACCTCACCACCGAGCAGATCGCGCGGGCGTTCTCGGGCCACCGTTTCGACCTCGCCCTGCAGCATCTCGCGGATGACGTCATCTGGACCTCCGTCGGCGGTGGCCCGCTGGTCGGGCGCAAGGCGGTGGCGAAGGCGATCGAGCGCACGTCCGCCGACCTCGCCGACGTCACGACGGAGTTCCAGCGGTTCCGGTCGGTCGTCGGCGAGGAGAGCGTGGTCGTCGACGCCCTCGCCCGCTATACCGACGCGGACGGCGGGGTGTCGATCGTGGCGTCGTGCGACGTCTTCGACTTCGCGGCCGACGGGAGGATCACGGAGATCGTCTCGTACATGATCGAGCTGCCGAGCTGATCGGCGCGACGGCATCGGGCCGGCTGCAAGACTGACCCGATGCCCCTGCACCACGACGAGCTCCCGATCGACGCCGACCTCGCGGCATCCGTCGTGCGGCGGGAACGCCCCGACTGGGCGGACCTGCCGCTGACGGCCGCCGGAGGCGGTACCGACAACGTGATGTTCCGGCTCGGCGACGACCTGCTGGTGCGGATGCCGCGGACGCCGGGAGGCGCGGCGTCGCTGCGCAAGGAACGCGAGTGGATGCCGCGGCTCGCGCCCGGCCTGCCGGTGCGCATCCCCGAGCCGGTGCACGCGGGTTCGCCGTCGCCCGCGTATCCCGTCGAGTGGTCGGTCTACCGATGGATCGAGGGCGCTCCGCCCGCATCCGACACCGTCGACGACTGGACCGTGTTCGGAGCCGACCTGGCCGGGTTCGTCGGCGAGCTGCATCGCATCGACCTCATGGGCGGTCGGCGTACGGGGGAGCTGAGCTGGTACCGGGGCGGGAGCCTCGGCGGAGCGGCGGAGTGGGTCGAGCCCGCGTTCGCGGCATCCCGCCCCCTGATCGGCGAGCGGGTCGACGTCGATCGCCTCGAGCACTGGTGGCGCGAGGCCCTCGCACGGCCCGACTCGGCCGCGCCGCACGTGTGGCTGCACGGCGACCTGCGCCCGGGCAACCTGCTCGCGCACGAGGGTCGCCTGAACGCGGTGATCGACTTCGGCGCGCTCTCGGTCGGCGCACCCGACGCCGAGCACGCCCCGGTCTGGGACCTGCCCGGCGACGCGCGGCACGCCTATCGGGACGCGCTGCGCCTCGACGAGGCGACCTGGCTGCGCGCCCGCGGATGGGCGATCGCGGTGGCGATCAGCGGCATCCCCTACTACTGGACGACGTTCCCGGAGTTCGTCGCCGAGTGCACGGCACGGCTCGAGGCGATCCTCTCCGACGACTGAATCCGCCCCGGCACGGCTCGAGGCGGATGCCACGGGGGGACGACGCGCGGGAACGCCGCCGTCGTCCCCTGCCCGCTCAGCGCCGGCTCGTCGTAGCCGGCGCGCCGTCGACCACGGCGAAGGATGCCTCGAGCAGCGCGTCGTCGCGTGAGGACGGGCCGACCAGCAGCTCGAACGTGCCCGGCTCGACCACGCGCGCGCCGTGCGCGTCGACGAGGGTGCAGTCGGCGACGTCGACGTCGATGGGAACGACGCGCGACTCGCCGGGCTCGAGGTCGACGAGCCGGTACGCCTTGAGTTCCTTGTCCGCCCAGCTCACCGACGTCACCTCGTCGCGCACGTACGCCTGCACCACTTCGCGTGCGGGGCGGTCACCGCTGTTCGTGACCGTCACCTCGGCCCGAACGGTGCCGCTCGGTTCGACGGCCGCGTCGAGGATGCGGAGGCCCGAGTACTCGACGGTCGTGTACGTCAGCCCTTCGCCGAACGCGTACGCCGGGCTCTGCGTGAGGTCGGCGTAGCGGGTGCCGTGCTGGCCGCGGATCTGGTTGTAGTACGTCGGCTGCTGCCCGGCGTGGCGGGCGAACGAGATCGGCAGGCGCCCGGTCGGCTCGACGAGTCCGAGCAGCAGCTCGGCGATGGCCCGCCCGCCTTCCATGCCGGGGTTCGCGGCCCAGACGAGCGCCGACGCGCGCTCCGCCGACGGCGGGAGCACGAGCGGCTTCGAGGCGAGCAGCACGACGACGAAGGGCGTGCCCGATGCGGCGACCGCGTCGAGGAGCGCGACCTGGTCGCCGACGAGTTCGAGCGTCGCGGTCGAACGGCCCTCGCCGACGAGCTCGATGCGGTCGCCGACCACCACGACCGCGAAGTCGCTGCGGCGGGCGGCGTCGGATGCCCCGGCGATGAGCTCCGCGTCGGGGGCGCACGGGACGACCACCTGCGGTCGCGGCTGGCCGTCGGGGAAGAACGCGCCCTCCGGGTCCTCCTCGAGGGTCAGGATGCGTGCGCCCTCGGCGTGCTCGACCGTCCAATCGGCCGGCGCCGTGCGGCGGAGCCCGTCGAGGACGGTCGTGATCATGCCGCGCGGGTGGCCGTCGGGGAGCCAGTCCGCTTGGCCGGACGAGCCCGCCCAATCGCCGAGCTGCGTCTGCGCGTCGTCGGCGAGCGGGCCGATCACGGCGACGCGGCGGGGGGTGCCGTCCGAGATCGCCCGGCCCGCGGCATCCGGCGCCCGCCCCTCGAGGAGCGGAAGTGCGCCGTCGTTGCGCAGGAGCACCAGCGAGCGCCGGGCCGCCTCGAGGTTGAGCGAGGCGTGCGCCCCGTTGCCGACGACCGCCTCGATGCGCGCGAGGTCGGGCTTCCGCGCGTTCTCGAAGAGCCCGAACTCGAACTTCAGCAGGAGGATGCGCGAGACCGCGCGGTCGAGGTCGGACTCGGCGAGCAGCCCGCGTTCGATGGCCTCCAGGGCTCCGTTGAAGAACCCGGGCGTCGTCATGACCATGTCGTTGCCGGCCTTCACCGCGGCCGCGGCCGCATGGGCATAGTCGGGCTGCACCTTCTGCTCCCACACCATGCGGCCGACGTTGTCCCAGTCGGTGATGAGCGTGCCCGTGTACCCCCACTCGCCGCGGAGGACGTCGTTCAGCAGCCAGTCGTTCACCGTGATCGGCACGCCGTCGGTCGTCTGGTAGCCGAGCATGAAGGTGCGGCAGCCCTCCTTCGCCACGCGCTCGAACGGCGGCAGGAACCAGGAGCGGAGCTTGCGGCGCGAGAGGTCGGCCTCGCTCGCGTCGCGACCGCCCTGCGTCTCGGAGTACCCGGCGAAGTGCTTCGCGGTCGCGAGGATCGCCGTGTCGTCGTCGAGCCCTCCGCCCTGGTAGCCGCGCACCATCGCCGAGGCGAGCTCGCCGATGAGGAACGGGTCCTCGCCGAACGTCTCGTCGATGCGTCCCCAGCGCAGGTCGCGCGCGATGCACAGCACGGGAGAGAAGGTCCAGTGCACGCCGGTCGCCGCGACCTCCTCTGCGGTCGCCCGCGCGACGCGTTCGAGCAGGTCCGCGTCCCACGACGCGGCCATGCCGAGCTGCGTGGGGTAGATCGTCGCGCCCTCGAAGAACGAGTGCCCGTGGATGCAGTCCTCGCCGACGAGCAGGGGGATCCGCAGCCTCGTCTGCGCGACGAGTTCGTGCGCGAGCGCGATGCGCTCGGGGGACGCGTGCAGGATCGACCCGACGTGCTGGCGCAGCACCTGGTCCTCGAGGTCCTCGCGGGCGTCGAGCTGCAGCATCTGGCCGACCTTCTCCTCGACGCTCATCCGCCCGAGGAGGTCGGCGATGCGGTCGGCGACTGGTCTGCTGGAGTCGAGGTACATGGGGCTGACGATATCGGCAGTGGTCACGAGGTCTCCTCGGTCGTGGTCGTCGTGCTGGAGGCGGGGCGGACGGCCGTCACGGTGTCGTTCACGTTCAGGCCCTTCCTCTTCATCGCGCGGGCCCGTTCTCCGGCGGACCGCAGGCGCGGGTTGACGTACTCGTCGATGCCGAAGTTGATCAGCGAGAGGGCGACGCCGATGGCCGCGATGCAGAGCCCGGGCGGCAGGTACCACCACCACTGGTTCTGCCGGAACGCGCCCTGCGCGCCGGCCCAGTTCAGGATCGTGCCCCAGTTGTAGGTCGTGACCGGGATCACGCCGATGTACGAGAGCGTCGTGAGGGCGATGATGGCGGCGGTCACCGTGCCGACGAAGCTCGCGGCGATGAGCGCCATGAGGTTCGGGAGCATCTCGACGGTGATGATGCGGCGCAGCGGCTCGCCGTTGGCGCGCGCGGCCTGGATGAAGTCGCGGTTGCGGAGCGACATCGTCTGGGCGCGCAGCACGCGGGCGCCCCACGCCCAGCCGATGAGTCCGAGCACGGCGGCGATGACCCACAGCGGCGGGTCCTCGAACATCGACGCCACGATGATGATGAGCGGGAGGCCCGGGAGCACGAGGAAGACGTTCGTGAGCGCCGAGAGGCTCTCGCTGCGCCATCCGCGCACGTAGCCCGAGACGACCCCGACGGTGATCGCGATGAGCGTCGCGATGATCGCGGCGAGGAAGCCGACCACGATCACGCCGCGTGTGCCGTGGATGACCTGGCTCAGGACGTCTTCGCCGATGTGGGTCGTGCCGAGCCAGTGCTCGGCCGACGGGGGCTGGAAGCGCGCGGCGTGGTCGACCGCGGTGGGTGAGTACGGCGCGAGCACGTCGGCGAGGATCGCCACGAGGACGAAGAAGCCGAGGATCGACAGGCCGGCGATCGACTTGCCGTTCCGGAACATCGCGAAGGCGGAGCCGAGCTTCGACCGGAACGTCGGTCGAGTGCGGTGCGCGCTCGCCGCCCGATCGTCCGCGGTTCGGATCTTCGCGGTCGCGGGCACGCCCGCCGGTCGGGCGGTCGTCGGGTCGGCGACGCGGTCGTTCGTGAGGATGTCCATGGCTCAGGCCTCCGTCTGGCGCGTGCGCGGGTCGAGGAATGCGTAGGCGACGTCGGCCAGGAGGTTCGCCAGCAGCACCGAGAGGGTGATCACGAGGAAGACGCCCTGCATGAGCGCGTAGTCCTTCGCGTTCGTGGCATCCAGCAGGAGCTTGCCGACGCCGGGGTAGCTGAAGACCATCTCCATGACGATCGTGCCGCCGACGATGAACCCGATCGACAGGGCGAAGCTCTGGATCTGGGGGAGCACGGCGTTGCGCGCGGCGTACCCCCAGAGCACGCGCTTCCGCGGCATCCCCTTCGCGTCGGCGACCATGACGTGGTCCTCGTCGAGGACCGTGAGCATCATGTTGCGCATGCCCAGCATCCAGCCGCCGAGCGAGGCGATGATGATCGTCGCCGCGGGCAGCGTGCCGTGGTGGATCACCTGGCCGATGAACTCGGGCGTGAACTCGGGCGTCATCCCGACGCCGTAGGCCTTGCCGATCGGGAACCAGCCGAGGTTCACCGAGAACACCGCGATCGCGAGCAACCCGAGCCAGAAGTACGGGATGGTGCTGAGGAAGGTCGTGATCGGGATCAGCGCGTCGAGCCGACTGCCGCGCCGCCATCCGACGATCGCGCCGCCGACGGTGCCGATCGCGAACGAGACGACCGTCGCGAAGCCCACGAGGCCGATGGTCCAGGGCAGCGACTGCCCGATGACCTCGGTCACCGGGCGCAGTCCGTGAAGCAGGGAGACGCCGAGGTCGCCGCGGAGCAGGAGCGCCCAGTAGTCGAGGTACTGCTGCCAGAGGCTCTTGTCGGTGTCGAGGCCCAGGAGCGTGCGGAGCGCGTCGGCGGCCTCGGGGCTGACGTTGCGATTGCGCGCGAGGTACTGCGTGACCGCGTCGCCCTTCATCATCCGGGGCAGGAAGAAGTTGATCGTGATCGCCGCCCAGAGCGTGAAGAGGTAGAACGCGGCGCGGCCGCCGAGGAACCGCCACGGGATACGCGAGCGGCCCTTCACCGCACGCGTCGCCGTGGTGCCGGCCTCGACGGCGTCGGTGCCGCCGGCGATGCCGGTGCGGTCGGTGACGGCCGGGTCGTCGGCGAGCGCGGCGCCCTCGGGGTCGTCGGGAACGCCGGCGTCGGCGTCGGTGGGGATTCGGGGCTGGATCGAGGTCATTGCGCACCTCCACGGATGCCGGATGCGGATGCTGATGCCGACGCGAAGTGCGCGTCGGGGTCGGGGGATGCCGCGCGCAGCGCCTGCGTGTACGGGTCGCGGGGTCGGAGGATGACGTCGTCGGCGGGGCCGCGTTCGACGACACGGCCCTGGTTGAGCACGAGGATCTCGTCGCTGAAGTGCCGGGCCGTGGCGAGGTCGTGCGTGATGTAGAGCACGCCGAGCCCCTCCTCGCGCTGCAGGTCGGCGAGGAGGTTCAGCACGCCGAGGCGGATCGAGACGTCGAGCATCGAGACCGGCTCGTCGGCCACGAGGAGCTTCGGGCGGGATGCGAGGGCGCGGGCGATCGCGACGCGCTGGCGCTGGCCGCCCGAGAGCTCGTGGGGTCGTCGGTCGATGACGGCGTCGGGATCGAGTCGGACTCGCTCGAGCAGGCGCCGCACCTCGTCGTCCTCCTCCGCCTTCGGCACGACGCGATCGAGTCGGAGCGGACGCTGCAGGTGGTATCGGATCGAGTGGTACGGGTTCAGGGAGGCGAACGGGTCCTGGAAGACCATCCGCAACTGCTGGCGGTAGGCGCGCAGGCCCTTCCCGTGACGCGGAATCCGCTCGCCGTCGAGCCGCACCTCGCCGCTCGACGGCGTCTCGAGCTGGGTCAGGATCTTCGCGATCGTGGACTTGCCGCTGCCCGACTGGCCGACCAGGCCGATCGTCTGCCCCGACCGGAGCGTGAAGCTCACCTCGTCGAGGGCCGTGATGTGGCCGGCGCCACGGACCGCGTAGACCTTCGTGACGGCGTCGAACTCGAGGACGGTCATCGGAGCACCATGCCTTTCTCTCCGGTGAGGCGCGGGAAGGACGACAGCAGCGTCTTCGTGTAGTCGTCCTGGGGGTCGGTCCAGATCCGCTCCGCCGTGTCGAGCTCGACGATCTCGCCGGCGCGCATGATCGCGATGCGATCGCTGATCTCGAGGAGGAGCGGGAGGTCGTGCGTGATGAAGACGACCGAGAAGCCGAACTCGTGGCGGAGGGCCGAGATCTGCGTGAGGATCTCGCGCTGCACGAGCACGTCGAGCGCCGTGGTCGGCTCGTCCATCACCATGAGCTGGGGGCGCAGCGCGAGGGCCATGGCGATCATGACGCGCTGGCGCATGCCGCCGGACAGCTCGTGCGGGAAGGAGCGGGAGCGCTGCGCGCCGACCTTGACGATCTCGAGCAGCTCGACGACCTCGGCCCGGCGCTCGGCGCGGCTCATGGAGGGGCGGTGGACCTCGAAGACGTCCTCCAGCTGCGAGCCGATCGTCGCGACCGGGTTCAGGGAGTTCATCGCCCCCTGGAACACCATGGAGATCTTGTCCCAGCGGAACCGGCGCATCTGGTCGGCATCCAGGGCGTTGACGTCGATGTCCTCGCCGGATGCGTCGTGGAAGACGACCGAGCCGCCGGTGATCACGGCGGGCGCCTTGAGCAGGCGCTGCACGCCGTAGGCGAGCGTGGTCTTGCCGCAGCCGCTCTCGCCGGCGAGGCCGAGGATCTCGCCGCGCCGGAGGTCGAGGCTGACGTTCCTGACGGCCGCCACGGGCGGCTCGACGTCGTACACGACCGAGAAGTCGCGGACGGAGAGCAACGTGTCGCTCATGGGTGGGGGTTCCCTTCGTGATGCCTGAGGTGCCGGGTGATGCCGACGAACGGGTGGGGCGGATGCACCGGATGCATCCGCCCCACCGCGTCCGGGTCAGCCGGCGGGCTGCAGGCTGGTCAGGATCTGGACGATCCCGGGCTGCGTCGGGTCAGCCGAGGCGTACTGGTCGTCCTCCGTCGGCCAGCCGACGTAGTTGCGGGTGTTGTACTCGCCGAGGAGCGGGTGCGAGCCCAGCGGGATGGCCGGCACGTTCTCGACGAACGCGCCCTGCATGACGGCCAGCGCGGCCTCGCGCTCGGCGTCCGACGATGCGTTGGCGTAGGTGTTCAGCGCGTCGGTGACGGCGGGGTCGTCGAAGCGGCCGAAGTTGAACTGCGCGCGGTCGTCGACGATCCACTTCTGGTCCATCGTCGAGGTGTAGAGGCCGTAGGCGTTGCCGCTGTCCTCGAGCCAGTGGATGATCGCCTGGAAGGTGCCCTCCTGGCGAGCGGCGTCCCAGCCGCCCCAGTCGGGCTGGTCGACCTTGACCTCGATGCCGAGGGCGGAGTCGAGCTCCTCGGCGATGAGGGCCTGCTCGGTGTTCCAGTCGCTCCAGCCGGCCGGAACCGAGATGGAGAACGAGACGGCCTCGCCGTCCGGGTCGACGAGCTTCTCGTCCTTCCAGGTGTAGCCGGCGTCCTCGAGGATGCCCTTGGCCTTGTCGACGTCGACCGAGTACACGTCGTCCGCGTACTCGGGCAGGATCTCGTCCGAGAGCAGGTCGCCGAGGCCGGTCGCGCTCCAGATGGCCGTGCTCGCACCCTCGCGGGCGATGTCGACGTAGGCGTCGCGGTCGATCGTCCAGGCCAGCGCCTCGCGGAGGGCGGGGTCGTCGAACGGCTTGGTCTGGAGGTTCATGAAGAGCGTGCCGGCGCCCGCGGTGGGGGAGGCGAGGAAGTGGTTGTCCTCGTCGGCGGCCAGGTAGCTGTCCTCGACCTGCGGGATGAAGGCCTGCGCCCAGTCGGCCTCGCCGGAGACGAGCGCGGTGGTGAGGGCGGCGTTGTCGCCGTAGGAGACGTAGTTCAGCGTGGGAACGGCGAGCTCGCCGCCCCAGTAGTCCTCGTTCGCGGTGAGGGTGACCGACTCGGTCGACCAGGTGTCGAGCACGTAGGGGCCGGTGCCGACGGCGAGGCCCTCACCGGTGAGCGGGTCGGTGTTCGGGTCGTCGATGTTCTCCCAGATGTGCTTGGGCACGATCGGGGTGTGCAGGACGCGCGCCTGCGAGACGTACTTCGAGTCGCCGAACTTCAGGGTGATCGCGTCGCCGTCGACGGTGGCGCCCTCGTACTTCAGGCCCGACGTGTCGGCGAGCTTGCCGGTGAGGAACTGGTCGAAGGTGAAGACGATGTCGTCACCGGTGAACTCGGTGCCGTCGCTCCAGTTGACGCCGCTGCGGGGGACGACGGTGAGCTCGGTGTAGTCGTCGTTCCACTCGACGGACTCGGCGAGCCACGGCGTGGTGCCGAGGTCGCCCGTCGGGTTCACGAGCGCGAGCGGCTCGAAGATGACCTTGGCGTAGCCGTACTTCGAGGCGGACGAGTCGCCGAGGTACGGGTTGTGCGATTCGGTGGTGATCGCGCCGTCGGGCTTGGCGATCGTCAGCGCCGCGCCGCTCCCTGCCGGGGTGCTGGCGGGGCTGGCACCGGCGCAACCGGTGAGCGCCAGGGCCGCGGCGATGCCGACGACGCCGAGGGACGTACTGAGCCTCATTGCTTCTCCTTCGTGTGGGGGCACGACGCCGCGCTTCCCGAAGGACGACGCCGGCGTCGAGTGACTGCGGAGTTAACTTACTATCAAGTAAGTAAGTTAATCAACGCGTCGATTCCGGAGCCGCAGAGGGCCTGCGTAGACTCGGTTCCGACAGACGGAGAAGGGGGTGTCGGCGGATGTCAGGAGCGATGACCGGTCAGCGTCGGCAACCGCGTTCGCGGCCCGAGACGCTGGCGCGTCGGCGCGATATCCTCGATGCCGCCGTCGAGATCTTCGGCAACAAGGGGTTCGCGGGCGGAACGCTCCAGGAGATCGCCGATCAGGTGGGGATGACCCACGCCGGGATCCTCCACCACTTCGGATCGAAGGACCAGCTCCTCCTCGAGGTGCTGAGTCATCGCGACGAGACCGACGTGGCCGACCTCGAGGAGCAGCACATCCCCGGCGGGATGGCCCTCTTCCGGCACCTCGTGCGGACGGCGTTCGTCAACGCGCATCGGGCGGGCATCGTCCAGGCGTACGTCGTGCTGTCGGCCGAGTCGGTGACCGACGATCATCCCGGGCGCGCGTTCTTCCAGAAGCGGTACGAGACCCTGCGGGGAGAGGTCGCCCGCGCCTTCGAGGTCGTGTGCGAGGAGCACGGCGTCGCCGCTCCTGAAACGATCGAACTCGCTTCCGCGAGCATCCTCGCCGTGATGGACGGGCTGCAGGTGCAGTGGCTCCTCGATCCCGACGCCGTCGACCTCGGTCGCGCGTCGGAGTTCGCGATCGAGGCGATCGTCGACTCGGTGATCTCGCCGTCGGCGTCGCCCCTGGCCTGAGCTGCGGAGAGGTCGCCGGTTCGTTCGCCGGGCCGTCCCAGGCGTCCGCCGCCGAGCCGGTCAGTCGAGCTCTCGGACCTCCGTCGTCCGCTCGCTCGGGGTGTCCCCGGTGTTGACGACGCCCTCGGGCTCGATCAGGATCGCGGAGACCTCGCCGTCGGCCCTGGGGCAGTGCTCGACGCCGCGGGGGACGACGAAGACGTCGCCCGGGCCGAGCTCCGCGTCGCCGTCGCGCAGCTGGATGACCAGCTCGCCCGAGAGCACCATGAACAGCTCGTCCGTGTCGGGGTGCGAGTGCCACGTGAACTCGCCGAGGAGCTTCACGACCTTCACCTCGTAGTCGTTCACGCTCGCCAGTCGCCGCGGCTGCCACGGCTCGGAGAACGAATCGAGGGCGGCCTGCACGTTGCGAACCCGGGCGTCCATGGTGCGATCTTCGCGCCGCCTCGCGGCGTGCGCAATGCCGGGCCTGGGATCCGGCGGCGTGAGTCCGCGAGCGCGCGACGGCCGACCGCACCGTCGGCCTGATCAGGGCGGCCCGCGCCGCCCGAACGCGCCCGCGAACACCGCGTGCAGCAGCGGGATCACCGACACCCCGAGCAGGATCCCGCCCCACACCGGCTCGTCGAGCCGCAGGAGGATGCCGCCGAGGAACAGCCCCACGAAGACCACCGCCGACACGATGCGGCCCGCTGTGCGCTCGAGACGCGACATCCGTTGCTCGATCTTGGGCGAGCTGGCGACGAGGCGGCCCTGCTCGATGCGGTCGACGACCTTGTCGAGGCGCTGCGGCAGTCGCCAGGCGGTCCCGACGACCGACACCGCCTCGCGACCGAGCGCCTGCACGATGTTGCCGCGCTCGTCGCGCAGCAGCTGGGCGGCGTAGGGCTCGACGGCGTCCCAGATGTTGAACTCGGGGTCGAGGGAGCTGCACATGCCCGAGGTCAGGGACATGGCGCGGATGATGAGCAGGAAGTTCTCGGGCAGCTGGAACGGCAGCGTCCGCATGACCTCGCCGAACTCGATCGCGAACCGCCGCAGCTCGCGCTCGTCGACCTGCGCGAGCTCGGCGAAGCCCATGCCGCCGAAGCGGGCGAACAGCTCGGTCATGGCGCGCTCGAGCTCCGCGGTCTCGGCGGTCGGCAGCAGGAACCCGACGCTGCGGAAGCTCTCCACCAGGCGCTTCCCGTCGCGCGCCGCGACCGCGATCATCAGCTGCTGCAGTGCCTGCCGCAGCCCGTCTGGCACCTGCCCCATCATCCCGAAGTCGATGAACGTGAGCTTCCAGGCAGCGGATGCAGCGTCGGGCGCCGGCCCCGCGGCATCCGTCGCCGTCGCCGTCGCCGTCGACTCCGCCGCCGCAGCATCCGTCTCGCCCGCGAGCACCCCGACCGGCGTGACGAAGATGTTGCCCGGGTGCGGGTCGGCGTGGAAGTACCCGTCGCGGAACAGCTGGTCGAACATGACCGTCGCGAACTGGGCGGCGACGGCCTTCGGGTCGATGCCCGCGGCGACGAGGGCGGCGCGGTCGTTGATCTTGATGGCGGTGACGTCGGCGAGGGTGAGCACGCGGCGGGTGGTGCGCTCCCAGACGACCTCGGGCGCGGCGACGCGCGGGTCGCCGGCGAAGCTCGCGGCGAAGCGCTCGGCGTTCTGCGCCTCGTGGAGGTAGTCGATCTCCTCCAGGCTCGTGGTGGCGAACTCCTCGACGAGCCCGGGCAGGTCGACCCGGCTCGCGACGAACCGCACGCGGCTGAGCCAGTCGGCGACGCGGCGCAGCGCCTTGAGGTCGACGTCGACGATGACCTCGATGCCGGGCCGCTGCACCTTGACGACGGCGTCGTCGTAGCCCATGTCGGCCGCGTCGACGGGGGAGAGGCGGGCGCGATGCGCCTGGCCGAGGGATGCCGCGGCGACCGGGGTCGGGTCGAACGAGGCGTACGCGCGCTCGAGCGGCATGCCGAGCTCGGCCTCGGCGAGTCGACGGATGTCGTCGAAGGGCACGGGCGGCACCTCGTCCTGCAGCCCGGCGAGTTCGCGCGTGATCTCGGGCGGGAGCACGTCGAGCCGGGACGAGAGGTACTGGCCGACCTTGATCATGAGCCCGCCGAGGTCGACGGCGAGGATGTGGAAGCGCTCGGCGATGCGCGTCAGACGCGCCGCGCGACCGCGCGCCGCGAACCGGGCGAGCCCGAACCGGGGCAGCACGATCTCGAACCACCAGGTCTGGACGATGTACCTGGCGGCGAATCGGAGGATCCGCCGGTAGCGGGCGCGCGTGTTCCCCACATCGGGCATCCTGCCTGCCGGATGCCGACGTGTCGAGGGCACTCGGTCAGCCCTGGGCGAGGATCGAGTAGAGCTTGCGGCGTGCGTCCTCGAGGACCTCGACCGCTTCCTTCACCTGGTCGGCGGTGCCGGAGCGGCCGACCTGCGCGGCGGCCTGGGCGAGTTCGATGCCCGCCTTGGGCAGCGCGCCTGACATGCCGAAGTCGCGTCCGCGCCCGCCGCCGGCTCCGCTGCCGGGCGGGGTCGGCCAGGGCGGGGTGCGGTCGGCGGATGCCTCGGCCTCGGCCCTTCCCGCCTCGGTCAGCGTGTACGTCTTGCGTCCGCCCGATTCCTCGGCGCTGATGAGTCCCTCGTCGGCCAGCAACTGCAGGGTCGGATACACCGAGCCCGCGCTCGGCTTCCACGCCCCGCCGCTGCGATCGGCGATCTCGTTGATGATCTGGTACCCGTGCATGGGCTGCTCGGCGAGGAGCGCGAGCACCGCGGCGCGGACGTCGCCCTTGCCCATGCGGGGTGCGACCTTCTGCTCGAACATGCCGCGCAGTTCCTGCATGGCATCCCACAGGCCCTGTCCCGGGTTGCCCCGGCCCCGGTTGCCCGGACCGCTGCCGAAGCCGCCGCCCATGTACGAACCTGAATCGCTCATGATGACCTCCCTGAAGCGGGGCCCTGTTCGGGTCTCGACGATATGTCAACGATATATCGCCGATCGGCATCCGTGGTCGGGAATCTGCTGTGAGCAATCGCGTGCGCCAGAATCGGATCACTATGAGGAGCCCCCGCGCTGACGACGTGATTCCCGCCCCGGCGCGCATGCGCATCGCCGACCTCCACCCGGAGCTCCGGCGGGCCTATCGGTGGTTCCCGCGCCCTCGCGTCCGTCACTCGTGGCAGCGACGGATGGCGCAGGCCGCCCTCGGGCTCATTCCGGCTCCGAAGCCCGCCGAGGGCGTGCGGTTCGAGCGGGTCGACTTCGACGTTCCCGGCACCGGGGTGCGGGTCTTCACGCCCACCGGCGAATCGGCGTCGGTGGCGCCCGGCCGCGGCGCGCTGCTGTGGATCCACGGCGGCGGCCTCGTGATCGGCGCCGCCGCGCAGGACGACACGTGGTGCGCGCGGCTCGCGGAGCGCCTCGGCATCGTGGTCGTGTCGGTCGAGTACCGACTCGCCCCGGAGCATCCGTTCCCTGCGCCGCTCGACGACTGCGCGGCGGGGTGGCAGTGGCTGCAGGATGCCGCAGCGGCGCGCGGCATCGACCCGGCCCGCGTCGCCGTCGGCGGGCAGAGCGCCGGCGGCGGGCTCGCGGCCGCGCTCGCGCAGCGCCTACTGGCCGACGGCGCGCAGCAGCCCGTCGCGCAGCTGCTGTACTGCCCGATGCTCGACGACCGAACCGCGGCGCGGCGCGACCTCGATGCGGTGCGGCATTTCGCCTGGACCAATCGCGACAACCTCGTCGGCTGGTCGTCCTACCTCGCGGCGGCGCCTGGTGCCGAGGCCGGTGCGGTGCCCGACTTCGCCGTTCCGGCCCGACGTGCCGACCTCGCCGGGCTGCCGCCGGCGTGGATCGGCGTGGGCGACATCGACCTGTTCCACGACGAGGACCTCGCCTACGCCGCGGCGCTCGGTGACGCCGGCGTGGACTGCACGGTCGACGTGGTGCTCGGGGCCCCGCACGGCTTCGAGTCGATCGCTCGCGGTGCCGACGTGACGCGCGCGTTCCACGGGCGGGCGCGGGCCTGGCTGGGGGAGCGGCTCGCGGCATCCGCCGACGTCTGAGGCGCGGGCTGAGGCGTCCCGCAGACGTCGTCCGCTGCGCCTTCGGGCGTCGCCCGTTGCCCGTTCGGGCAGGCCGGGTGCGCCATGGTCGCGCCGCAGGTAGCGTCCGAGCATGGGAGGCGCGTCTTCCGCGGTCGCCAGCGCAAGCCCGCGGAGCCCCGGCCTGCATCGGGCACTCGGACGCGCCCAGCCGCGCCCGGCGTCGACGTCGGCCCGGAGGCCGGCACCCGCGACGCTCTCGACGGCGGCGCCGGCCTCCGCATCGGCCCGCATCTCGGTGAACCCCGCGACCGGCGTCATGCGCGTTCCCGGCGGCGAGCTGATGGAGCTCCAGCGCGCCGGCGGGAACGCCGCCGTCGCACGGCTGGTCGCGGCATCCGCCGCTGCCGGTGTCGGTGCGATGGGCCCGATCACCGTCGCCCGGCAGTCGACCCTCACCGTGCCACCCGAGCTCACCCTCAGGCCGACGGCGCCGTCGAACCCGAACATGAGCATGGCGCCGTGGGCCTCGCCCGGAGGCGGCGCGCCGCCGAAGCCCGCACCGGTGGGGGCCGATGGGATGCCGCTGCCCGACCGGTACTCGACGTTGCTGCGCCCGGCGCTCGACGAAGCCGACGCGAAGAGGTTGCGACAGGCCACCGGCGGCAGCGACGTCGTCGGACTGATCGAGCGCCGCGACGCGGCGCGGCGGGCGCTCGCCGACATGGAGGCGAGGGCGCGAACGGCCGGCGGCGATCAGGGCGGACTGTTCGAGGAGTACGCCACGGCGCACGGCTACGAGGAGGATCTCAGCCGGCGCATCCGGGCGCGACTCGCGGAACTCGGCGTCGCGGACGAGGCGGCGCTGCTGCGGCTCGTGAACGAGGAGTTCCCTCGCATGTTCCTCCGCGAGGCGAAGCTCGTTGCCGACGGAATGCTCACCGCCAACGAGAACGAGGCCAAGGCGGAACAGGAGCGGTACTCGAAGCAGGTCTGCAGCCCCGACATCGACGGGTTCCTCGACGCCGACCGCACGCTCGCCGAACTCGACCCGCACCCCGCGGAGTTGTCGATCCGCGTCGCGGAGGATGCGCTGCGCCGATTCGCGCCTCCGGCCGGCGTGCCGACGCCCGAGGAGTTCGCGGCGATGGTTCCGGAGAACGAGAAGAGCGTGCTGGTCGACATCGCCAACCTCGACAAGAACCGCCAGATCGCGCCGAAGCGTCGCGCGGTGTACGACGCGGCGCGGTTCGGCTTCGGTCGGGAGTACCCGATCCTGCTGAACTCGACGTACCGCCCGGGCATGTTCGCGATGGCGCCGTACGACCAGCTCGGCGAGATGGTCCGCGGACCTGTGGCCGACATCCTCGAGAACATCACCCGCGTGCGGCGCGCCATCGCCGACGACGAACTCAAGGTGTGGAACCTGCGCAATGTCCTGCAGATCACGCTGCAGCGCCTCGGGGTCGACGACCCGGTGCTCATCGGGGCGGTGCAGCGTCGCATCGCCGAGATCGAGTCGGACGAGTCGTTCCTCAGCTGGGTGAAGGTCGCGCTGGCGATCGTGACGTCGGTCGTCGCGGGGCTCGTCTTCACTCCGGCCGCCGGCATGGCGGTGGCCGCCGCCTGGGGCGCCGGGAACCTCGCCGGGAGCATCACGGAGTACCGCAACGAGAAGGCCGCCGAGAATGTCGCGCTCGAGGAATCCGAGGCTGACATCTCCCTGAAGGAGCCGACGCTCGCGTGGGTCATGATCGACGCGCTGGCGCTCGGACTCGAGCTCGGGCCGTTGGCGCGCGCGGTTCGGCCGAGTGCACGGGCGCTCGCGGCGTTGCGCACGCCGGAGGCGCTGGTCGCGTTCCGCGCCCGTGCGGTCGCGGTCGTCGGCGAGGATGCCGCGGGAGAGCTCAGCCGCAAGGCGGCGACGCGATTCGGCGTCGCGGCGGATGCTGCGACATCCGCCGAGAGCACGACGGCCGGAGCGGTGGGCGACGTCGCCGCAGGCGGAGAGCGCGCGCGGTTCTACAAGCCCACCGTCAAGGGGGATGCCTCGAAGGGCGCCGGCACCGGAGGCACCAACAGGTACGGCGACTACTGGTATTCGACGAAGGGCACCGTGACCGAGCAGAACCTCGCGAAGTTCCACGAGCAGGTCCACTCGATCCTGAGCCCGAAGCTGCTGGCGTTTCGCGAGTTCCGCGCGGCCGTCGGGATGACGCTCTACAAGAAGTCGTACATCTTGCGCGGGCTCGAAGAGGCGCTCGCCGAGACGGTCGCTCAGCTCCGCGTGCACGGCATCAAGGGCCTGCCGACCGGCCTCATGTTCCCGATCAAGAACGGCTACCTGAGTGTGTCGACGCTGGGCCAGGCCGCTCAGCTCGGTGCTGAGATCGCGCTCGGAACGGTGGTCGTCGCCGGCTACTCGTACACGGTCTACTGGATCGCGACCAGGGAGACCTCGCCCGCGGGCGGGGAGTGACGGGAGTGGGGCCGACGCCCTGCCGGCATGCGCGGAGCGGCGGGGTGGCGTCGCCCGACAACGCGGAATTCCGTCGCCGCGCTCCGAGGTCACGCCGCGAGATCGTCGCGCAGCTCGAAGCGCGCGCGTCCGCCGAGTCGGGGGACCCGGGCCGGGTCGATCTGCGGTGGCGGGATGAACCACACGTCGGTCGGGCCTGCGTGGATGCGCCATCCGTCGCGGTGGATCATGTGGTGACAGAAGGAGCACAGGAGCACTCCGTTCGAGAGGTCGGTCGGGCCGGCGTCGCGTTCCCACCAGTCGATGTGGTGCGCTTCGACGTAGCCGATGTTCTGCCCGCAAGAGGCGCAGCCGCCGTCGCGCTCGCCGAGGGCGAGCCGCTGGGCCTTGGTGAAGAGGCGGGCGGCCCGGCCGAGGTCGAGGGGGAGGCTTTCGCCGCCGAGCACGGCGGGGATGATGTCGGCATCGGCGGCCATACGACGGGCGGTGGCGGGGGAGATCGGCTGTTCGAGGCCGTCGATGCGCGCGTGGCCGATTCCTTCGACCAGCGCATCGAGGTCGACGCGCACGATCACGGTGGTCTTCGCGAGCGGAGTGAGCGTCTGGGTGCAGCCGAGCGTGTGGCGGGCGAGCGTGGCGAGCGCGTCGGCCTGGACCTGCGGGATCGTGCGGTGGTCGTCGACCACCGGGCGCAGTTCGCCGCCGCCTGCGCCCCCGCCGACCGGGCCTGTGCCGACCGGGCCTGTGCCGACCGCGCCTGCGCTGACCGCGCTTGCTCCGACGGATCTCGCACCCTGCTCGCGCCGGCGCAGCACGTCGCTGACGAGCGCCTCGATCGCGGCCTTCACCGGAGCAGCGCTCTCCGGGTCGAGTCGTGCGGTCAGGTGCACCATCCCGCGCCGGTCTTCACGGATGGTCAACGACCGCTCCATCCGGAGCTCGTCTTCGCGAGGCTCGACGCCGTCGGGATCGAGCCTCGCCTCGGCCTCTCGCACGCCGCGCAGGAGGGTCTCGAGCGGGACCTGCCCTGCGAGGTCGACCAATGCACGCTCGACGACTCGGGCGCGATCTGGGTCGGATCGCATCGACGCCCGGTCGAGCATCGTGGTGATCGCCGATGCCGCCTCGATGCTGATGGCGGCCGCCTCGAGCGCTTCGGCGACGTACTGGCGCCGTGACGGCAGCCGCTCACCGGTGAACGTCTGCCGTTCGGCGGTGGCGGTGCCGACGGTGATCAGCCGGCGTGCGTCGCCGAGCGACCCTCCGGTGGCTGAGGCGATCAGGCGCGTCGGGTTGTGGAAGCCCTGCGCCTTCGCGAACCCCGTCTCGCCGAACTCCGGCCCCGACCGCCTCGAGACCTCCGCGGCCACCCTCGCGAGGGCCGCATCGACGTCGCGCTGGACCTTCGCCAGCGCATCGGTGACCCGTTTGAGCCCGGCATCGCTCAGCCGCTCGACCTCGACCTGCGCGCCACGCGCGGCGCCCGTCGCGGGCGAGCCGCCGCGCCAGACCTCGCGCAGCGCCGCGACATCACGCAGCAGCGCTGCGAGCGCGCCTGGCGGATGCTGCGGGGTCGGCGACTGTTCCATGCTTCGATCCTGCACCCACCCACCGACATCCGGTTGGCGTCAGAAAAAAGCCCTGATCAGGAAATCTGACTGTGGATGAGCTTCTCTGACGACTCTCTGGGGAGGACAGGTCGTGGCATGTTACCCGGTCCGGGGCGCCACGGCTTCCGGAGCGGGCGCCTCCGGCTCCGGCGCAGTCCGTACGGCTGCGGCCACCACCGCCGCGGGCGTCCCAGTCTCCGGCACGGCCTCCGCCGCGGCCGGCGCTCCCGCCGCCGCCGCGACCCCCGGCGCAGCCCCGGGCCCCGGCGCCGCCACGACCCTGGGCGCAGCCCCGGCCCCCGCCGCCTTCCCCCGCCGCCGCCCCGGCGCATTCGCCACGAACACTCCTGCCACGAGCACCGCCCCGCCCGCGGTCTCCCATACGTTCGGCACCTGCCCGAGCAGCACCGCAGCCGACGCCATCGCCACGACCGGCGCGAGCAGCACCCACGGCACGACCGACGCCGAGCGATTCCGCGCGAGCAGCCCGTTGAAGATCGCGTACCCGACGAGCGTGCAGAGCCCCGCGGTGTAGAGGGTCGAAAGGATGGGCCGCCATCCGAATGCCGCGACGCCGGCCGCGATCGCGGAAGGCCCCTCGATGAGCGCCGACAGTCCGAGCGCCGGCAGCGGCACGACGAGCGACGACCACACCGTGAGCGACAGCGCACCGAACCGACGCGCCGGGGCGACCGGCCCGGCCCGGCGCGCCACCACGTTGCCGATCGCCCACGAGAGCGCGGCGAGCAGGCACAGCACGACCGCGATCGCGGGCGCGTCGCCGCCGCGCCCGAGCGCCACGACGCCCAGCCCGACCGTGCCGAGCAGCACACCCGCGACCTGCAGGCGCGTGGGCCGCTCGCGCAGCGCCAGCGCGGCGACGAGGATCGTGAGCACGACCTGCGCCTGCAGCAGCAGCGCCGCGATGCCGGGCTGCAGGCCGAGCGCGATCGACGTGTAGAGCAGGGCGAACTGGCCGAGGCTCATGAAGAGTCCGACGCCGACGACGGTCTTCCAGCTCGCGAGCGGGCGCGGCACGAGGACCACGGCGAGCGCGACGACCGCGAACCGGATGGCGACGAAGAACAGCGGCGGGATGCCATCCATGCCCCAGTCGATGACGACGAAGTTGAAGCCCCACATCGTCGCCACCAGCGCGGCCAGCAGCATGTCGCGTCTCGTCATGGGTCAAGGTTCGCCCGCGGTATCCGGAAACACCAGCGACCATTTCTGTTCATGAATCGGTAGCATCACTGCATGATCGATCTCGAAGCCGTGGTCGCGCTGCGCGCCGTGGCCACGAACGGCAGCGTCGCGGCGGCGGCGGACGCGCTCGGGTTCACGCCGTCGGCGGTGTCGCAGCAGATCAAGCGCCCCGAGCGCGGCACCCGCGTCGCGCTGCTCGAGCGGGCGGGTCGCGGGGTCGTGCTGACGGATGCCGCCCGCCAGCTCGTCACGTCGTCGGCGACCGTGCTCGCCGACCTCGAGCGCATCGAGGCCGACCTGCACCTCGCGGGCCGGGGGCCGGGGGCGGATGGCGCGGCCTCGCGCCGCATCACGGGCGAGGTGCGCATCGGGGCGTTCTCGACCGCGGTGCGGGGCTTGCTGGTCGACGTGCTGCCCAGGCTGCGTGCGGAGCATCCGGAACTGCGGGTGCCGATGCGTGAGAGCGAGCCGTGGGAGACGATCGCGCTCGTGGCGTCGGGTCAGCGCGACCTCGGCATCGTGCACCGGTGGGGCGGCGTCGCGCTGGCGATGCCCGATCACCTCGTCGAGACGCCCCTGTTCACGGATGTCGCGGACGTGATCCTGCGCCGCGAGCACCCGCTCGCGTACCGCACCGAGCTGACCCCGGCCGACCTCGCCGACGAGGAGTGGGTCGCGACGTTCGACTCGACCATCTGCCGCCAGTGGCTGCGTCGCCTCTTCGACGGAGTCTCGAACGCGCCGCGCATCGTGCACGAGTCGATGGAGTTCGAGAACCACCTCGAGCTCGTGCGCGCCGGGCTCGGCGTGGCGCTGGTGCCGCGTCTCGGTCGCTCGCCACTGCCCGACGACCTCGTGGCGATCCCGACCGTGCAGCCGGCGTCGGTGCGCGGGGTCGCGGCGGTGCACCGCCGCAGCCAGGCCGACTCGCCCGCGCTGCAGGCGGTGCTCGATGCGGTGCGTGTCGGGGCGGCGGGTCTCGACGCCGACTGAGGGTGCGCTCAGCTCAACCGATCTCCGGGGCGCCCGTCAGCCGGTCCGCGAGGATCGCGGCACGCGCCAGCTGCACGCTGCGCGCCTGGCCCGCCGCGAAGCGCATGAGTCCGAACGGCGCCCGCAGGTCGAGCTCGTCGACGACGTGCGCGCCGGCGCCGCCAGCGGTGATGTCGTAGCGGTAGCGCATGCGCACCCAGCCGGGGCTGCGCACGTCACCGCCGACGATAGGCCCGGCCGGGTCGCCGTCATCGCGGCGCAACGTCACACGGATGTGGTTGTCGAGGTGGCGCCCGAACGGCAACGGGAAGCGCTCGACCGCGGTGTACTGCGTCGTGCCATCGACGTCGGCGATGTCGCGCACCTCGACGATGAGCGGCGACAGGCCCAGGTAGTTGCGGGGCTCGGCGAGGTGGCCGGCGATGATCTCGGGCGCGACGGCGAGGTCGAACTCGTGACGGATGATTCGGCGGGGCATGCGGGTCCTCTCGGTGGATTCACCGTAGTGGGTGCCGTCGCCGACGACGGTTCATCTCGGCGCACCTCGACCGATCTCGGGCCTCGGCGGCCGCGCTGGCCTCGGCGGCAGACCGACGTCGATGATCCTCGTCACCATCCGAGCGGCTCGATCGGGCAGCGCTTCGCCCGAGTAGAAGTCCTCGTACAGTCCCTCGGCGGCGTCGACGGTGCCGATGTCGCAGATCACCATGAGCTTGGCGATGTCGGTGTCGTCGCGGCCGGGTCGGTTCGCCCTGAGTTTCATCGCGAGCAGCGCCTCGGCGGAGGCGACCTGGATGACGACCAGACCGTCGTCGTAGAGCGTCTCCCACTCGGTGGTGCGGCGACCGTAGCTGGGGATGAAGCCCGCGGCCTGGTCGTTCAGCCAGTCCTCGGGCCATCCGTTGGCTTCGGCGATGGTGCGACCGGCCTCGAGGACCAGCTCGTGATCGCCGATCAGGTGTGCGTCGATGTCGACGGTGGACTCGCGATCGAAGTAGCGGAGCGCGAGCGCAGCGCCGCCCACGATTCCGATGCCGCTGCGTTCGCCGCATTCGGTGAGCGTGCTGACGAGCTGGCTCATGCCGACGACGAGGTCGTCGCGTTCGAAGCGGATCATGCGCTGACGAGCGTGTCCGCGTCGACGAGCACCCGGCGCCGAGCGAACTCGGGCGGCACCCGATCCGGCGACGGCGTCAGCGTGTACGGGCCCTCGCCGAGCACCCAGGGGCGTCGAAGCGAGCGTTCGGTGCTCACGGCCCAGTCGGGAACGGGCAACTGCTCGGCGACGAGGTGGTGGGCGACCAGCGCGGCGAGCGCGGCATCCCACTGACGACTGCCGGTCGGCTCGGGCGGTGAGATGGCCAGGGCGAAGCGGGCCGCGCCGTGCTCGGCGCTGAGGTTGTCGTTGAGCTGGATGAATCGGCGCAGTGCGGTTCCCTCACGGCCGTCGGCGACGGCGAAGCGGATGTCTGCGGCGATCGCCGCCGCGTCGTCTCGAACGGTCGGCACCGACACGAGTCGATGGCCGGCAGCGCGGAGGGCTCGCTCGACCGCGTCGAACGAGGGGTTCTGGTGCCCGCGCTCGATCAGGGAGAGGTGCGACTGCGACAGCCGGGCGCGCCGACCGAGCGCCTGCTGCGAGAGCTTGCGGCTCCGCCGCGCGGCGCGGATGAGGGTTCCTGCGCTCACGGTGGCCTCCCAATATTCGATCTACCTCATAATAGCTCCGATTCCCTCGCAGGCAACGGGTCGGATCCCCGGCGGGCGGCATGCACATCCGGGACCAACGACCCCTCGACGCCGCCGCCGCCGCACGCAAGGCTGGGCAGCGAAGCCGACAGAACGGAGCACTCCGATGAGCATCACGAAGTCCGACCGCAGCACCGGTGACACCCTCGGGTTCGTCGTGTCCGGCGAGGTGACGAAGGCCGACTACGACGTGATGACGCCCGCGGTCGAGGCCGCGGTCGAGGAGCACGGCACGGTGAAGCTGCTGCTCGACGTCACCGAATTCAAATGGGAGAAGGTCGGCGCGTGGGGTTCCGACCTGCACTTCGGTCGCGAGTTCCACGAGAAGGTGGCGCGCTTGGCGCTCGTGGGCAACAAGAAATGGGAGGAGTGGCTCGCCCATCTCGCCACCCCGTTCTACGCGAAGGAGGCAGCGTACTTCGAGGACCCGGATGCCGCCTGGGCCTGGCTGCGCAGCTGAGACCCGGGTCGGTGGCGGGCGTCAGAGCTCAGCCGTGAGTCCACCGTCGATCACGACGTCCGCGCCGGTGAGGTTGCCGGCGACGCGGTCGCTCGCGAGGAACGCGACGAGCGCCGCCACCTCCTCGGAGGTCGTGAACCGGCCGGTGACCATGGATGCCTCGGCCCCCGCGACCACGTCCGCCCGGGAGGCCCCGGCTCCGCCGCCGGCCGCGGCCGAGACCGTCGCCGCCACTCCTCCGTCGCCGAGCCAGAGGTCGGTCGCCACCGGACCCGGGCTCACGGTGTTGACGCGGATCCCCTCTCGACCGACCTCCTTCGAGAGCGACTTCGAGAAGTTCACGACGGCCGCCTTCGCGGCGCTGTAGTCGATGACGGCGGGGTCGGGCAGGCGTGCGTTGACCGAGGCGACGGTCACGATGGCCCCGCGTCGGGCCGCCCGCATCGGCGCCAGCGCGGCTCGGGTCATCCGGATCGCGGTCAGGGCGTCGAGCTGGAACGTGCCGATCCATTCCTCGTCCGTGACTGACGCAAAGCCCCCCGTGCGCGGGCGCACCCCACCCACGTTGTTCACAAGGACGCGGAGCGGCCCGAGCCCTGCGGCCTGCTCGACGAGCGCGTCGGGGACGGCCGGATCGGTCAGGTCCGCGGCCACCGGCACCACCGCCCCGTTCTCCGCGAGCTCCAGCAGGGCCGGGGTGAGCGTGCGGGATGCCGCGAGCACCCGCGCACCCTCGGCGACGAGCGTCGAGGTGACGGCGAGCCCGATGCCCCGACCGGCGCCCGTGACGATCGCGACGGCACCATCGAGCGCGAGGTCCACGTCACAGGTCCTGGGTCTTGAGCCACGCGAGCACGGCGTCGGCGACCTCGTTCCATCCGCTGTCGATCGTCAGCGAGTGCCCGCGCCCTTCGAACTGCTGGAGCTCGTTGATCGTCATGGCATCCCGGTACTGCTTCAGCGTGGACCGCGTGACGACATCGGGAACGGTGTGGTCGGCGGTGCCGGAGATGAGCAGCAGCGGACCACGCGGATGGCGATTGGTGTCGACCGCGGCGGGTGAGTGCATCTGGAAGTTCGCGGCGGCGGCCTGGAACAGCGGCCGGGCGGGCGACGGGATCGTCCACCGCTCGAACAGCGCGTCCGATTCCTCCTCGCTGACGGCGTTGCCGAATCCGTACCGGAACTGCGGCTTCGTGAGCGCCACCGACTTGTGCAGGTTGGTGGGGTTGCCGAGCGCGGGGAAGCCCGACCGCAGCTGCGCGAGCGGCAGCGGCAGCACGCCCTTGATCTGGGCGGGATCGATCGCGACGGCCCCCGCGCCGACACCCTCGCCGAGGAGCTTCTCCGCGATGAGGCCGCCGAACGAGTGGCCGATGAGGATGGTCTCCTCGCCGAGCCCGTTGGCGACCTCCGCGAAGTGGGCGGCGATCTCGTCGATGCCCTTGTCGGCGACGGCATCCGGATTCGCGCGGGCCGCCTCCACGGTGTCGGGCTCGTCGGGCCACCCGGGGGCGACGGGGTCGTAGCCCGCTGCGCGGAACTTCTCGATCCACGGCTCCCAGCTCGTGGCGTGCAGCCACAGGCCGTGGATGAAGACGACGGGACGGTTCTCGGCCATGATCAGGCTCCTTGCATTCGGGGACAGGATCAGCACACACCCGCCGCACCCCTCCCGTCCAAGACCGATCGAACGCGGATCGATAACCGATCTTGCATGGATCGCGGAAGAGGGCCACGCTTCGGGGGAGGAGGGCGGATGGACCTCGATCTGCGATCGGTGCGCTACTTCGTCGTGTTGGCCGACGAACTGCACTTCGGGCGCGCCGCCGCGAAGCTGCACCTCAGCCAGCCCGCGCTGTCGAAGCAGATCCGCCGCCTCGAATCCGACCTCGGCTTCCGGCTCCTCACCCGCGACAGCCGGCACGTCGCGCTCACGGCCGAGGGCGTGCGATTCCTCCGCGATGCGCGCGTGCTGATCGCGCAGGCGGAGCGGATGACGCGTCCCGACGATCCCGGCATCCGCATCGCGCACATCTTCGACCTCGACTCGAGCCGGGTCGTCGCCGACGCCTTCGCGGACCGGTTCCCGGCGGTCCCGGTGATCGCCAATTCGATGGACAGCAAGCGTCAACTGGACGCCCTGCTCAACGGACAGCTGGATGTCGCGATCATCCGCATCACCCCGGCCATGACGGCCGACCACCCCAGCGGGTGGTCGCACCGCCTGCTGCGCCTCGAACCGTTCTGGCTCGTGGGCCGACCGGGCGATCCGCCCGCTGACTCGGTCTCCCTCCACGACCGGCCGCTGGAGGTCTTCGGGGATCCGACGGGATCCGCGACCTTCAACGTCCACGGCCAGTACCTCGCCGCGCTCGAGCACCGGCTCGGCACCACGTTCCGGTGGCTCGGCAACCCCGGAACCTTCGAGCAGTGCCTTGCCAGGATGCATCGCGTCACCGACGCGGCCCACCTTCTCGAGTTCGAGTCGTACGCCATTCGCTACCGTGACCACGGCCTGCCGATCCACCGCCCCGAAGAGCTGCAGCCCCTGTATCCGTGGTCGATCGCGTGGCGCGACGAGCCGCTCAGCCCCGCGGTCGCCGGCTTCCTCGACGTGGCCGCCGAGCAGTCCGCCGAACGGGAGTGGCTCTACCCGGAGGGCGTCGGCCCGGCGTGGCAGCCCGACGGGGCGTGACGACGTCGGGAGCTCTTGGTGAAGCCTCGCGATTTCGCCTGTGGTGCGAGGAACGCTTCGAGCGCCGAATGCCCGTGCAGGATCACCACCCCGCCAGTGAATAGGACACCCTGAGGGTCACGAAGATGATCACGGGTCCGATCACGATCAACGCGAGAGATCCGATGAGGCTGATCTTCGTGGCTCGCTGGACTTCGTCCGGCAAAGGGCCCTTGAGTGCGATGACGCACACCACGGCGGCCATGATTGCGAGCACCGGCCATATCAGCACGATGTACCCGAGCGACCCTGTGATCAACTGGAACTCGGACGACCAGTCGACTGCGTCGAGAGCCTCAAGGAGGCCGAATGCCAGAAGGAGGAGGTGAGCACCGAACACCGCCGCGGCCCAATAGAACAGCCGTCGTCCAGTTCGAGCGTCACGTGCCTTCGCCGAAGGCGGCGGAACCGACTCAAGCCGACTCATGCTGCGAGATTATCGGAGCACCTCGTCGTGCGAGTCGCCGCCACGCGCACCCAGGCGGGCGAGGACGGCTGCCTTCCGCTCACGACCCACGACCCACGACGGTGGCGGCACCCAATCCACCCCGGCTCCGTCATCAGCCGACGGATGTCCTCGACGAGCCGCGCCGTGTGGAACCCGTCGGCCGAGGCGTGGTGCACCCGCACGGCGAGCGGCATGAGGGTGCGCCCGTCGCGTTCGACGTACCGGCCGATGGTGAAGATGGGCAGCAGGTGGCGGGTGCCGCCGTCGATCTGCAACGTGAACCCGGTGAAGCTCGTCCACGGCACGCTCGAGACGTCGAACACGTCGGGCGGCAGCTCGCCCTGCGGGAACATCGTGTCAGCGGATGCCGCGTCGGCGACCACCGCGGACGCGCGATCGTGGAACGCGGCGAAGTCCGCATCGTATGGCGTCCAGACCGCGGCGAACGTCTCGCGAGCGGGGTTGAACACCGTGAACGCGCGATGCACGACCGGCCAGGTCGCGGGCGCGCCGGCCTCCGTGAGCGCATACGGAACTCACGGTGGCGGTTCACGGCGGTGGCGATCGCCCAGATCTGGGCGGGATAGGTCTTCCGACCGGTGCGTCGCATCGCCGCGACGAGTTCGGTCACGTCGATCTCGACGGTGATGGCGTAGGTGTACTGCACCTGCTCGCGGTAGTACTCGAAGGTCTCGCGTCGCGTCCAGGTGCCGAGGTCGAGCGGGTCGGGATTGGCTATCCGTCGATTCTCTCTCCGGGCCGACGCCTTCCCTTGCGACGAGGAGGATCTCGCAGCCTGATCCGCATTCTGGTATCAGCCTGATACCAAGCGGTACGATGGTGGTCGACGGAAGGACCTTGCCATGGCGATGACCCTGCGACTCGACGAGTCCCACGACCAGCTCCTCGAGGCCCTGGCCGCGAAGTTCGGGCGCTCGAAGACCGAGGTCGTGCAGATCGCGCTCGACGACCTCGCGGCTCGTGCCGACAAGTCCGCCCGCACGCGTGCGGCATTCGATCGAGTCCGTTCCCGCGACGCCGAACTGCTCGAGCGTCTCGCCCGGTGACGGCGGGTCGCGAGGTCGAGTACCTCGACCCCGACGACGTCGAGGCGCTGCTCGACGACGAGGGATTCCACTTCAAGGACGGCGCTCGCGGGCGCAATCTTCTGCTCTCGGCTCTTGCCGCACCGATGCCCGTGTTCGGCGAGGAGGTGCATCCGACGCTCGACGAGAAGGCCGCGGCGCTCCTGCTCGCCGTGATGCGCAACCATCCGCTCGCCGACGGGAACAAGCGGCTGGCGTGGTTCGTGACCGTCGCGTTCCTCGAGCTCAACGAACTCGACCTCGTGGTCGATGACGTGGGCGAGGCCGACCAGTTCCTCCGCGAGGTCGCGGCGGGTGCGGTCGATCTCGACGCGGTCGCCGCGTGGGTTCGCGCCCGCATCCGTCCGCTCGCGTGACCGTGACCATGCGGTGCCGCGTCGTGGCGGCGGTGTTCCGCTGACGTGATGAAGGTCGAGTACGAGGCGGCTCACGCCGTCGCCGCGAGCGCCCGCACGGTGCGGTCGACCGCCGGACGCACGTCGAGTTCGGGGTCGACCGTGAGTCGGTGCAGCACCAGCCCATCCCCGAGCGCCATGAGGGCGCGTGCCGCCGGCACGGGGTCGGGGATGCCGGCTGCGGCGACGAGCCGGTCGGTCCACCGTTCGAACTCGCGACGCTGGCGGCGCAGCGGCTCGAGCAGCTCGGGGTCGGCGGCGAGTTCGACGAAGAGGGCGTAGCGCGCGCGAGTGCGGGTCGCGGCGGGGCCGGTCTGCACGAGCAGCACGGCGCAGATTCCCTCGGCGATCGAGTCGGGCGTCGGCTGCTCGAGCAGTTCCGGCGCGAAATCGGCGCGCTCGAGTTCGGCCATCCAGTCGATGATGCCGGCGAGCAGGGCCCGCCGGGTGCGGAACCAGTTCGAGGTCGATCCTGCGGGCAGCCCGGCCCGTTGGTCGACGCGCGCGTGGCTGAGTGCCCGCACGCCATCGGTGCCGAGGACCTCGACCGCCGCCTCGAGGGCTCGCTCCCTGGTTGCTGCAGCCATCGGCGCCTTTCACGTCGCGTACGTCGACGAGTCTCGCACGGGCGCGCGTGGCGCCGTGGCATCCGCTCGCCGTGGCATTCGCAGACCGGGTCGGGGGAGGCGGGTCGAGCTCAGTCGGCTCGCCGAATCCAGTCAAGCGTGAGGCTCGCGACCGCGTCAGGTGCCTCAGCGGGGAGGAGCTTGCCCCCGTCGTCGACGAACGCGAACTCGACGTCGTCGGCGAATCGCTCGGGATTCGCGCAGAGGCGGTGGATGAGCTCCTCGTCGAACCTGGTGTCGACCCGGCCGAAGGCGAAGAGCGTCGGGACGGTCAGGCGCATCCGCTTGTACACGCCACGGCTCAGACGCATCGACTCGGGGATCACCATGCCTCGGTAGAGCGCGCGGACCGCCTGGTCGATGGCGGGGCGCTGCATGGGCGCGAGATGCGCGTCGATCTCCGCCTCCGGCGTCCGTCTCGCGTTGTACTGATCGGCCCATACGCCCCGGAGCGAGCTGCCGGGGCGATGCCAGAGCAGCTTCGGCATGTGCCGGAAGGCGGCGACCAGTCCGGGGCTGAACGAGATGAACCCGGGCGGCACCGAGAGCTGAACCGCCCTCCCCACGCGTTCAGGGTGGGTGTAAGCGAGCTGCATCGCGGTGATCGCGCCCATGTCGTGACTGACGAGGTGCGCACGTTCGACGCCGAGCGCGTCGAAGAGGGCGAGCAGGTCATGCAGTCGCGTCTCGCGCTCGATGCCGGGGTCGTCGGCTTCGGTCCAGCCGGCACCGCGAAGGTCGGGACAGATCACGCGGTAGCCCTGCTCGGCGATCAGCGGCGCGACCTGATGCCACTGCCACCAATGCAGCGGGAAGCCGTGGAGCATGACGACGGGTTCACCGTCGCCCACGGTGGCGACGTGCGTGCGCACGCCCGGGGTCTCCACGATGAGGTCGTCGAACCCGGATGCCTCGGGCAGCGGCGGTGCGAGATCCGCCGGTGCGGCGGTCGAGTGACGGTGAGGTTCTGGTGCACGCATGACGACTCCCTCGTCGGTGCGGGTTACTACGTTTATAGTACACGGATGGCGCACGCTTGCCTGCGCGGCATCTCCGTCCGAGACTCGGCCTGGTCACGTCGTCGGCGACGGTGCTCGCCGACTTGGGGCACATCGAGGGCCGATCTGCATCTCGCGGGTCGGGCTCCGCGGGTGGATGGCGCGGCCGCGCGCCGGATAGCCGTTCCGGGGCTTGCTGATCGAGGTGCTGCCGCGGCTGCGGGAGGAGCATCTGGCGTTGCGGGTGCCGACGCGTCAGCGAGCCGCGGGAGACGACCGTGCTGGCCGCGTCGGGTCAGCGCGACCTCGGCATCGTGCACCGGTGGGGCGGGGTCGCGCTGGCGATGCCCGATCACCTGGTCGAGACGCCCGTGTTCACGGATGTCGCGGACGTCTCCTGCGCCGCGAGCACCCGCTCGCCGACCGCTCCCAACTGACCCCGCTCGACCTCGCCGAGGAGCAGTGGATCGCGACGTTCGACTCGACGATCTGCCGCCAGTGGTTGCGGCGCCTCTTCGACGGCGTCTCGAACTCGCCGCGCATCGTGCACGAGTCCATGGAGTTCGAGAACCACCTCGAGCTCGTGCGCGCCGGGCTCGGCGTGGCGTTGATGCCGCGGATGGGGCGCCCGCCGCTGCACCCGGATCTCGTGGCCGTGCCGACGGTGTGGCCGGCGTCGACGCGCGTGGTCTCGGCCGTGCACCGACGCAGCCAGGCGGACTCCCCCGTGTTGAGGGGGTGCTTGGACGCGGTGGAGCGGGCGCGGCCGGGCTGCACACTCCGTGCTGCGGCCGGTCTCCGATGTGGGCGGCGTGGATGCGCCTCCATCGCCTCCGACTATCCGTGCTCGGGAGGTGCTCTTTCCCAGCCGTTCGAGGGGATGCCGAAGCCGCTACCGCGTCCGAATGTGCGCTCAGGCGGTGACCGCGATGCATTCGCGTAGGCAACGCGACTTGGTTGCCCGCTATGGTCGCATCATGGCCACAACTAGCCCCGAAAGCCTCGAATCCGACGAGGATATCCACCGAGGCATGGCGGTGCTCGAACGAATTGGTCTCCGTATGCACGGGCTAGAAGACCTCTCACGCCCGAGTCCGGGTTCAATTCTGGCGGTTGAGGATCAGCTCGTCCCGTACGAGCCGGCCAGCCACCTCGTTCGTCACTACGACGGGGTAGCCCGAGATAACCTGCAAGCCGTAACAGATGTCGCGCTCGCGGCACTAGAAGACCCCCGAAACAGCGGACTGCCATCGTTTGCCCTCTATAGCCAGTTGCGCGGAAGCATCGAGGCCACCGGATGGGCGCATTGGCTCATTCTGCCGAGCCCTAAGGCCAAGCGGCTTCTTCGTGCAATGCAGATCACCTACGGTCATGCCGAAGACTTCGGTGACACGATTCGCAATCTTGGGCTTGAATTTCCTTCCGAGGCTCGAAAGGAGCGTCTAATTCAAATCAAGGATGAGATCCCGCAACTTCGACAACGGAAGCTGACTCGGCCGCCAACGACAACGGCAATGCTGCGCGAATCGGGATCGATACTTCCGCCCCACCCGCTCAGCGCACTCAACGCATGGAAGTTGTGCAGCGGCATGGCGCATGGCAGTCGTCCGGTTGTTTACAACTTGAGTGAGCGGCGGCAGCTTGCAGGTCCTGACGAACACGGTAGCGTAGCGCTGCAGTTGCAGGTACGAATCGGATGGGTTGCAACTATCGCGAAATTGGCGGACGACTTCATAACCGCAACACGAGGCCACTACCTGTATCTTGCATCTCACGACCATGCAGGCCGGCCGGTTCTGCCATAGCACGACGCGCACCACGAGGGACCAGCGCCTTCGATGAGTGACGTTGCGCGCGCGATGTATGGCGGCACCTCCTCGATTCGTTCTCAGGACCGCCGTGACCTGGATTTGTACCGAGCGCAGGCTGTGGCGACGCTTGCCGTGTGCCAGACTAGGCGAACCTATCGCGAGGAGTACGGTGTCCGAAGTCCGTCCTTTCCAGAGAACTCCCAGCCCGCAGACTGCTAGCTGGTTCCTGGATCTTAACTCTGCCCGTCAATTGGAACTCGATCCGCCTTACCAGCGTCGTAGCGTTTGGAATCTCGAGTATCGCCAATTCTTCATCGATTCCGTTATTCGCAACTATCCAACGCAATCAATATTTGTGGATGTGGCCATCGACCCCGACGGGCCGACCCAGTATCGAGTCCTGGACGGAAAGCAGCGACTCACTTCGTTGATCATGTTCACGCAAGACCAATTCGCCACTCCGGAGACGTTATCCGACCTCAAGCTGGAGGATACATACTATTCCGACTTGCCGCGCGAAGTCCGGACGAGAGTGCTGAGCTACCTCTTCACCGTTGAGACGGTCACAAATGCAACGGCAGCAGAACTCAATCAAGCGTTTGATCGGCTCAACCGCAACGTCTCACGCCTAAACAAGCAGGAACTGCGCCATGCACAGTACGGCGGGGCATTTGTGACGAAGATGGAGACATTTGCTGAGGACACATTCTGGGATCAGATCGGTCTAATCACGCCGGCCCGCAGGCGCCGAATGCTCGACGTTGAGTACGTTTCGGAACTATATGTGATCGCCGCACGAGGGATCCAAGACGGCAAGGACTATCTGGACAGGGTATATTCCGAGTGGGACGACGAAATCGAGGGCGAAACCCACGCTGACGTCCGATTCCGCAGTGCTCGCCGGTTCTTCGAAGACCTGAACGACCACCTCCCGCTTGGTGCAACGAGATTTAGCAACGTCGCCGATTTTTACTCCCTATGGTCAGCCGTTCTCGATGTTCTTGAATTGGGAGCTATCGATCCGATTGCTGCAGCTGAACGCCTGCAACGGTTCCAGGAGGAGTTGGAAGCTCAAGAGACCGAGCGTGCTAGGACGTACTACCTCGCCGCACGCCAAGGCTCCAACAAGTCGACCAACCGGATCGCGCGCGCCGAGACGTTGAAGCGGGTACTCCTGGGGCAAGAATGATCCCTGCTTCGCTCTCCGCCCGATTCGAGCTGCTCGAACCACTATTGACGAAGCTTGTCAAATTCATGAAGGATCGCATCGAGAACGACCTAAGCGACCTGAATTTGGTATCCGTAACAGCCAGGCCCAAATCCGCGGCTAGTACGCTCCAGAAGCTTCACACTGGCAAATATGATGGAGTTGACTCACTAAAAGACTTGGTCGGCGTTACGGTTGTGGTTCTCTATAGGCGGGAGGTCCAAGAAGCTCTGTCAATAGTGAAGGGTGCCGGATTAACGCTCGTAGAGGAGCCGACGCGGGCGGTCGAGCCAACGGACTTCAGATACCGCGAGCCGAAATTGCTCTTGAAGCCGCCGCCGGATTACCTCGATCGGAATCCCGACCTTGCGGACATCGTGTGCGAGGTTCAGTTCACGACGGCCCTCCAGCATGCGCTCGATATGACCACTCACGACTTCGACTATAAGGGTCAATCGTATTCATGGAAGAATTTCCGTCTGGTCGCGCAGCTTCGCGGAATGCTCGAACTTGTCGATAGAATGATCGACGATATTGAGGGAGTTTCGATCGCTGATCATGAAACGATCGAGATCCCCAAGCGGTTTGTGTT
The DNA here is from genome assembly GCF_051715505.1 of Agromyces excoecariae. Lineage (NCBI taxonomy): Bacteria > Bacillati > Actinomycetota > Actinomycetes > Micrococcales > Microbacteriaceae > Agromyces > Agromyces excoecariae. Next base: position 213,907 of record NZ_JBPSLA010000004.1, on the reverse strand, counting down.
TGCTTCCTCTGTCCTCGAGAAGCTGGTTGACTTCTTCGGCGAGGGTGCGCTTCCCACCGACCGGCGACGACTGGCTGATACCGCTGCGGACTGGGCGATCGCGGCAGGCCTGACCGTGGAAGAGCTCGCCGAGCTCCTCACTCGCCACGCCGACCTTACGGCTGCGGTGTCCCTGGATCCGACCAGCGCCATCCTCGGCGCAATAGTGCGTGAGCGATCAACTCAGTTACTCGAAGGCTTTTCAGGGAAGTTCTGCGTCAGCAGCGAACTCGAGTCGCTCTGCGCTGAGGTGGCTCAGATCCCGCCGGAGCGTCGAACCACTCTGAGCTAGACACGGCGGGACACACCGCGCGCTTCCCGGTCGACCGACTACTCCCTCGAACCGCGTGTTCTCGACGTTGCGGTGGTCGCGGCGTGACCAGGTGGCGAGACGGGATGCAGCTCTTATGAAGTCGGATCTGGACAGACCCTCTCGGAATGCCCCATCACCCGTCCGTACATCCTCGGCCGTCGGTAATCTCGGACTGTGAATGTGAACCCGCCGCAGAGAACGCACAAAAACGCTCTGTTCGAGATTGCGCTTGGTGGCGCTGGTGTGCTGGTCGGTTGGGTCGTGACGCGCGTGCTCGACGGGTGGGCGAGTGAAGCCGGCTGGCCGTGGTGGGCTTACGCGGTTGGTATCGTGATCGGGCTGAGTGTGGCGCTGCTGTTGATGTCCCTCCTCATCACGTCCTGGCGTGCGAGGACTTGGGGTCGCATCGCCGCGGGTTTCGCGTGGCTTAGCAAGATCCGACTCGTTACCGAGCGCCAGCGAGAAGAGCTGCTGAAGGTCGGTTACGACCGCCGTAACGAAGAGGTGGCCGCCGAGAGGGCGACGGTTCCTCAACCCAGTTGGCGAGTGGAGTCGCGCGACATGCGTGGTGAGCACGGGCTCCATTGGCTATACAACCACGGCCATCAGGTCCACGACGTGGAGCTGTCCTGCGACCCCGACCTATTTGTTCTGGAGGCGAGCGTCTTCTGGAGGGGGCCATTTGGTTCCGATGGCCCCGGGGGTGCCGAAGGACGATGGTTCAAGGGCGCCGCAACCGAACGGGGGCGAGTCGAAGGCGTCACCTTCTATGTGAGCTGGGTAGATCGAAATGGGGATCGCCACTCCCAGAACGTTCGCCTTGCCCCCGCATCGATCCGGGCCGCTGCCGATAGGGTACGAGAAGCTGCGCTTTTGGAAGGCGTCCAGTTGGGAAAAGAGATGGCCGCCCAAGAAGCAGCGGCGTCGCTTCCCCGGCCGGCGCCGAGATGGCGGATCGAAGTCGTGGAAGCTACGCGATCGGCTGAGGGCGCAACGGCCGCGATGGTCCTTCAGAACCGAATGCCGGACAGCATTGCTCGAGGCGTTCGTATTGAGCCGACGAATGGAGAAACGGAAATCGTAAGCGCGGGATACTGGGCGGACCTCTCGGGCGAAGCATCCGGCACGTTCGAGCTCTCCGCCAATCAAAATGCGGCGCATTACGGCTCGCTAATGGAAGTGGAATGGTACGACGAGAAGGGCAACCCACAGCACGAAGCAGTGCGGCTGATCTCGCTGTTCGAGCCTCCGAGTGAGCCATATCTGACCGTGTCCTAAGCCAAACCAGTCTGACGAGGCAGGTGGGCCCTCGTGAACCGCGAGTCGACCCATGGCTCCGCACGGTGACTGCGCGCTGCGCCCATCAAAGTGGCCCAGCTCTGAACCTTGTCCTCCTGCGGGGATGGCCGAGATCAGTACGCGCTCTCGTTTGCCTGCACGATCGTCCCAACGAAGGGCCGCAGTCCCGCAAGGCGACTGGCGTCTGGAATATCCGAGCGCCCCGCGCGTTGAACTTGAGCGTACCCAACTCAAGTTCCCCAGGAGGACTAGGTGCCCGACAACTTCAACGAGGCCGGCTCGAGCTCGTTCGACGAGTTCCTGAGCCGCTACCTCGCGGGTGAGCAGGCCAGGCAAGCGCGGTCGATCGACCTCAGCCGGTTCCTGACCTCGCGCACCCAGAGCATCCTGCAGCGTGCCGGACGCTTCGCGCTCGAGCGCGGACAGACCGAGCTCGACGCGCTGCACATCCTGCGCGTCATCGTCGAGGACGAGTCCGTCGCGCAGGCGATCACGCGCGTCGGCGCGAGCCCCGAGCGCATCATCTCGGCGACCGAGGCGCGGCTGCCCGCGGCATCCGACACCGCCGACGCGAACGCGGCGACCATCACCCCGTCGGCCAGCCGCGCGCTGTTCCACGCGTACCAGGTCGCACGCTCGAGCGGGTCGACGTACATCGACCCCGAGCACCTCTTCTTCGCGCTCGTGCTCGGGCAGGACGCCCCCGCCGGGCAGGTGCTCGCGCGCGCCGGCGTCACCGCCGAGGCGCTCGCGGCCGGCCTGGGGGAGCACGTGGCATCCGATGTCGACTCGGACGAGGGGTCTCGATACGGCGCTGGCGCGCCTACTCGACCCACGGAGGAGTCCGCCACGCCCATGCTCGACAAGTTCGGCCTCGACCTCACCGAGCGCGCCATGAACGGCGAGCTCGACCCCGTGATCGGCCGTGCCGACGAGATCGAGCAGACCATCGAGATCCTCAGCCGTCGCACGAAGAACAACCCCGTGCTGATCGGCGAGGCCGGCGTCGGCAAGACCGCGATCGTCGAGGGCCTCGCCCGCGCCATCGTCGAGGAGAACGTGCCCGAGGCACTGCTCGGCAAGCGCGTCGTCGCACTCGACCTGCCCGCCATGCTCGCCGGCACCCGCTACCGCGGCGACTTCGAGGAGCGCCTCACCAAGACGATGGAGGAGATCGCCGAGCACAAGGGCGAGCTCATCGTCTTCGTCGACGAGGTGCACTCCGTCGTCGGCGCCGGCGGCGCCGGTGAGGGCATGGACGCGGGCAACATCCTGAAGCCCCGCCTCGCCCGCGGCGAGCTGCACCTCGTGGGCGCGACCACGCTCAAGGAGTACCGCACCATCGAGAAGGACCCCGCGCTCGAGCGCCGGTTCCAGCCGGTTCGCGTGGGGGAGCCCTCGATCGAGGACTCCGTGCTGATCCTGCAGGGCCTGCGGCCCGCGTACGAGGAGCACCACGGCGTCACCTACACCGACGAGGCGCTGCGCGCCGCCGTCGAGCTCTCTGCGCGGTACCTCACCGACCGCGTGCTGCCCGACAAGGCGATCGACCTGATCGACCAGGCCGGCGCGCGCCTGCGCCTGAAGCTGGGCGTGAAGGTGGATGTCTCCGCCCTCATCTCGCGGTTGGCAGACCTGGAGGCCGACAAGAACGCGGCCGTCCGCGCCGAGCACTACGAGGAGGCGTCGCGCATCCGCGACGAGATCGAGAAGGTGCAGGAGCGGCTCGACGAGGCCACCGCCAAGATCAGTCAGCAGAGCGCCGCCGCGCAGGGCCGTGCCGTGGCATCCGCTTCGACTTCGGCGGATGGCGCTGCCGCGACCTCGACCGTCATCGACGAGGCGCAGATCGCCGCCGTGATCTCGCGGGCCACCGGCATCCCGGTCAACCGGGTCACCGAGGGCGAGCGCGAGCGTCTCGCGAACCTTGAGGGCGAGCTGCACGCCCGGGTCATCGGGCAGGACGACGCGGTCACCGCCGTCGCCCGCTCGGTGCGGCGCAACCGCACCGGCATGGGCGACGCGAAGCGGCCAGTCGGCTCGTTCCTGTTCCTCGGACCGACCGGCGTCGGCAAGACCGAGCTGGCGCGTGCGCTGGCGTCGTCGCTGTTCGACGACGAGGGCGCGATCATCCGCTTCGACATGAGCGAGTTCGGCGAGCGGCACACCGTGTCGCGGCTCGTCGGCGCCCCTCCCGGCTATGTCGGTTACGACGAGGCCGGGCAGCTCACCGAGCGGGTGCGGCGCAACCCGTACTCGATCGTGCTGTTCGACGAGATCGAGAAGGCGCACCCCGACGTGTTCAACCTGCTGCTGCAGGTGCTCGACGACGGACGCCTGACCGACGGCCAGGGTCGCACGGTCGACTTCCGCAACACGGTGGTCATCATGACCTCGAACCTCGGTTCGGAGTTCCTCGCGTCGCGGTCGGGTGCGCTCGGGTTCGTGGCGTCGGCGGATGTTGCGGCCAACGGCTTCTCGTCGATGGACGACGTGCGCCAGCGCGTGATGGGCAAGGTGCGCGAGGCCATGCGGCCGGAGTTCCTGAACCGCATCGACGAGATCGTGCTGTTCCAGAAGCTGTCGTCGGCCGAGATCGCTGAGATCGTGCGCCTGATGCTGGGTGCGACCTCGTCGCGGCTGGCCGCGCGCGAGATCGGCTTCGAGGTGACGGATGCCGCGGTGGCGCTCCTCGCGGAGCGCGGCTACGAGCCCGAGTACGGTGCTCGTCCGCTGCGTCGCCTGATCCAGCGCGAGATCGACGACCGCATCGCCGACCTCTTCGTCGCCGGCGCCCTCGGCGACGGCGAGGGCGTGCGGGTGGATGCCGCCGACGGCGAGTTCGTCGTGGCATCCGTGCCGAACGCGACGGTGGACCTGGCGCAGGCGGCGTAGCCCGAACTGGGGTCGAGGATCACCGCGCAGCGGCGCTATCGACACTCCAACACCCGCGAGTCCCGGGAACTGGTTGCCTGACGCACCAGTTCCCGGGACTCGTCGCATACGGGCTGCGCTTCGCTCCCGAACATTGCGCGAGTGGAGCACCGCCTCGGGACGGCGCGATTCGATTCCTGCTGACATCCCGGGCTTCTGCGACATCGACCGCGGAAGCCCGGGACGCGGTCGTTCGGTGGCGTGGACCGCACGTGCATGAGCAGGATGGACCCCTCGACACTCGGGCGGCTACGTCAGGTCGACCACCTGGATCGCCGACTCCGTCTCCGCTGCGTTCGGACTGCCGCTGGTGAACACCTGGACGCTGTAGGTGCCCGGCTCCAACGTGATGCCGTCGTCGGGCGTCGAAGCGTGGAACCGCCCGTCGGACTCGCTGGTCGTGTACAGCCTCCAGGTCTCGCCGTGTTCGTCGACGATCTCGACCACGATCGGGACATCCCAAGCGCCCGGTTCGAGTACGCCCCATACGTAGAGCGCGTCACCGCCGGCCTCGAGCCCGAAGTCGATCTTGACGCCCGGCACCGCGCGCACCGGGGCAAGTATGCCGCCGATCGACCGGTACTCGTCGACGTAACGCGTCCACCCTGACACCGTCGGGAGGGCGAGCCGTTCGCCGGGGCCGAACTCGAGGCCCCAGGTCTCGACATCCGTCCAGATGATCGTACGGACGGGCGCCGATGCATGGTCCTCGAGCCAGACGTGCGAGGTATCCACGACGGCGTGCCATCCCTCGGGAAGGCGGTCGACGATCAGGTCGATCCGTTTCAGGATGGTGAACGGACTGCGCACCTCGGCGGCGAGGATCACCGGCTTGTGAGACGAGCTCGACGGGCTGTCGAAGATCGCCACGTTCTCCTGTGCGAAGTTGTTGTCGACGTCGATCTCGCCGAGCTGCGGCAGCACGGCGACCGAGATGCAGGTATGCGCTGCGACGCTCGGTCGCCATGCGAAATCGACGACGACCTCGCCGTGGCCGGGGATCTCGGCGACCTCTGTGGTCTCGAGCAACTGCCAATCGCCGTTGTCGCCGATGCCCGGCGGCTGCGTGATGTAGCACGACACCCAGACGTGCTCCGCCTTCTGGGGGCCGGTGTTGCGAACGCGCGCGTGGATCGTGTTGTCGTGGCCGACCCACGGTCGGTCGCCGCTCAGGATCGGGCGTCCCGGGTCGCCTTCCTCATGGAAGTCGTAGGTGCCCGCCGGACCACGGGACGAATCGATCCAGATATCGACCGTCTCGTACGTCGTGAGATTCCACGGCGTGATCGTCATGTCGAACGTGCCGTCCGGAGTGTCCGGGATCGGCTGGTTCCAGCGCACACGGACCCGTTGGACGAGCGGGTCGGGTTGCACCTCCGACTCGACCGTGATCACGAGGTTGCGGATCGCATCCACCGCCTGCTGGCCCTCTCTGAGCGCGCCCATCAGCTGCAATGGCCGCTCGAACGTATTGTTGAGCACGCTCTTCTCCTCGGTCGCGCGGATCACGACGACGCGACCGGGTTGACCGGCAGGAACCGGCAGATTCTGGTCGAACGGGAGGCCAGGCGGACTGGCTTGCCGGAGCTCGACCCAGTACGCGAGCCCACTCGCCGCGACGAGCTTCAGCGCGTGCCAGCGGTCGCTCGCAGCATCCGCTGTCGCGCCGTGAGCGACCAGGTCGAACGACTGGTCGAGCTGTGTGGTGGCCGACCAGGTGAGCTGCTTCACGTTGTCCGACGGCGCGTCGCCGATGGTCCACCACTTCAGGATGTCGGCGGTGCGCTGTGCGCTGAACAGCGGTCCGAGGTGATGCAGGCCGCTCATGCACCACGCCTCGGCCGATCCCGCCAGGATGGTGCCGTTCGAGAACGCCTCTTCGTATATGTCGGAGATGCCGAGCCAGTGGACGATTTCGTGAGCGAATCGGTCCCACGTGAAGTTGGATGCCACGTAGAACACGCCCTTCTTGGCGTTGAAGTTCTCGATGCGGCCGGCTCCAGCGTCGAACCCGGACGAGAGTCCGCTTTGTCCACGGAGGAACGGGCCGTTCACGACGACCACCACGCCCTCGTAGGAATCGAGATCAGCCATCGAACGACCCGTGGTGGCGTACCAGGCTCGCAGAGCATCGACGTAGAAGCGGTTCGCGTCCTTGATCAGGTTCTGACCGTCGATGGCGAGGTGCAGCGCGGCGCGGCGACCGGGCAGGTCGCCCTCGGAGCCCGAATCGAGCTCGGTACCGTTCACTGCCATATTCGTCGGGTCGCTGATCTTCACCGAGACGAGCACGGTCGAGCCGACGGCGACCACTGCTTCATCGCCGGTGACGCTCAGCGCATAGGCAGGTTTGCGGAACTTCCTCACTCCCAGCTTCACCGGTGCAGCGAGATTGCTGAGGTCGTAGGCGACGAGCCCATCCTCAGACGCCGCCGCGAACGCGCGCGTACCCGCGAGCCGTATGGAGCGCAGGTGGGGGTGCTCAGCATGCTCGCCGCGGACGACGGCGCCGCCGGGAGTGACCTCGACCGCAACGAGGCCCGCGCCGTCCGTCGCGACCGCGCAGATGCTTCCGGCCACGACTATGTCGGTGATCCATTCGTCGAGTCCGAGAGCGGCGAGGTTCGTGAGCCCGCCTCCGCCCGAGATCGTGTCGACCCGGAGTGTCGCCCCGCGGTTGGAGTACACACGACCGCCCGCGACGGCGACGCGCGTCGTCCAGTTCGAACCGGTGCCGACCCCGGGCGCCAGCACCGACGGCAGAGCGGGATTCGACACGTCCACCCTCGCGATCCCGCCTGGGCCGAGCGCGACGAACGCCGTCGTGCCGGTGACGTCGATGTCCCACACCGGGTTGCCGAGGTCGACGGCGCCCCGGAGCACCGCCGAGCCGGGAGTGGACGCGTCGTAGACGGCGAAGCGACCTCCGGCGGTTCCGACGTACAGCGTCGACCCGACCCGCTTCAGAGCGCGGACGGGCGTGGCGTCAGGCGCCTTGCCCAGAAGGAAGCTCCACGAGAGCGGCGACGGATGGTCGATCGGGATGAACCCCGCACCGCTCGTCGAGGTGATGATGCTCGACCCGTCACGGATCATCGTCCGGGCGAGGGACAGGTAGTGCAGGCGGGCGTCATCGATGTCCCGCTGCTCCCAGAAGTAGGTGCGCCGGGGCTGGGGGAGCGGCACCCAGTCGGTCACGTCGACGGACCAGGTCGTCGAGCCGTAGGAGGCTCGGTTCCAGTAGTCACGGGCGGTGTCGACGCGGTTGATGATGTCGGTCCGCAGATTCGCCCGCGCCACTGCGCCGCCCGGATCGTGGTCGGTGGGGTAGGTGATGATCGTCATGACCCGCTGATTCGTGCGGTTCGTCTGAGGCGTGCCGTCCTGCGGCCCATGGAAGAACCTGGGTGCACCGTGTGTCGTCGGGTCATCGGGGTCGGGCCAGTCGAGGACGCTGAACTCGCCGCCGTCGGCGAGCTTGCCGGCGACCTCGACCGTGATCGGTCCGCTCTGCGTCTGCTCGCCTGCCATCACGAGCAGCCGTTCAGCGGAGGCCTCGAGGACCAGCGCTCGATCGCCGCCGATCATGACAACGTCGGCGTCGCGATTCGCGTCGAAGCGCGTACCGCGGATCTCGACGACGGTTCCGGGCCACCCCTCGCGCGGCGAGACATCCGTCACGCTGAGCTTCGGTTGCAGCGGTGCGAGGTGGTCCCAGCGCACCCAAGGCTGCTTCCACCATTCCTTCAGATACTCGGACATGACAAGCGCCCTTCCCCCGGCGATGCTGGTCGTCGCACGCCAATTTTGGCGCGGTCGCACCGCCTCGTCCAGCAGCCGGATGGCGATGTCACCATGGTTCGGAGTCCTTGGCGTGGGCCGGCGGGCGTGCGCCGCCCCTCCGCCGCCCCCATATCCCCGCTTGGACGGAATTCGGCGTCCGGCACCCGCCCCGACCGCGACAATTCGTCCAACGAGCAACGAAGGCCCGGCACCCCATCAGGTGCCGGGCGTTCGTCGTACTCGTGCGCCGCGTGCGGCAGCCGTCTGCCTTCCGGCGCCAGTCGGGCGTCACCACCCCGGCGCGCAGGGAGCCTCCCGCTAGGGTCGGGGGAGGCGAGCGCGACCCGGGGGAAGCGATGGCGACGACACAGGCGACCGATGCCGAGACATCACGGCGGTTCGCCGCGATCGTGACGAAGGCGCCCGCGACGATCGCCACGGTCGCGGTCATCCTCATCGCGGGGCTCGCGACCGGGGCGCTGTGGTCGCCGTTCGTCGACCATCCGCTGTTCGAGAGCGTCGCCTACGGGCTTCCCGCCTTCGCCGAGGGCAAGTTCTGGACCCCGATCACCGGCACGTTCTTCGTCGACCATCCTGTCGTCTACCTGTTCGCGATCGCGAGCTTCGCGGGCATGGCGTTCCTCGAGATCAAGCGCGGCACGCGCACCGCGCTCGGGTACTTCTGGGTCGGGCAGCTGTTCGCGATCCTCGCGAGCGCGCTGTTCCTCTGGCTCGCCGCCCTGCTGCCGTGGCCGTGGGCCCAACTCGAGGCCACCGTACTCGATGTCGGGCCGTCGGGCGGCACCGTGGCGTGCATCGCCGCCGCGGTCGGGCTGTTCGTGCAGCCCTGGCGGGTGCGGGCGTGGCTGGTGCTCATCGCGTTCAGTGTGGTCACGCTGCTGTTCTGGGGGAGCCTCGCCGACCTCGAGCACGCCTTCGCCGTGGGCCTCGTGCTGGTCGTCGACCGGTCGCTGAAGGTCCAGCGGACGACCGTGCACGAGCAGCGGATCATCGCGGGCATCGCGAGCCTCGCCCTCGGCGCCATCGTGCTGCTCACCACGCTCGCGCCCACCTTCGGCCCGTTCGGTCGCACCGAGCCAGCCGGCGGCTCGCTCGTCGACCTCGCCCTCGACGTCGCCGTCATCCTCATCGTCACCAACGGCCTGGTGCGTGGTCGACGCTGGGCCTGGGTGCTGACGGTCATCTGGGGTCTGCTCAACTTCTTGGTGTCGGTCGCGCTCGTGGTGCTGCTCCTGACCGTGCTCCGCGATGCCGAGGCCGACGCCGTGATCGGCGGCGACGCCGGCGTCGCGATCGCCACCGGCATCCTCTGGCTGATGATGGCCGTCTACCTGATCACCGTCCGCCGGGCGTTCGCGGCGGGGCGCCGGTCCGAGCTCGGCATCGCGCCCGCGCCGACGCGCGACGACGTCGCACGGGAACTCCGCGCGCACGGCGGCGGCACGCTGTCGTGGATGACCACCTGGCCGCACATGCAGTACGCCCGCACGTCGTCCGGCATCGTCGCCTACCAGCGCCGGGCCGGCGTCGCGCTCGTGCTCGCCGACCCGCTCGGACCGGCCGCATCGCGCGACGAGTCGGTGCTGGAGTTCATCGACATGGCCGAGCACGCGGGGCTCGTGCCCTGCTTCTTCAGCTCGGGCGAGGCCACCCGGGCGGCCGTTCCCGACGGATGGCGCAGCCTGGTCGTCGCCGACGACACCATCGTCGACCTCGAGGGGCTCGCGTTCTCGGGCAAGCGGTGGGCCGCGGTGCGCGGTGCGCTGAACCGAGCCGAGCGCGAGGGGATGGAGTTCCGCCTGACGCGACTGGCCGACGAGAGCTGGGGCATCCGAGCCCAACTGCGGGCCATCAGCGAGCAGTGGGTCGGCGACAAGGACCTTCCCGAGATGGGCTTCACCCTCGGAACGCTCGACGAGGCCGCCGACCCCGAGGTGCGGCTCGCGCTCGCGATCTCGCCGAAGGGGGATGTCGACGGGTTCCTGTCGTGGCTGCCGGTCTACGGCGACGCCGGCATCCGCGGATGGACGCTGGAGCTCATGCGCCGCCGCGAGCACGGGTTCGGGCCCGTGATGGAGTTCCTCATCGGCTCGTCGGCGCAGCGCTTCGCCGAGGAGGGGGCGGAGATCATGTCGCTGTCGGGCGCGCCACTGACCCACGACTACCCGCCGGACGCCGGGAGGATCGCCGAGCTCTCCGAGCTGCTGTCGAGGGTGCTCGAGCCGGTGTACGGCTTCCAGTCGCTCCATCGGTTCAAGGGCAAGTTCAACCCGCGCTTCGAGCAGCTCTACCTGCTCTACCGCGACGAAGCCGACCTCACCCGGATCGGAGCCGCCCTGACCCGAGCGTTCCTGCCCGATGCCAGCGTCCGGCAGTTCGCCGGCGCCGGGCTCGAGCTGGTGCGGAGGCCCGGCGGCGCAGACTGACGACCGGCGCCCGGCTTCGTCTCGAGGTCGGGCGTCGGCGGATGGTTCGGGGCTCTCGTCTCAGGACGACGCGCCGCGCGCGCCCACGAGCACCGCCTGCAGGGCGGGGCCGAGGCGGGCGGCGAGCTCGTCGATGTCGAGCGGTTCGAGCGCGTCGACCCCCAGGATGCGGGTGTGGAAGGCGACGCCGACCATGAGCGCGCTCGCGAGGGCGACGCGGACGGGAGCGTCGTCGTCATCGCCGGCGAGCCCCGCCGCGTGCGTCAAGAGTGCGCGACCGATCGTGTCGCGGACGCCCAGCGGATCAGCGAGATGCCGATGCCCTAGGGATCGCCGATGAAGCGGCGCAGGAACGTGCGGGCGAGGACCTCGCCGCGGTCGAGAAGACGCACCGCGACGGGTTCACCCTGCTGCTGCAGGTGCGCGGAGCAGTTCGTCACTGCCGTGCCGCGCATGCTCGATTCGATCGCACAGGCCGACGAACCGGTCGGTCAACGTCGAATAGACGACTGCTTTGGTGGTCTCGTCGGCGTCGCTGAGGCGAGCGTCGAGCAACCCGATGCGCCCGTCCGGCAACTGATGGTCGAGGAGCAATTCCAAGCACGCGTCGGCCAACTCGTCCCACCGGCCGAGTTCTACGAGCCAGCCGAGTACCCCGATGAGCGCTCCGTAGTCGCGTTCGGCCGCGAGCGCCGTAGCCAGCGCGATGAGGACCTCGGGGTCGTTGGTCGGGTCGGGCCCGCTCCGGAGGGTCGCGGCGAGTTCCAGGCGGTCCACGCGGAGCGTCGTGTCCCAGCCGATCTTCGCGACGCCCTCGGGTTCGGTTTCGGGTGCGGTTCGCACGCCCTCGGCACGCCCGAGATGGGCGACCGCCAGGAGCTTCGGCGAGGCGATGTCGCGTTGCGGTCCGGTTCGCCAGACCCGGTGCGAGGCCGCAGGTGCGCTGCGCGGCGTGGAAGCGGCGAGGAACAAGCCGACCAGAGTGGTGTGGTAAACCGCATCGAAGTCGGCCTGCGGCTCGATGCGGTCCATCGCGTCCAGGGCACGGGCCGTGGCATCCGAGGGCAGAATCGCCCCGTCCGGGCGGACGGCGGAGGCGAACTGCCGCTCCGACTCCTGCGCGAGCTCCCGGTTCGCGCCAGGCAGCAGCTTCATGCAGATCAGGAGCTCGCCGACGAGATCCCAGTCGCGTCGGCGCGTGAAGCGCACCAGGGCGGATTCGACGAAGTGGCGGGCGGCCTGCAGGTGTGGCCATGACGCATCGACCGGGACCAGCCCGAAGGAGGTCGCGTACAGGATGGTGTGCGTGACACTGTACGCGGCATCGCGATCGGCATGGATGATGCTCGGACCGGACGCAAGTGACGTCCGATCGATCGCCGTTCGCAGTTCAGGAGCACGGGATGGATCGAGCAACTGAAGGAAGAAGAGCTGATCCGCTCGGCGGTAGGGCACTACCTCGAGCGTCTCGGGGAATCCCCAGCGCTGCGCGGCCCGGAGGGTCTGATCGTGCCACGAGTCCGACCACAGGTCGAGGCTGCGGAGCACGACGTACGGCATGAGCCATGCGTGCGCCGTCGGAAGCTCCGCGCGGGAGCGCTCCCGGATGGAGTCGCGGTCGAGGTACGCCACGAGGGAGTCGCGCCATGGCAGCCAGCCCAGGGCATCGACCGACCCCTCGGTGAGCACCCGCGTACGAAGGGCGAGCGCGAGCTCGCCGCAGCGCTGGATCTGCTGGATCCGGGTGACTCCCTGGTCCGAAGTGAACGCGTGGAGATGACGATCGAGCCAGCCGACGTGCGCCCAGTACCGCTCGTCCCTCGTCAGGGCGCCGAGGCCGCCCGCCGGCCGGCCCATGATCACCTCGTACCCTCGGTGATGATGACCTCTTCGATGCCATCGTCCGCAATACCGGACTTGTAGACATACCAGGGGCCGACGAGCGTCGCGCCCGCCTTCTCGAGGGCGGTCTCCAACGCGTTCGCCTCGACGACCGAGCCGAGCGTGGCATCCAGGTCGATGACGCCGAACTCCGCGAGCACCTTCACGTGCTCGGAAGAGATCATCTCGTCAACGCCCTCGGGCAGCTGGTGGTACACGTACCAGTCGCCGATGAGCGTGGGCACGCTCACCGTGCCGTCCAGTTCGCTGAGCCGTTGTCCCGCCTCGACCAGGCGAGCGAGCGTGACATCCGGGTTGACCAGTCGGGCATCGAGTGCGCGGCCGATATTTCGCTTCTCAGGCATGGGTCTCTCCATTCTCGAACCGTGCCGCCTCCAGTGGCGGTACGTGTTCGAAGCCCACCGCATCGCCCGATCGGCGGTCACCGGGCTGTCCCGGACTCGCGGCTCCGGGGAGACGCGGATGAGTGATCGACGAAACGAGCCGTCAGGCGGCCGGACCATCCCCCATGCGCTCGTGCCGACGCGACGTGTGCCCGGAACAGGGCGGATCTCGGCGTAAGGACCGCCTGAGCATGCCCGCTACGATCCGACCACGGCGGCCCGGCGACGCCCCCGCTTCAGCGCACCGCACCGCGCTCGTGCGCCCAGATCGCGAGCTCGACGCGGTTGCGCACGCCGATCTTCGCCATGAGGCTCGCGACGTGCGTCTTCACCGTGCTCAGTGAGATGTGCAGCGCCCGGCCGATCTCGTCGTTGCCGAGGCCGCGGGCGACGGCGGCGAGCACGTCCTCCTCGCGGTCGGTCAGCGGGGTCGCGGGCGGGGGCGCCGCCTTGGATCGCGCGGATGCGGCATCCGACCCGGCGAACGCCTCGATGAGCCGGACGGTCACGTTCGGGTCGATGAGCGCGTCGCCCCGGGCCGCGGCGTGCACGGCTTCGGCGAGCATCGTCGGCCCGGCGTTCTTCAGGAGGAACCCGCGCGCGCCGGCGCGAAGCGCGCCGTAGACGTACTCGTCGAGGTCGAACGTCGTGATCACGACGACGGGGATCGGGTCGGCGACGTCCGCGCCGGCCAGCAGGCGCGTGGCCTCGAGGCCGTCCATGGCGGGCATGCGGATGTCGAGCAGGCAGACGTCGGGCCGGAGGTCGCGCGCGAGGGCCACGGCCTCGACACCGTCGACAGCCTCGCCGACGACCTCGATGCCGGGCTGCGCGTTCAGGATCATGCGCAGCCCGGCGCGCACGAGATCCTGGTCGTCGGCGATGAGCACCCGCACGGGCGCGCGGTCGCTCACGCCGACCATCCGTCGCGCGGCAGCACCGCGGTGACGACCCAGCCGCGGCCGTCGGGGGCGGGCCCTGCGGTGCAGGTGCCGCCCAGCACGGCGGCGCGCTCGGCCATGCCGGTCAGGCCGAATCCGGGGGCGACGGATGCCGCGGGCGCACCGTCGTCGACCACGTCGACCCGCACGCCGTCGCCGGCGACCCGCACGCGGACGTCGACTCGCGTGGCGTCGCGCGCGTGCCGACGTGCGTTCGTCACGGCCTCCTGCGCGATGCGGAAGACCGCGGCGCCGACGGCCGGCGGTACGGCGTCGGGGTCGCCATCGATGCGCACGTCGATGGCCGGGTCACCGGACGCGGCCGCGGATCGGTCGTCGCGGGCGGTGGGAGAGTCGGACGGGGTCGAGGCGGGGTCGTTCCCGAATGCGCGGACGCCCCCGTCGCCGGGCGCGCTCGGGCCGGCCCGCGCGAGCCGCCGGATGTCGGCGATGCCGGGCGTCGGCGCCAGCTCCGCGGCATCCGCTCGCCTCAGGACCCCGACCATCGATCGCATCTCGTCGAGGGTCCGGGATGCCTCGCCCTCGATGACGCGGAGGGCCTCGGCCGCCGCCTCCGGGTCGGACTCGGCGACGGCGCCGCCCGCCTGCGCCTGGATCGCGATCGCCGAGACGTGGTGTGCGACCGTGTCGTGCAGGTCGCGCGCGAGCTGCTCGCGTTCGACGAGCCGCACGCGATCGAGCTCCCGCGCCCGCGCGGCCGCCCGCTGCCGGAAGACGATGCCCAGCGCCATCGTCGTCGCCGCGACCGCGATGCCGCCGACCACGTCGCCGGGCGTCGGATCGCCGAACGGCAGGGAGACGAGCGCGCCGGCGATCACGAGCGCCGCGCCGCCGAGCATCGCGCGGCCCGATCCCCACCGCATCACCGCGTAGACGAGGATCAGGAAGTACGCCGTGCCGAACAGCTGCGGGTCGCCGCCGGTCGCGAGGCCGACGGCCGTTCCGACGCCGAACGGGATCGCCAGCATCGTGAAGGGGCGGATGCGGCGCCACAGCAGCGTCGGCACGAGCACCACCAGCACGACCGCCCAGAGCCAGCGCCACGGGACATCCGCTCGCAGGGCCGCCTCGATGAGGATGAGCGGCGGGAGCGCCGCGACGAGCGCCCAGTCGCGCCAGACCCGGCGGGGCGGCGGCGGGGAGGCGGCCGGAGCATCCCACAGCGCCCGGACGGGACTCGTCATGCCGCTCATGATAGGCGCGCGCTCGCCGCCGCGGATCGGCCGGAAGTACGGGAACGGCGGGGCCCTCGGGCGGTGCCCGCCGCGCGGCGCCGGATGACGAACTCGGCGACGACGAGGTTGATCACCCAGCCGGCGCCCATCAGCACCGAGTGCATGGCCTGGTCGGGCGCGCCGAGCACGAGCGTCCACGGCAGGAAGGTCAGCACCTGCGTGCCGGCGCCGAGGCCGATCGCGTAGGCACGAGTCATCCACGCGCTGTGCGTCGTAGCGTCGCCCCGACGGATGGCGCCGAAGGCGACCACGATCGCGGCGGCCATCGCCGAGGCGAACACGAGTCGCATCACGAACAGGGCCGGGCCGTTGATGGCGGGCATCTCGTAGAAGAGAGTCATCCAGAGCGCCGACCCGGCCGAGAGCAGGCCCGCGGGCGCGACGATGCGACCGGCGATGCGGTGCCAGCGCCGTCGGCGGAGGGATGGCACGAACTGCAGGGCGCCGAGCACGAGGAACACGACCGAGCCGATGATGTGGACGATCACCGGCACGGGGGAGTCCACGAAACGGGCGTTCTCGGCGGTCACCCGGGCGCCGGTCGCGAGCGTGGTGAGGCGGAAGGCCCCGGCCGCGACGGGCACGAGGCTGAGCGCGATGAGGCCGGCGGGCGCGAGCCACTCGGGAAGGCGGGGACGGCGTGTGCCTGGCGCGGTGCGGAGAGCGGTCGTCATACGTCGATGCTCGCCGTGCGGGTCGCAGCGCACATCGGCCGTCCGGCTCCGGCCGCCTCGGCCGATCGGCCGAGGACGCGACCCCCGTTCGCGGGCTGGCGCGCTGTTCCGGCGTGGTCGAATGTTGGCCTCAGTGCCGTGCCTCGCCGCGACGATGCGTCTCGATGGCCACGGCGGCCAGAGGAGACCCGATGTCCCACGCGTCTGTCCTGAACTTCCGGCTCGGTGCGCGGGCAACGAATCCGCCATCTCGATTCGTCGTCGTGCTGCTTGCTGTGACGGCGATGATCCTCGCGCTCGTCACGCCGTCGGTCGCCTTCGCCGACACCGCCGCCACCGAGCTGCGCGTGGCGTGCGCGCAGAAGTCGAACGGCCTGATGCGCGCCGCGGCGACGGCCAGCGACTGCCGCCCCAAGCAGGAGACTGCGGTCACCATCTGGCCGGGGCCGACGTCGCTGTGCATCCAGCCCGACGGGTCGGTGCGGCGCTACACGTCGGCGAAGGCGTGCATGGGCGCGAAGCCTGCCGGCGCCGTGCTGGTCGTGCCGACGACGAACGGGCAGCCCGTGTTCTTCTGCGCGCCGAGCTCCGGGGTGCTGCGGCGAGTGGCTGCGTCGACCGAGTGCCTCGCCGGCGAGCAGCGGTACGTCATCGGCAACCACGACCCGAGCGACCTGACCCTCTCGAACGCCGACGTGCTCGAGAACGAGCCCGCCGGCACGACCGTCGGCACGCTCGGCCTCGTCGACCCCGATCCGGCCGCCACGCCCGCATTCGCCCTCGTGAGCGGCACGGGCGACGCCGACAACGCCTCGTTCACGATCACCGGAACGACGCTCAAGACCGCCGCGAGCTTCGACTTCGAGACGAAGGCGAGCTACTCGATCCGGGTGCGCGGCACCGACGGGTACGGCGGTGCCCGCGAGGAGGTCTTCACCGTCTCGGTGCTCGACGTGGTCGAAGACGTGCCGCCCACGGCCGTCGACGACGCCGCGAACGTCACGGAGGACTCCGCCGCCTCGACGCTCGATCTCCTCGCGAACGACACCGATCCCGACGGCGGTCCGATCTCGATCAGCCAGGTCAGCCAGCCGGCGCACGGCACCGTCGTGCTCGCGGCCGACGCGGCATCCGTCACCTACCAACCCGACGCGGACTCCTGCAACGCCCCGCCCGGCACCGTGACCGACGACTTCACCTACACGCTCGCGCCGGGCGGCTCGACGGCAACGGTCAGCGTCACGGTCGCCTGCGTCGACGACGCCCCGATCGCCGTGAACGACGACGCGACCTTCGACGAGGATGCCCCGGCCACGGCGATCGACGTGCTCGCGAACGACACCGACGTCGACGGCGGCCCGATCAGCATCGCGAACGTGACGCAGCCGGGCATCGGCACGGTCGTCATCACGGGTGGCGGCACCGGCCTCACGTACGACTCGCCCCCCGGGTACTGCAACCTGCCGAGCGGTGACGGACCCGACACCTTCACGTACACGCTCGCGCCCGGTGGGTCGACCGCGCTCGTGAGCGTGCAGGTCACCTGCGAGGCCGACGCGCCCGTCGCCGACGACGAGACCTTCGACGGAGCCGACTCGGCCATCGGCAACACGGTGCTCGTCATCGACGACCCGACCGACGGGCCGCCGGCAGTCGCCGGCCCGCACCTCACGATCACCGGCGACCTGCTCGACGGCGACACCGACCAGGACCCCGGGACCGTGCTCGCCATCGTGCCCGGCACGTTCGCGACCGAGCAGGGCGGGAGCGTGACGATCGAAGCCGACGGCGACGTCGTCTACACGCCGCCGGCAGGGTGCACGACCGTCTCGGACGGCTTCGACTACACCCTCACCGACCAGGGGCCCGTCGTGCCGCTCACCGACACCGGCCACGTGACGATCGCGATCGCCGACTGCGTCTGGTACGTCGACAACGACGCGCCGGGCGACAGCGGTACATCGGCCGAGCCGTTCGACACGCTCGCGCAGGCCGCTGCGGCGAGTGCCGACGGCGACGACGTGTTCGTCTTCGCGGGCGACGGCACCACGACCGGCTACGCCGACGGCATCGTGCTCGACGACGACCAGCAGCTCATCGGCGAGGCATCCGACCTCGTCGTCGGCGGTCGCACCCTGCACACGGGCGACCCGGCGAAGCGACCGACGATCACGACGACCGCGGCCGGCGGAACGTACGTCGTCGGACTCGGCGTCGGCAACCGCATCGCGGGGCTCGAGGTGCACCCCGTCACCGTGGCGGGCGGCATCGGCGTCGTCGACTACAACGCCGACCCGGCGGGCGATGTGACCATCGACGACGTGCGCATCATCGACACCGTGGCGGGCGGCATCGGGCTCGCCCTGCAGGGCGCGACGGGCACGAACACGATCGGCGACCTCGAGGTCGACGTCACCGGTTTCGGCGTGCTCGTCGACGACACCGCGAAGGTCGTGTTCGACCCCGCGGCGACCGTGCAGATCCGGACCACGGGCACCGGCTGGGCGCTGCTCGCGCAGGGTACCAACCTCGAAGGCAGCCAGATCGACCGGGTCGTCGTCGACGGCGGTACCGGCGGTACCGGCGGCATCTTCCTGCAGCAGACGACCGGCGCCGTCGCATTCGGCGACCTCGACCTGCGCACGACGAACTCGAGCCAGGCGGTCTTCAGCCTCAACTTGACCGGCCCGGTGACGGTGCCCGCGAGTGCGACCGCGAAGATCGTCGCGACCAACGGGCCGGCGGTCCAGGTCGTTGCATCGGCAGGTTCGTCGCTCTCGTTCGACGAGGTCACCGCGACGAAGAGCAACGTGTTCGGCATCAACATCGACCAGATCGGCGCAGGCTCGTTCTCGGCGGCGAGCGGCGAGCTCTCCGGGGGAGCGTTCGGCTTGACTCAGATCCGCGTGGTCGGCGGCAGCGGCGACATCTCGTACGGCGGCTCGATCAACGACGGACCCGCGACGAACAGCGTCGAGATCCTGAACCGCACCGGCGGCACCGTGACCCTCTCGGGGTCGATCACCGACGGCAGCGATGCGGGCGGCGGCGTCAGGGTGGTCGGCAACACCGGTGGGGCGACCGTGCTGTCCGGGGCGTCCAAGCACCTCGAGACCGGCACATCGACCGGCATCGAGTTCGGCGCATCCGGCGGGCACCGCCTGTCGATCACGGGCGGCGGGCTCGACGTCGCGACGACAAGCGGCGGGGCCCTCGACGCGCACACGTCCGGCACCATCGTCGTCACCGGCACGGGCAACCGGCTCGCGAGCACGACCGGCGTCGCGCTCTCGATCTCCGGGACAAGCATCGGAGCCGACGACGTCACGTTCGAACGCATCTCAGCGAACGGGGCGCCTTCGGGCATCAGGCTGGTTTCGACTGGCTCCGCAGGCGGCCTGCACGTCACGGGCGGCGGCAGCGCGGCACAGGGCGGCGACGCCTCGGGCGGCACCATCGCCGCCGCCACGAACCATGCGATCGACCTCTCCGGCACCGCGGATGTCTCGCTCCGCAACATGCGCATCGTGAACCCCGCCGGCAACGGCATCAGCGGGGCGGATGTCGCCGGGTTCACGTTCCGCGACGGCACGATCACGGGCGCGGGCGACGCCGACGGCGAAGACGGCATCGCCTTCGACGGCAGTGCGCTGTCGAACCTCTCGGGCACGGTGGACATCTCGAACAACGTGCTCGAGCTCAACGAGGCATCCGGCGTCTCGATCGCGAACCGCGGCGGCACGATCCCGTTGGTGACGATCAGCGGCAACCGCATCTCGGACGCGGGCGACCTGCTCACGCCCGGCTCCGCGATCGTGCTGTCGGCCACCGGCAGCGCGACCGGCGCCGCGACGATCACCAAGGCGACGATCGCGTCGAACACGATCACGGACTTCCGTGCCGGGTACGGCATCCGCCTCCTCGGCGGCAACACGGCGGGCACCGCGAAGTCGACGCTCGGGGTGCCGAACAGCGACCAGGACTTCGTCGCCGTCGTGGGCAACCGCATGGACGGCGGCGACGGCGGTGTCGGGCAGCAGCCCGACGGGTTCGTCGACATCCAGGTGTCCGGCGGGGCCGACGCCAATCTCGCCGTCTCGCGCAACGGCGAAGTGGGTGACCCGATCCGGCATGTGGACTGCCAGGCGATCGGGTTGACCGCGGCGGGCCAGGCGAACGTCACCGCCGTCATCGCGGTCAACAAGATCGCCGCGGGCAGTGCGTCGGGGTGCGCGGGCATCGCCGCGACGGCGAGCACGCTCGGCAGCGCCTCGGCCAAGCTCGCCCTCGTGGTGGCGAACAACGAGATCAGCGCGGCCGGTGGGCCGGGCATCGCCGTCGAGGCCGCCGACTCGGGCATCGTCACGGCGCAGGTCGTGTTCAACACGGTCGCCGCCCCGACCGGCCCGGGCCTCGCGGGCATCCGCGCGTCGTCGGGCTCGCCGTTCGGCGGAGACGCCGCACTCTGCCTCGCGATCACGAACAACGTCACCACGGGCTCGCTCGATCCGGGGTTCGGGTTCACGGCACCCGGCATCCAGCTCTCCAAGATCACGACCGACCCGGCCATCAACGTGTTCGGCATCCAGGGGCTGCCGGCGGGCCAGACGGCTTCGCCCGCGGTCGAGGCGTCCGTGAACTCCCTCAACCCGGGCAGTGCACCCGGCACCATCGGCGTCGGCGGCACTCTGCTCTCGCCCGCAAAGAGCGGGTTCACCCCGTGCACGATCGTCGAGTGAGCGTGCGGGGTCGCGTGCCCGGAGACCTCGAGGCCGGCGCGGCTACCAGCCGAAGGAGCCCGGACCGCCCTTGAACGGGCCGACGACGTTCGAGGTGATCCAGCCGCCGTAGAACCCGCCGGGCTGCGGCGGCGTCGTCGCCGGCGTGCCCGTGGCCGTGGTCAGCGTGCGTCGGCCGAGCCCGACACCAGCCCGTCGAGCAGCCAGCCGAGGCCGCGCTCGAAGACCTCGTCACCGCTCCACCGCGAGATCGGCTCGCTGAGCTCGGCGGTCACGCCGCCGAACTCCGCCGCCCGCTCGCGTCCGCGGCGACCCCGTGCTGCGGGGTCGGGGTCCCGCGTGCGGCCGGTCTCGAACGCCGCCGACCCGATGGTGTGCACGAGCAGCAACTGGAGCCCCGTGACGGCGGCCGCGCCATCCAGCCCGGCCTCGCGGAGCGCACCGAGCGTGGCCTCGCCGAGGCGCAGCGCGTTCGGTCCCACCGACTGGCGAACCAAGGCGAACGGCACGAGGTCGGGATGGGCGAGCAACTCACGTCGGCTGTCGCGCATGACGCGTTCGATGCGGGCGCGCCATCCGTCGTCGGTCGGGGTCGGGACGCCAGCGAGCATCGCGTCGATCAGGTCGTCGACGAGCGCCGCCTTGTCGGCGACGTGCGCGTAGATGCTGTTCGGCGCGACGCCGAGTCGTTCGGCGACCCGTCGCATCGAGACGGCGTCGAGGCCGTCCTCGCGCAGCAGCTCCATCGCGGCATCCGTGACCTGCTGCCGGGTGAGGCCGGCTCGCTGTCCCGCGGTTCGTCCCATACAGGTATTGTACGCCGATCAATTGAGTTGTACGCTGTCCAATATGAACGAGATCCTCCTCTTCCACCACGGCCAGGGACTCACCGACGGGGTCCTCGCATTCGCCGAGACGCTGCGCTCGGCGGGTCACGTCGTGCACACGCCCGACTACTACGACGGCAAGGTCTTTGCCACGCTCGACGAGGGCGTCGCGTACCGCGACGAGATCGGCATCCCCGAGCTCTCGAATCGCGCGGTCGCGGCGGCGCAGTCGCTGCCGGCCGGCCTGGTGTACGCCGGCTTCTCGCTGGGCACCGGCCCGGCGCAGCTGCTCGCGCAGACTCGCCCGGGCGCCCGCGGCGCGCTGCTCATGTCGGGCTGCCTCCCGTCGGCCGCCTTCGAGACGCCGTGGCCGACGGGCGTCCCGGTCGCCGTGCACACGACCGAGCACGACCCCTGGGTCGACCTCGAGGTCGCGCGCGGGCTCGTCGCCGAGGCGAACGGGGTGCTCGAGGTCTACCCGGGGTCGGCGCACCTCTTCGCCGATCCGACGAACGCCGATCACGACGCCGAGCTGAGCGCCCGGCTCGAGGCATCCGTCATGGAATGGCTCGACGTCGTCGCGCGATCACCGCGTGCGACCCCGGCCGCGCGGGTCGGCTGACGACGAGCGTCGGCACGGCGGCGCGACCGGGCGAATCAGATCGATCGCAGCAGGGTCCACAGGCCGATCGCACCCGCCGCACCCGTGCCGATCGCCGCTCCGGGGCCTCGAGCGCGCCCGAGCGCGACGAGGCCCCGGCCGGCGAGCACGCCCGCCCCGGTGATCGCGCCCCAGGCGACGATCCTGAGCCCGATCGCGCGGCTCGCCCTGGCGAACAGCGGCGAGGTCGTGCCCATCCTGGGCAGGTCGGCCGACGGACCGGCCGACGCCGGGGGAGTCGACCCGGCGAGGTACCCCGCAACGTCGACCAACTGGGCCGGCTTCGCCAGCGCCGCGCCGTGGCCGCCGACGAAGGTGCGCGATTGGTCGATGGTGACGCTCGAGACGTTCTCGAACCCGCTGACGCCGGCGGTGCCGACATCCGCACTGCCGAGCCCGCTGAGCCACGAGCACAGCATCCCGACGGGCACGTCGCGCGTCGCGCGGTCATTGCGGATGGTTCCGGGCGACCACGCGCCGTCCTCGTCCCAGTACCCGATCTGCCGTTGGTCGAAGCGTCGCTGCCAGTCGAAGCGGCGCGGCAGCACCGTCCCGGCGAGGAAGATGCGCCGGAAGCGCATCGACGGCACCCGGTCGAGCGCGCGTGCCATCATGTACGTGCCGTTCGAGTGCCCGGCGAACACGAACAGATCCGGGTCGCGGGTGGCGTACGCGTCACCGTAGAGCTTGAGGAACTCGTGGACCTTGCGCCGACGCGTCCCCGGGAGCGCGAACTCCATGGCCGTGAAGTAGCCGGTGTCCGGGCTCACCACGAGTGCCGAATCGGATGCCGCGGCATCCCGATAGGCCGTGGCGAGGTCCTCGACCCAGGTCCCCAGTGCCGAGGCGCGGATGCCGTGGAGGATGAACGCCGTGGGGCTGGGGTCGAGCTGCTTCTCGTCATCCACCGCCTCGTCGGCGCGCCCGAGGATCGCGGTCTTCACCTGCTCGTAGCGCCGCGACGGCGATGGCGCGTCGTCGATCGCGATCAGACCCGGATGGTCGGCCCCGGGGATCTCGTACACCGTCGAATTCGGCATGAATCGGAGGTCGAGGATGTCCTCGTGCGTGACGAGCCGGTCCGACGTGCCGAGCACCTGGACGACCTTCGGCTTCGATTCGAGCCGGCGGAACGTCTCGAGCCAGCGGAGCCGGAGGTCGGTGATCCAGTAGCCGCCGGACTGCACGTTCTCGATCGTGAAGTCGAAGAACGGCGTCGCGAGCGCGTAGGCCAGGCGCCACGCCGCCGGAGTGCCCGGTGCGTCCAGCCGGAAGCCGGCGTTCGGGCTCCCGAGCAGCACGAGGCGTCGCACGAGGCGCGTCCATTCCCGGCCGGGGTGATCGGCGGTGCCGGCGTCGTGCAGGAATGCGGCGCGGGCCAGCACGCCGCCGAAGCTGTGCCCGACCAGGATGATGTCGGTCGGAACCTCGACGTCGGTCGACAACTCTCCGGTCCAGTCGCGGATCTGCGCCGCGAGATGCCGCACCACCTCGTCGGGATCGGTGCGCGAGGTCGCGTGCACACCGTGCTCGAACACCTCGACGCGCCATCCCGGCCCGAGCTCGGCGCGCATCCGTTCGATGAGCGACACCCAGCCGGGCCGACCCCGTCGGCGCACGGGCAGCCCGGGAACGAAGATGAAGAGCCCAGCGGATGCCTCGGTGCCGGCTTTCGACGCAGGGCGTCGGGATGCATCGGACATCGACCCTCGCCTCCCCCCGATGACGTGGTCGTCTGGGGCTCATCATGGCCCGACGGACAGCCGACGTCCAGCGTCGGCGTGTGCCCGGAACGGGTTCGAGATCGGTGACGGCGTCGCCGTCGGGCCGGGATTCGTCGCGCTGACCTGCGCGGGACCGAAGGCCCGGCGGCGCCTTCGACCCGTTGTTAGGTTCCCGGGGGGCGGCGCCGCCGCGGCGCGGCCGAGTCTGGGGGAGACATGTCCGAGGAACCGCAGCTGCACGAGTATCGACCCGGGACGACGTTCCCGGGCGTGATCGCGCGCACGTTCGACGAGTCGTCGCCGGCCTGGCCCGAGCCGCTGCGGCCAGCCGAGGGGGCGCCGAACGTGCTGTTCATCGTCATCGACGACATGGGCTACGGGCAGCTCGGCTGCTACGGCAGCCCGATCCGCACGCCGAACATCGACCGCATCGCGGCCGGCGGCGTGCGGTTCGCGAACATGCACACGACCGCGCTGTGCTCGCCGTCGCGCACGTGCATCCTGACCGGTCGCAACCACCACTCGAACCACATGGCGGCGATCACCGAGACCTCGACGGGCTTCCCGGGATACGACGGCAACGTGCCGTTCGAGAACGGGTTCCTCGCCGAGATCCTCAAGGGCGAGGGCTACAACACGTTCGCCCTCGGCAAGTGGCACCTCACGCCGACCGACCAGGCGACGGCGGCCGGGCCGTACGACCGTTGGCCGCTCGGGCGCGGGTTCGAGCGGTACTACGGGTTCCTCGGCGGCGACACGCACCAGTACTACCCGGAGCTCGTGCACGACAACCACCGGGTCGAACCGCCCAAGACGCCCGAGGAGGGATACCACCTCACCGAGGACCTCGTCGACCGCGCGATCACGTTCATCGCCGATGCGAAGCAGGTCGCGCCGACCAAGCCGTTCTTCACGTACTTCGCCACCGGCGCGATGCACGCGCCGCACCATGCGCCGAAGGAGTTCACCGACCGGTACGCCGGCATGTTCGACGAGGGATGGGACGTCTACCGAGAGCGGGTGTTCGCGAAGCAGAAGGAGCTCGGCCTGGTGCCCGCCGACGCGGAACTCTCGCGCCACGACCCCGACGTGCAGGACTGGGACTCGCTCTCGGCCGACGAGCGCCGGCTGTACTCGCGCATGATGGAGGTCTTCGCCGGCTTCCTCGAGCACACGGACCACCAGATCGGCCGACTGCTCGCCTTCCTCGAGGAGCTCGGGGTGCTCGACGACACGCTCATCATGCTCATTTCCGATAACGGCGCGAGCGCGGAGGGCGGCCCGACCGGGTCGATCAACGAGAACAAGTTCTTCAACTTCGTGCCCGACTCGCTCGAGCAGAACCTCGCCGCGATCGACGACCTCGGCGGTCCGAAGTACTTCAACCACTACCCGTGGGGCTGGACCTGGGCCGGCAACACCCCCTTCCGGCGGTGGAAGCGCGAGACGTACCGCGGCGGCATCAGCGACCCGTTCATGGTGCAGTGGACGAACCGCATCCCCGCGCGCGGCGAGATCCGCACCCAGTACGCGCACGCCATCGACATGGTGCCGACCGTGCTCGACCTGCTCGGCATCGAGCCGCCGACCTCGATCCGCGGCGTCACGCAGTCGCCGATCGAGGGCGTCAGCTTCAAGGACGCGCTGACCGATGCATCCGCCACCTCGCTGCACACGACGCAGTACTTCGAGATGATCGGGCACCGCTCGATCTACCACGACGGATGGCGCGCCGTGTGCCCCTGGCCCGGAACCTCGTTCACGGAGTCGGGGCGCGCGTTCGGCGACCCGATCACGGCCGACGTCCTGCGCGAGCTCGACGCCGACGGCTGGGAGCTGTACCACGTCGCCGAGGACTTCGCCGAGAACCACGACCTTGCCGCGGACCATCCCGACCGCCTCGGCGAGCTCATCTCGCTCTGGTACGTCGAGGCGGGCAAGTACCACGTGCTGCCCATCGACGGCCGCGGCCAGCAGCGCTTCGCCGAGCAGCGTCCGGTGATCGCGAAGGACCGCTCGCGGTACGTGTACTTCCCGCACACCTCGGAGGTCGCGGGCAGCGCCGCGCCGCGGCTCGTGAACCGCCCGCACTCCATCAACGCGCTCGTCGAGATCCCGGACGGCGGCGCCGAGGGCGTGATCGTCAGCCAGGGCGGCGTCGATGGCGGTTACAGCCTTTACGTCAAGGACGGGCGGCTCGTCTACACGTACAACTACGTGGCGGCGGAGTACTTCCACGTCACGAGCGACGGCGACGTGCCGACCGGCAGGCACATCCTCAGCATGGAGTTCGCGCCGACGGGGCAGCCGAGCATCCGCGAGGGCAAGGGCACCCCGGCCACGGTGACGCTGTTCGTCGACGGGGAGCCGATCGGGAGCGGCGACCTGCCCGTCACGATCCCGATCATGCTCGGACTCGCCTCGGGCGTGTCCGTCGGCCTCGACGCCGGGGCGCCGCTGACGGATGCCTACACCGCGCCGTTCGAGTTCACCGGCACGATCCAGCGGGTCGTGTTCGACGTCTCGGGCGAGCACATCGTCGACCACGAGGCGGAGCTGCGGGCCGCGCTCGCGCGCCAATAGGGGAGAGGCGGGGCGATCCAGCCGGTCCGCAGCGTCGCATCTACGAGTTCGCGGAAATCGCGAGCCCGCCGAAGATGAGGAGGAACATCGCGGTGAGCGCACCGAGCGCGACGGCGATCCATCCGATGATCACGGCGGCGAGCGCCAGCCCGCGACCCCTCTCGCCCGTCTTCTTGATCTGCGAGAGCGCGATGTGGCCGAAGATCAGGCCGAGGATGACCGTGAACCAGACGGTCACGAAGGCGACGATCGCGAGGACGTTCCAGCGATCGGTCTGCGGGGTGGTGGCGGCAGTCATGGCTGGAGGCTAGCGCGGGGTGCCGCATCGCGGCAGGGGTCCAAGGGCCTGCGGCGGTCGCACGCCGGCACGACGGAGGCCCGGCTCCCTGGGGGAACAGGCCGGGCCTCCGGGTCGCGATCGCCGAGGCGATCGCCGCGCGCCGGGTCAGTGCGCGTGCGGCGCGTCGCTGCGGCGGTACTGGTACGGGTTGGTGAGGATCTCGGTCTCCGGGATCTCGGGGTTCATGCCCGCCTTCCACGTCTCCTCGCCGAGCTCGCCCTTCAGGTACTCCACCGTGTTCTCGAGCTTCGTGCGCACCGACGGCAGGTCGCCCGAGACGAGCTTGCCGTCCCACTTGACCGGCTCCCCGCCGACGAGCACGGTGTGCACGTCGCCACGGCCCGCCTGGTACACGACATGGCCGTAGGGGTTCACGATCGGCACCATCGTGGGCGAGTCGTCGTTCTTGATGAGCACGACGTCGCCGAGCTTGCCCGGCTCGAGGCTGCCGATCTGGTCCCACTTGCCGAGCGCCTTGGCGCCGCCGCGCGTGGCCCAGTCGACGACCTCCTCGACGCGGATCTTGGCGTGCGTGACGGTCTCGTCGGACTGGTGCGCGATGTAGTGCTCGAGCGCCCGGTCGGCGCCGATCGTGGTGCGCATGGCCGAGAACATGTCCGCGCTGAACCACACGCTCGTGTCGACCGACATCGAGGCCGGGATGCCGTGCTTGCGCAGCGCGTGCGCGGGCGGATAGCCCTGGCCGCACGTGAGCTCGCTCTCGGTCGCGAGCGCGACCGACCCGCCCGAGGCGGCGATCATCTGGTACGACTCGTCGCTCAGCGTCGCGGCGTGCACGTAGATGTTGCCCGGCTGCATGGCCCCGTGCTCGTACATCAGGCGGATGCCGTTGTCGTTGGTCGCACCCCAGACGCCGGCGTGCGTGGTGACCTTCAGGCCGAGGTCGCGCGCCGTGTCGAACGCGGGCTGCTCGGGGAAGTTCTCGTCGCCGGGCACGTCGAACGCGATCTGCGCGCCGAAGAGGCGGGAGTCGTCGCGTGCGCGTTCGATGAGGCTGCGCACCGCCGGGTCCTGCGTCCACTCCCACGGCGCCTGCGCGAGGTTGCCGTAGGCGAGCACGAAGCGTCCGGGCGAGGTCGCGAGGGCCTCGTAGGCGGCCTCCCCGTGGTCGACGGTGCGCAGGCCGTGCGACCAGTCGACGGCGGTGGTGACCCCGGACTCGATGGCGTCGAGCGCGGAGATGAGGTTGCCCGCAGCGACGTCCTCCGGCCGGAACTTCATGCCGTGCTCGAGGTAGTACCAGACGAAGTACTGCGTGAGGGTCCAGTCGGCGCCGTAGGCGCGCATGGCGGTCTGCCACATGTGGCGGTGCGTGTCGACCATGCCCGGCATCACGATGCCGCCCTTCGCATCGATCTCGAGGGCGCCGTCGGGCACCGGCACGTGGGTGCCGACCTCGGCGATCTTCCCGTCGACGACGAGGACGTCGCCCTCGGGGAGCACGGTGTGGGCGTCGTCCATGGTCAGGACGATCCCGTTGCGGAACACGATGGGTTGGCCGGGCTGAGGTGCCGGGGTGCCGCTCATTCTGACGCTCATCCTCCTTGACTCGCGATGGTGCGCGTCGTCGCGCAGGCCTCCGAGACGGCGCCGGCGGCGGGTGGGCCGCTTGACTTCGACCGAATCGGT
Source organism: Agromyces excoecariae (assembly GCF_051715505.1). Taxonomy (NCBI): domain Bacteria; kingdom Bacillati; phylum Actinomycetota; class Actinomycetes; order Micrococcales; family Microbacteriaceae; genus Agromyces; species Agromyces excoecariae. The sequence continues at coordinate 185,412 of NZ_JBPSLA010000004.1, read as the reverse complement.
CGGCTTGACTCAGGTTAAGCAATGCTGCACAACGATGTCCAGTAACACTTTCAGGAGGCCGGAGCGGTGGCAGACAACGCGAGGACGATCGTCATCGTCGGCGGAACGTCGGGAATCGGCCTGGAACTCGCTCGCGACACCATCGCGCGCGGCGACCGCGTGGTGATCACGGGGCGCGACCAGGCCCGTACCGAGGAGATCGCCGCGTCGCTCGGGCCGGGGGCGACCGCGGTCGCGCTCGACATCTCCGAGCCGAAGACGATCGCCGGGCAACTCGGCTCGATCGGGCAGGTGCACGGGCTCGTGCTCGCCGCGATCGAGCGCGACCAGAACACGGTCCGCGACTACGACATCGACCGCGCCACGCGGCTCGTCACGCTGAAGCTCATCGGCTACACCGAGACGGTGCACGCCCTGATCGACCGGCTGGAGCCGAGCGTCGACACCGGCATCGTGCTGTTCGGCGGTCGTGCGAAGGACCTGCCCTACCCCGGTTCGACCACCGTGTCCTCCATCAACGGCGGGGTCATGGGCCTCGTCAACACGCTCGCGCTCGAGCTCGCTCCGATCCGCGTCAACGCGCTCCACCCCGGCATCATCGGCGACAGCCCGTTCTGGGCGAACAAGCCCGAGGGCGTGCTCGAGCAGTACGAGCGCCGCACCCCGGGCGGGAAGCTCGCCACGATGGCGGACGTCGTCGACGCCGTGCAGTTCCTGCTGCGCAACCGCGGGGTCTCGGCGGTCAACCTCTACGTGGACCGCGGCTGGAGCATCACCTAGGCGCGAGATCCTGCAACGCGCTGTCCAGCCTCAGCGCACGCCGAGGGCAGCGGCCGTCGGGCGAGTCGGGCCGCGCCCACGCATTCCGGTCAGGTCGCGCCGCGCCCGGACCGGGCCTCGGTCGCTCAGAGCAGGTCGCGCCGGCTGACCTCGGCGATGGCACTCCAGTCCGCGTCCTTCAGGTCGGGATCGGCCATCGCACGCTCGAACACCGCCACGAGCGCCGGCATCGTCGCGAGCGTCACGCCGCCGGCCTCGGCGACCTCCTCCGCGAGGCCGAGGTCCTTCCGGCCGAGCGAGATGTGGAAGCCGGGCGGCGTGTAGCGCTGCTCCGCGATGATGCCGCCGTAGCCGCCGTAGACCACCCCGCCGAACAGCGTGCTCGAGAGCAGCTCGACGAACTGCGCGGCGGGCACGCCCTGGCGCTCGGTCATGGCGATCGATTCGCCGAGCGCCTGCATGGCGTGGATGATGTTGTAGTTCACGGCCGCCTTCACGGCGTTCGCGACCGAGGGGCGCTCGCCGAGCCGCCAGATGCGCGACCCCATCGCCTCGAGGTACGGCAGCGCGGCGTCGACCGCGTCGGCCGGCCCGGCGGCCATGATGTTCAGCTGCCCGGCCGCGGCGACGGCGGGCCGGCCGAGCACGGGCGCCGCGACGTACGTGGCCCCTGCGCGGTCGAACCGCTCGGTCAGACGGTCGGCGAGCGCCGGGCTGATCGAGGCCATCATCACGTGCGTGCGCCCGGCGGCGGCGCGGATCGCGTCATCCGTCAGCACCGCCTCGGCGGCCTCGTCGTTGGCGAGCATGGCGAACGAGACATCAGCCGCAAGGGCCTCGGCGGGCGTCGCCGCTCGCTCGGCGCCGGCGGCGACCAGCTCGTCGACGGCATCGGGAGACCGGTTCCAGGCGATCACCGCATGGCCCTCGTCGACGAGGCGGCGCGCCATCCCGCTGCCCATCGTGCCGAGGCCGAGGAACCCGAGCGTCGTCACGCCTCACCCCGTCCCCACGTGGTGTTGCGGTGCGACTGCGAGTCCCGCTCGAGGTTCAACGGGCCGTCCACCGTGTAGTACCGGCGGCCGGCCACGATGAGCTCCTCGGCCGGGAACTTGGTGATGACCTCGCAGCCGTCGGCGGTGACGACGACCTCCTCCTCGATGCGCGCCGCGCCCCAGCCGTCGGCCGACGGCCAGTACGTCTCGAGCGCGAACAGCATGCCCTCCTGCAGTTCCTCGGGGTGGTCGAGGGAGGTCAGCCGCGAGAAGATCGGCTTCTCCCAGATCGAGAGCCCGACGCCGTGGCCGTACTGGAGGGCGAAGGCGGCCTCCTCGTCGGGGAAGCCGAACTCCTGCGCCGTCGGCCAGACCTTCACGATGTCGGCCGTGGTGGCGCCGGGCTTCACGAGCGCGATCGCGCGGTCCATGTACTCGCGCGCCCGCGTGTAGGCGTCGCGCTGGGCCGAACTCGCCGAACCGACCGCGAACGTGCGGTAGTAGCAGGTGCGGTAGCCGTTCCAGCTGTGCAGGATGTCGAAGAACGCCGGGTCGCCGGGCCGGATCAGCCGATCGGAGAAGACGTGCGGGTGCGGCGAGCAGCGCTCGCCGGAGATGGCGTTCACGCCCTCGACGTACTCCGATCCGAGGTCGTAGAGCGTCTTCGCGACGAGCCCGACCGCCTCGTTCTCGCGGACGCCGGGGCGGAGGAACCGGTAGAGCTCCTCGTACGCGGCATCCACCATCGACGCGGCCTGGGTGAGCAGCCGGATCTCGTCAGGGGTCTTGATGCGCCGGGCCTCCATGAACAGCTGCTGGCCGTCGACGACGTCGATGCCCTCCTGCTGGAGCGCGAAGAGCACGGGGAGCTCGATCACGTCGACGCCGAGCGGCTGGTCGGCGACCCCGAACTTCTCGAGCTCGCGCTTGATCTTCTTCGCCAGCCCCTGGGCGATCTCCGCGTCGGGCGGGAACGCGCCGCGGAGCGTGGAGATGCCCGCACGGGCGCCCGACTCGAGCCGCGGGCGCTTCGCGCCCTCGTGCGGGGCGTTGGGGTCGGCATCCATCTCGGCCGTCGTGAGGTCGAGCCAGGGGTTGTACAGCGCGTGGTGCTTGGCCGCCGAGCCGAAGTCCCACACGATCGGGTCGGTGTTCCGGGTGAGCAGCGCGAAGCGGATGAGCTTGTCCATCGCCCACGTGCCGATGTGGGTGGCGCTCATGTACCGGATGTTCGAGAAGTCGAACGCGAGGACGGCGCCGAGGTCGGATGCCTCGAGCTGCGCCTTGAGCCTCGCGAGGCGATCGTCCCGGAGCCGCGCCATGTCGACGCGCTCCTCCCAGTCGACGGCGTTGGGTCCGGTCGAACCGGTGCTCTTCATCGAGACCTCCTTGACGTTCCTCCGCGCGCCACTGTACGCCGCGTACAGCACAGCTTAACATTTCGCGACCCGTCGAGCCCTAGAATGGCCTCGACGGCCGGGCCGAAGGCGGCGGACGGCCGCAGCCCGGGGACAGGGGAGCAGACATGGCGGACAGCCTCGGTGAACGCCTTCGCGAAGCACGCCTGCAGCGCGGACTCAGCCTGCGGAGCGTCGCGCAGGCCCTCGGGGTGTCGGCGAGCCTCATCTCGCAGGTCGAGATCGGCAAGACGCAGCCGTCGGTCGCCACGCTCTACGCCCTCGCGAACCACCTGGGCGCCTCGCTCGACGACCTGCTCGGCATCGGTGCGCCCGGCGGGGCGCCCGCACCGTTCTACGGGCATCGCGGGCCGGCGCTGCCCCCGGTGCAGCGTGCGGCGGACAACCCCGTCATCGAGATGGAGAACGGTGTCCGCTGGGAGCGACTCGCAGTCGGCAGCAGCGGCCCGGCCGACGCGCTCCTCGTGACCTACGAACCCGGCGCGAGCAGCTCGGTTGAAGGAAAGCTCATGCGCCACGCGGGCGTCGAGTACGCCTACCTGCTCGAGGGGCGGCTCACGCTGCACCTCGAGTTCGACACGTACACGCTCGGCCCCGGCGACTCGCTGGAGTTCGACTCGGTGCGCCCGCACCTCTACGTCAACGAGGGCGACACGGTCGCGAAGGGCGTCTGGTTCGTCGTCGGGCGGCGCCAGCAGAACCAGTCGATGCCGGCGGCGCCCGGCTCCGATGCAACGAACGGATCGCCCGCGATCGGCTCGGCCGTCGACGTGCTGCGGTCCATGGACGAGCTCGGGGCCTGACCCGCCGCGTCCGGCCGGCTCCCTCCGACGCCGATGTCGCCGCCGATGCCGGGGAACGGCGCTACTCGCGGACGTGCACCGCCGGCCGCGCCTCGGAGATCCACGGGTCGACGAGCGTCTTGATCCGGCGAGGACCGCCGCGCAGCATCGGCTCGAGCGCGTCGACGGCGACGCGCTCGAGCGGGATCGCCTCGCCCGCGACATCCGACCAGTCGGACCTCATCGCGAGCAGGCGCACCGCCTCGGGGAAGTCGGTCGCGAAGACGTGCGCGACCGTGCCGACGACGAGGAACTCGCCGAGCGTCACTCGCGCCAGGTGCAGCTGCGGCTCGCCGCGCTGCACGCCGACCGGCACGATCGTCGCGCCGGGCTTCGCCGCCTCGAGCACGGAGGCCAGGCCGGGTGCCGATCCGCTGACCTCGAAGAACACGTCGGGTTCGATGCCCTTGCCCTCGAGGTGCTCGGCGAGCGACGTGGTGCCTGCGCGGAGCGACGCGGCCGCCCCGAGCCGCTCGGCGAGCTCGAGGCGTTCGGCGTTCGGGTCGACGACGAGGACGTTCGCACCCGTCGCCGCGGCCGCGAAGGTGATGAACGCACCGATGCCGCCGACCCCGACGATGACCGCGTGCTGTCCCGCGCGGAGCCCGCTGCGACGCACTGCGTGCACGCCGATCGCCATCGGCTGCGCGAGGCCGAGGGTGTCCATCGGCAGTCCGGAGTCGGACACGTCGAGCACGATGCCCGCGGGGGCGGTCACGTATTCGGCAAGCCCGCCGTCATGGTGGAACCCGATCGTGGTGTAGCTGCGGCAGAGGTTCGTCCGCCCCTGCCGGCACGGGCCGCACTCGCCGCAGGAGACGCCCGCACCGCACACGACCGTGGCGCCGACCGCGACCGAGGTCACGCCCTCGCCGACCGCCTCGACGACGCCGACGAACTCGTGCCCGAGCGTCACCGGCGGCTGCGCGAGCACCAGGCCGCGACCGTACTCCGTCGCGTCGCTGCCGCACACGCCGCAGACGCCGACCCGGATCAGCACCTCGCCGGGGCCGGGCTCGGGCACGGACACCTCGTCGATGCTCAGGCGCCCGACCTCGTGCAGCACCGCGGCCCGCATCGGGCTCACCGGAACGAGCCCTCCTCGACCGGCAGCTGCACGGCGCTGCGCTCCGCGATCATCCGGCCGAGCAGCCGGTCGTAGACCGCCGTGTGCGACGGGTGGTCGAGGTAGGCGTCGAGTCCCGCGGCGTCCTCGACCAGCGCGGCGACGCCGAAGTCGGCACCGCCGGGCCGCAGGTGCAGGTTCGGGCCCGCCGCGTACGACCGGATCTCCGGGATGCGGCCTGCCATCTCGAGCAGCGCGTCGGTGAGGTCTGCGACATCCGTCTCGGCGACGTCGTCCTTCCAACGGAACGTGGCGATGTGGAGGATCATGGCTCCTGCTCTCGTCTTCGAGAAGTGTTCACCCTCGATGAACAACGAGGGTCCGATTGGTCCAAATTATCAGCGAACCCGCGCGCTGGTGTACATCACTGCTGTATTCTCATCGCGTTCCGATGGAGGTGCGGAGGCGTCATGGGCGAGCAGCGGATCGCGGTGCTGGGAGCGGGGGCGAACGGCGCCTCGATCGGCGCCGACCTGACGGCGGCGGGGCTCGACGTCGTGCTCATCGAGCAGTGGCCGGCCCACGTCGAGCGCATGCGCGACGACGGCCTTCGCATCCACTCGCCCGAGGGCGAACTGCACGTGCGGCCGCGCACGATGCACCTCTGCGAGGTCGCCGAGCTGCGGCACCGGTTCGACGTCGTGCTGATGCTCATGAAGGCCTACGACTCGCGCTGGGCGGCCGAGCTCATCGCACCGTACCTCGAGCACGACGGCCTCATGGTCGGCGTGCAGAACGGCATGACCGCGCGCACGGTCGAGGAGGTCGTGGGCGTTCACCGCTCGATCGGTTCGGTGATCGAGTGCTCGGCGACGATGGACACGCCGGGCGAGGTGCAGCGCCACACCGGCGTGCCACGGTCGTGGTTCGCGGTCGGCGCGCTCCCCGGCGGTCCCGTCGACCGCGTCGACGAGATCGCCGCCCTGCTCCGGCACTCCGGCACCGTGCAGGCGGTCGACGACATCGAGGCCGCGAAGTGGATGAAGCTCGTGAGCAACTCCACGCTGCTCGTGACCTCGGCCATCCTCGGGCTGCCGATGCTCGACGCGCTGCACCTGCCCGGCTTCCGCGACGTCATGGTCGCCGCGGGGAACGAGGCCCTCGCGGTCGGCGTCGCCCTCGGGCATCCGATCCTGCCGATCTTCGGGCTCGAGCCGGCCGACGTCGCCGACCCCGGCCGGGTCGTCGACATCATGACCGACAAGCTCTTCGCGGGGTTCGTGGTCCCGGGCGCGACCACGACCGTGCTGCAGGACTGGCGGAAGGGGCGGCACAGCGAGGTCGACGACCTCAACGGGCACGTTCTCGCCGAAGGGGAGCGGCTCGGGGTGCCGACCCCGGTCAACGGGGCGGTCGTCGGGCTCGCGCATCGCATCGAGCGCGGCGAGCTCGACCCGGACCCGTCGCACCTCGGGTCGCTCATCGCCGCGCTCGGCTGAGCCGCGCCGGCCCGGCGTGCTCGGTGGCGCCCGGCCCGGCCGGCGGGCTCAGGCCTGCAGGGCCTCGAAGAGCTCCGGATGCCGCGACAGCCGCCGCCGCGTGCGCCGGATGTGTCCCGCCAGCACGCGCTCGGCGTCCTCGACGTCGCCGTCGCGGAGGTCGGCCACGATCAGGTGGTGCTCGTCGTGCACGATGCGCGCGGCGTCCGCGTCCATCGACCGCGAGTAGGCCCGACGGTACGGCTGCGTGGTGTTCCACAGCTTGACGACGAGTTCGCCGAGCTGCGTCGTGGTCGCACCGCGGTACCCGCCGAGGTGGAAGGCGCGGTCGAGTTCGAGGAACTCGTCGACGTCGGTCGTCGCCGCCATCCGCTCGGCGAGGCCCTGCAGCTCGTCGAGGTCGGCCGCCGTGAGCCGGGGCGCGCTGAGGCGGAGCAGCAGCGGTTCGAGCCGCTCGCGCATCTGGTAGATCTCATCGCACTCCTCGAGCGTGAGGCGCGACACCCAGGCCCCGGTGTTGGCCACGAGCGTCACCAGGCCGTCGTGCTCGAGGATGCGGAGCGCCTCCCGCACCGGCACCCGGCTCGCGCCGAACTGCGCGGCCACGTCCTCCTGGCGGATGCGGGAGCCGGGCGGCACCTCGCCCTTCAGGATGCGCTCGCGGAGCTTCTCCGCGATGCGCGCGCCCGCGTCGCCGCCGCGCGTGCCGCGCCCGCCTGCCGTGACCGTCATGCCCTCATGCCTACCGGCTCGGGTGGGCCGGGTGCCAGAGCGTGCGGTCGAGTCCGCGCTCGTACGCCTTGCCGTCGGGGTAGCTGACGAGCTCGAACTGCATGCCCCACGGGCTGAGGAAGTAGACCCAGCGCTGGCCCTCGCTCGCGTTGCGGCTCACCGTGGGGTCGCCGAGCACGCGCACGCCCTCGGCGCGGAGGTACTCGACCGCCGCGTCGAGGTCGTCGACGTAGATCGCGAGGTGGTGTCCGCCCAGGTCGCTGTTGCGCGGCACCGGCCGCTGCCCGTCGGCGGGCTCGTACTCGAACACCTCGAGGTTCGTGCCGTTGCCGAGGCGGTAGAACCGGAGCCGCCGCATCACGGTGCGCGGATGGACGTTCAGGTGCTCGGCCATCCAGTCGCCCTCGTCGAACGAGAACGGGCCGAGCTCGTAGAAGCGCTCGGCGCCGAGCACACGCACGAGGAAGTCGTCGGCCTCGTCGAGGTCGGGCACCGTGACGCCGAAGTGGTCGCTGCCGCGCATCCCGGGGAGTGGCATCGAATCCTCCTTGATTGGATACAAGCATCCCGCTTCAGGTGGCGGATGTCGAGCTTCGGCCCCATTGGTCCTTTTGATTGGATGCAATCACGACTAGCATCGGCACCAGCGCACGGTCGTGCGCGACGCATCCTTCATCGATGGGGAAGAGGGAGATGCCGAGACGGACACCGCTCGACGCGGCCCAACCGTGGGTCGAGCTGACGACCACGCCCGAGGACTGGGAGAACGCCGATCCCGAGCTGCTGTCGGGCATGCTCGCCCAGCTCCACCTGATCCGCGCCTTCGAGGAGACCGTGCTCGAACTCGCGGCCGAGGGTCTCGTCCACGGCCCGGCGCACTCGAGCATCGGGCAGGAGGGCGGTGCGGTCGGCTCGATCATCGGCCTCCGCTCGAGCGACGCCGTGAACGGCTCGCACCGGGGGCACCACCAGTTCCTCGCCAAGGCGCTCACGCACGTCGCCGGCGGGCGCCACGACCTCGAGGGCGTCGTCACCCCGCCCGTCCAGGAGGTGCTGCAGCGCACGCTCGCGGAGATCCTCGGCCTCGCGCAGGGGTACTGCCGCGGCCGCGGCGGGTCGATGCACCTCCAGTGGTTCGAGGCCGGTGCGCTCGGCACCAACGCGATCGTCGGCGGTGGAGTGCCGATGGGCGCCGGCAACGCGTGGGCGCAGCGGCACGCGGGAACGAGCGACCTCACGGTGAGCTACTTCGGCGACGGCGCCGTGAACATCGGCTCGGTGCTCGAATCCATGAACCTCGCGGCGGCGTGGCAGCTGCCGTTCGCGTTCTTCATCGAGAACAACCGCTACGCGGTCTCCACGAACGTCGACGAGTCCACCGCCGAGCCGCGACTCTCGGCGCGCGGCCTCGGCTTCGCGATCCCGGCGTGGCGGGTCGACGGCATGGATCCACTCGCCGTGCACCTCGCCATGCGCGACGCGGAAGCGCGGCTCCGCGCCGGCGAGGGGCCCGCGGTCATCGAGGCCGAGGTGTACCGCTTCTTCCACCAGAACGGGCCCTACCCGGGCAGCGCCTTCGGCTACCGAACCAAGGAGGAGGAGGCCGAGTGGCGCGAGCGCGACCCGCTGCTCCTCGTCGCCCGCGAGATGGAGCGGCTCGGCCAGGTCACGCCGGAGGGGGTCGCGGCCGTGCGCGAGCAGGCGCAGACGGCGATGCGCGCGGCCGTCGGCGAACTGCTCGAGGACGACCCCGACCAGCCCGGGAAGCGCCGCATCCGCCCCGAGCTCTGGCCCGACCCCGAGTTCGTCGACGTCGGGGTCCGGGGCGACACGAGCGAGCTCGCCGGCGCCCGCACGCTCGAGCCGATCGGCGCCGACGTGCCGATGACGCCGACGAAGTTCGTCGACGCCGTGGCATCCGTCATGGGCCGTCGCATGGAGGCCGACGACCGCATCGTCGTGATGGGCGAGGACGTGCACCGGCTCGCCGGGGGAACGAACGGTGCCACGAAGGGGCTCGCCGCCCGATTCCCCGACCGAGTGCTCGGCACCCCGATCAGCGAGAACGCGTTCGTCGGACTCGGCGGCGGCATGGCGCTCGACGGCCGCTTCCGGCCGGTCGTGGAGTTCATGTACCCCGACTTCATGTGGGTCGCCGCCGACCAGGTCTTCAACCAGATCGGCAAGGCGCGGCACATGTTCGGCGGCGTGAACCCGGTGCCGCTGGTGCTGCGCACCAAGGTCGCCATGGGGTCGGGCTACGGCTCGCAGCACCTCATGGATCCCGCGGGCATCTTCGCGACCAGTGCAGGATGGCGCATCGTCGCGCCGTCGACCGCGGCCGACTACGTCGGCCTCATGAACGCCGCGCTCGCGCTCGACGACCCCGTGCTCGTCATCGAGCACGTCGACCTGTACGGCCTCGCCGATGAGATCCCCGAGGGCGACCTCGACTACCAGCTGCCCTTCGGGCGAGCGGGTGTGCGGCGCACCGGCGACGACGCGACGATCATCAGCTACCTCTCGATGGTGCGGCACTGCCTCGAGGCCGTCGAGCAGACGGGCTTCGACGCCGACGTCATCGACCTGCGCTGGCTCGACCGGGCGTCGATCGACTGGGAGACGATCGAGGCATCGGTGCGGAAGACGAACGCCGTGCTGATCGTCGAGCAGGGCGCCCGCGGCACCTCGTACGGCGGATGGCTCGCCGACGAGATCCAGCGACGGTGCTTCGACTGGCTCGACCAGCCCGTCCAGCGGGTCACGGGCGGCGAGGCGAGCCCGAGCATCTCGAAGGTGCTCGAGCGCGCGGCGATCGCGCGCACCGAGGAGGTCGTCGAGGCCATCGAGGTGCTCCGCACCGGGATGGGCGGTGCGTGATGGCGGCGGTGGTGCGGATGCCCGAGGTGCTCGCCGGCGTCACCGAGGCGGCGATCCAGGCCTGGCTCGTCGAGCCCGGGCAGGAGGTCTCGGTCGGCACGCCGCTCGCCGAGGTCGAGACCGAGAAGGCCGTCGTGGAGTACGCCGCCGAGGCCGCGGGGACGGTGCTCCGACTGCTCGTCGAGGCCGGCGCGGCAGTGGCGATCGGCGACCCGATCGCGGTGATCGGGGCGCCTGGGGAATCGGCCGGGGCGCCGTCGCCGCAGCCCGACTCCGCGGGATCCGACGCCGGTGCGCCCCGCCGGTTCGCGAGCCCGATCGTGCGCAGGCTCGCCCGCGAGCAGGGGATCGACCTGGCACTCCTGCACGGGACCGGACCGGGCGGCCGGATCGTACGGCGCGACCTCGAGGCGCAGGCTGGGGATGCGGCATCCGCATCGCCGTCGAAGGCCCCGCCCGACACGGCACCGGGCGCCCCGCTCGCCGCCCCGCCTGCCACTGAGCCCGGCTCGGTCGAGGACGTCCCACTCACGCGGATGCGGCGCGCGATCGCGCGTCACGTCACCGAGAGCGCCACCAGCGTGCCGCACTTCTTCCTCACGGCGGACTGCCGCGTCGACGAGCTAGTCGAGCTCCGGCGTCGCGTGAACGAGGCCGCGCCGGTCAAGGTCTCGCTGAACGACTTCGTCGTGAAGGCGTGCGCCGGGGCCTTCGCCGACGTGCCCGAGGCCAACGCGACGTGGGGCGAGACCGTGATCCACCGGCATCGCAGCGCCGACATCGCGGTCGCGGTCGCGATCGACGACGGCCTGCTGATGCCCGTCGTGCGCGGCGTCGACCGACTCGGGCTCGTGGAGCTCGCGACGACCGTGGCCGACCTGGCGGAGCGGGGCCGTTCGGGCCGGCTCCGGCAGGAGGAGCTCGAGGGCGGCAGCTTCGCGGTCTCGAACCTCGGCATGTACGGCACGACCGAGTTCTCGGCGATCATCAGCCCGCCGCACGCCGGAATCCTCGCAGTCGGGGCGGCCCGGCGGATGCCGGTCGTCGACGACGAGGGCGGGCTCACCGTCGGCCAGGTCATGACGGTGACCCTCTCCGCCGACCACCGGGTGCTCGACGGCGCGCTCGCGGCGCGTTGGCTCGCGGCGTTCCAGCGACGGATCGAGCAGCCGCTCTCGATCCTGATCTAGACGCGAGCGGCCGGTGCGCGGCCCGGCGCCGCTACATCGTGTCGGCGTGCCGGTGCACGACCTTCCACTCGCCGTCCTCGCGGCGGTAGACCTGGGTCGCGCGCACGGTGAACGTGCTCGGCGTGCCGTCCTTCGTCGCGGAGATCCGCTCGTACCCGACGGTGTACGCCATGTCGCCCGCGACGTCGAACGAGATCAGCTCGAACGCGTAGTCGGTGCAGGCGGCGAAGCTCGCGGCGACGCTGTCGAACGCGTCGAGCAGCTCCGAGCGGCCGACCGCGTTGCGCCACGCACCGAGCACGCTCACGTCGTCGGAGGCGGACCACGTCGAGCGCCGAGGGCGCGCGTCGCCGTCGAACAGGGCGCGCTCGGCCCGGACGAGCGCGTTGTTGATCCAGATCAGGAATTCCTCGCGGTCGTTCATGGGTTCAGGATCCTCCCGTGCGGCGTCGGGCACAATCGCCGGCGTCGCGCGGCGGAGTCCTCGACCGCGTCACGGCTGGCGCAGCGCCGACTTCCGCGGCCGGGCGGCGAGCCGTTCGAGCACGCCGAGCGCGTCGGCCGCACCGTCCTCGTCGGCCATCCGGGCGGCCGCGGCATCCACGGCGGACCGGAACGCGGGCGCGGCGGCCAACGCGTCGGCGAGGCGATCGGCGGTGAGCCTCCGCTGCGGGATCGCGGCGGGCGCGAGCCCGCGCCGGTGGAGCATCGCACCCCAGAACGGTTGGTCGGCGATGAACGGCACCACGATCGACACGGTGCCCGCCGCGGTCGCGGCCTGCACGGTGCCGATGCCGCCGTGGTGGATCGCGGCGATCGCACGGGGGAGCACGGCCGCGTGATCGACCGATCGGGTGACGAACACGTCGTCGCCGCGCGCCTCTTCGGGCACGGCGATGCCGCCGAGGCCGGTCGCGACGAGCAGGCGGATGCCGCGAGCCCGTGCCGCCGTCACGAGTGCGCGCCCGCGGGCCACGGGGTCGCCCGCGGCCATCGACCCGAAGCCGGCGTACGCGAAGTCACCACCGTCGAGGAAGTCGGCGAGGGCGGGGTCGAGGGCGGATGCCGCGGCATCCGTCGTCGCCGCGCGCCACGCCCCGGTCAGCGCGACCGAATCCGGCCAGTCGGCCGGACGCGGCAGGATCGCCGGACTGATCGGGAGGAGCGTCGCCGCGGGCGGCGACGAGCGTCGGGTGCCGGGCGCGCCCGCCAGCTCGGCCGCCTCGTCGACCTCGCGCCGGAACATGGCGCCTGCGGCCGCCGCGGCCCGGTAGGTGAGGCGGTTGAAGGGTCCGAGATCGAGCGTCACCGTGCCGGCCGCGGGGAACTCGCGCGTCGGCGTCATCGCGGGCACCATCTCGACGAGCGCGTGCGGGATGCCGAGCGCGTCGGCGACGATCGGCGCCGAGAGCACCTTCGGATGCCACGCGATGACGTCGGGCCGGAACTCGAGGGCCGCGTGCACGGCGTTCACGATCACGCCGCGCATCACCGGCCGCACGACGTCGCGCAGGTTGCGCATCGCCGCCATCGGCGAGACGCCCTGCGACTCGATCATCGCCGAGAAGTCGACCTCGAGGCTCCGCACGTCGAGCCCGGTCGTGTCGACGCCCGACCGGTCGGGGAGCGCCAGGCGGACGTCGTGACCCGCCGCCGCCGCGCGACGCGCGAGCGCGGCGAACGGTTCCACGTCTCCGCGCGAGCCCGCGGTGACGAGCATCAGCTTCATCGTGCCTCCTCCGGAACGAGACCGGTCGCGGCGAGCAGCCGGTCGTCGGTGACGAGCCCGCCGGAGTAGAGCTCCGCGAGCGGGACGGCCAGCCGCGCGAGCGCCGCCTCGGGGTCGCCGCCCGCCCAGGCCGCCAGGCGGTCGAGCAGCAGGAACGGAGCGACGCCGAGGAGGACGAGCGCGGCGGCCTGCGCCTCCGGATCGCGGGACGGGCGGAGCCATCCGCCCGCCGACCCGTCGTCGATCGATGCGCCGGCGACCGCGACCAGTCGGGCGAAGAGGGCGTCGGATGCCGCACCGCCGTCGCCGAGCATGCGCGCGAGATAGGGGCCGTAGGTGCCGAGCACCTCGCCCAGCACGTCGGACGGCGCCGCGGCATCCTGTTTCTCGGCGATGAACCGCGCGACGCGTGCGTCGCACTCCTCGCGGAGCGCCTGCTTGGTGCCGAAGTGGTGCGTGACGAGGGCGGTGCTGACGCCGGCGCGCGCGGCGATGTCGCGCATGGTCGCCGCGTCGTACCCGTGCACGGCGAAGCGGTCGAGCGCGGCGGCGACGATGCGCGCGCGGGCGGTGAGGTCGCCATCGACGACCGAGACTGTACGCATGTACAGCATTCTGACTCGTCGTACAGTTCGGCGCAAGGCCCGAGTGACGGAAGACCGTTGGCAGCGTCCGCGGGTCGTGCGAGGCTGACGGTATGCCGGAGTCCCCGGAGGTCCAGGCCCTCGTCGACGAGCTCGAGTCGTCGCTGCGCGGTCGCACCGTCGCGGCCGTCGACGTCGTCGAGTTCCGCGTCACGAAGACGCGGAGCCGGCCGCTGACGACGCTCGTCGGCGAACGCGTGCTCGGCGTCACCCGCCACGGCAAGCTGTTCGCGATCGAGCTCGACGGCTCCGAGCTGCTCGTCGTCTCGCTGGGCCGCCACGGCTGGGCGCGGTGGGGTGCAGGCGAGGCGGATGCCGCGGCCGACGCCGCAGGCGTGGACGTCGCCGCAGCCGAGGCCGCCGAGCCGCCGCCGCCCACGCTCGCCGCACTCGAGTTCGACGACGGCGCGGTGCTCGAGCTGACGGATGCCGGCGGCTGGGTGTCGCTCGGGTGCTGGGTGGTCGACGAGGCGAACGAGGTCGCCGCCGTCGCCAAGCACGGACCCGACCCGGCCGATCCCGCCTTCACGCGCGCCGAGTTCGACCGGGCGGTCGCCGGGCGCCGCAAGCAGCTCAAGGCGATCCTGCAGGAGCAGGAGTCGCTCGCCGGCATCGGCAACGCGTACTCCGACGAGATCCTCTTCGCGGCCCGCCTCTCACCCGTGGCGCACGCGGCGACGCTCGCCGACGACGAGCTCGCGCGCCTGTTCGATGCGACGGTGGGCACGATCCGCGACGCGATCGCCGCGCGCCAGGGCATCCCGATCGACCGGCTGAAGGCCGCGAAGGTCGACGCCATGCAGGTGCACGGGCGCGCGGGGGAGCCCTGCCCGGCCGGGTGCGGCGGCGAGATCCGCGACTTCACGTTCGCGAGCACGACCGCGCAGTACTGTCCCGAGTGCCAGACGGGCGGCGAGATCCTGCCGCTGAAGGCGGGGGACTCCGCGTGACGAGTGCCGGGCCGGGCGGCGATCCCGAGTCATCCGCCCCGCCCGTCGTCGTCGTCGTCGACGTCGCCAACGTCATGGGCTCTCGGCCCGACGGATGGTGGCGCGACCGCGCCGGCGCCGCGACCGGGCTGCTCGGGCGGATGCCGGAGCTCATCGGTCGGAGCGTGGCCGTGCCCGGCGCGGCCGACGAATCGACCGTCGCGATCTCGCGGATCGTCGCCGTCGTCGAGGGTGCGGCGAGGACGGCGTCCGCGCCCGACGGGATCGAACTCGTCCGGGCGCCCGCGGACGGCGACTCCGCGGTCGTCGAGCACGCCGCTCGACTCCTCGAAACGGGGGAACGTGTGCTCGTCGTCACGGCCGACCGCGGCCTGCGCGCGCGTCTCGCCGCCGGAGTGCAGGTCGCCGGGCCGGGCTGGTTCAACGAGCTGACCGGGCGCTGACGTCGCACCGGAGCACCGCGAGCGCACGCGGATGCGCGGCCCGACCCGGGCGCATCCGCGTCGTCACGCCGCCCGGCTCGGCCAGACGACATGAGCGGGAAACACGCGCGGAGGAGAATGAGGCGGTGAGCACCGCCCCCGCCCTCGACATCCACCGCGCCGATCTCGGAGACCCCCGCGTCATCCGCCTGCTCGAGGACCACCTCGCCGACATGTTCGCGACCTCCCCAGCCGAGAGCGTGCACGCGCTCGACGTCTCGGCGCTCTCGGAGCCCGAGGTGACGCTGTGGACCATCGGCGAGGGCGAGCACCTGCTCGGCTGCGTCGCGCTGAAGGAACTCGACCCCGCGCACGGCGAGCTGAAGTCGATGCGAACGGACGCCGCAGCCCGCGGCCGTGGCCTCGGTGCACGCCTGCTCGAGCACGTCCTCGCCGAGGCGGCCCGTCGCGGGTACGCCCGTCTCAGCCTCGAGACGGGCTCAGAGGAGTTCTTCCGCCCGGCCCGCACGCTCTACGCCAAGTACGGGTTCGAGGAATGCGCGCCGTTCGCCGACTACGTCCTCGACCCGAACAGCGTGTTCATGACGCGCGAGCTCCGGTGACCGCGGCGACGAACGTCGCCAGGTAGACGGGCACGTAGACGAGCCCGACGAGTACCGCGTGCGACGCGACGAACCCCAGCATGTCGGCGACCCGGCCCCCGGGGGCGAAGTACTCGCGCGTCTTGCGCAGCATCGAGCCGGGGTGTCGGACATCCCAGCTGTTGAAGCGCAGGTAGCGCCCGAGGTAGACGCCGAGCGCACCGAGCACGATGACCGCACCCGCGAACCACCAGCTCGCCGCCGGCGGGCCGGCGGAGACCTCAGCCGGATCGAGCACGATGAGCACGAACGCGGTCTGCACGACCCCGAGGCTGAAGACCGCGTTCGCGATGCCCGAGAGGGTGAGCGTCAGCGTCTGCACGATGTCGTACCAGAGCGGGACCGGGTCGTCGGGGCCCCGATGGCTGAAGTTCAGTTCGGTGATGAGGTAGATCGAGTTCGGGAAGAACAGCACCCACAATCCCGTCGCCACGAGGAGGTACGCCCACTCGAGGAACGGCGCCGCCGCGATGCCCCACGACGGCAGGGCCACGAGCGCCGGGACGAGCGCGATGAGCACCGCGAACGCGAACACCGCACCGACCACTGGCAGGAACGAGAGCCCGACGTTGACGATCATCGGCCGGTACAGGGCGACGCCGTAGACGCGCGCCCGAAGCACGATGAGCACGACGGCGTAGGCGTTGAGTGCGACCAGCGCGATCGTGCCGGCGACGGCGGCGTTCATCTCGTCGGCGCGACCGCGACGCTACTGCGTGTTCGCCAGGTACATCCCGCCGGTGACCAGCAGCAGGATGATGATGAGGATGGCGCCGGCCACGGCGATCCAGCCCAGGATCACTGCGGCCAGGGCGAGGCCGTGCCCCCGCTCACCGGTGCGCTTGATCTGCCCGAGGGCCATGTACCCGAAGATGAGGCCGAGGATGCCCGTGAACCACACGGTCACGAACGCGACGATCGCCCAGACGTTCCACGTGTCGGTCGCGGGTGCAGGAGTTTGCGTCATGCGATGAGGGTACGCGCCGGGAGCCGGTACGACGGGAGCGCGCGCCGACGGACGAGCCACTCCGCGACGAGCATGTTCGGCAGCCAGCAGAGGAACGGCACGGCCGCGTAGGCGTTCGCGAACGCGGCGTCCGCGTCGAAGCCGGCCGCGCCGGCGAACGGCACCTGGGCGAACATCAGCAGCGGCAGCCAGAGGCGCAGCGTCACCGCGGCGTACGTGAGGGCGAACGCGCGCATCATCCAGGCGCGGTGCGAGGGCACGTCGCCGCGGCGGATCGCGCGGTAGCCGCGCCATCCGGCCACCACCCACAGCACGGCGAGCGCGCCGAACCCGAACGTGCCGACGAGCCCGGCGGCGCTGAACGGCGCGAGCGAGAGGCCCGCGAGGCCGGCGACGCCGATCGCGACGAGTGCGACGCGACCCGTCCAGCGGTGCACCCGGGGTGCTCGGTCGCGCAGGCCGCGCCAGAACTGGAACGGGCTCGTGACGAGCGCGATGCCGCCCGCGACGATGTGGACGTAGAACACCGCGAGGACGAACGGCGGCTGACCCGCGTAGTGCTCGGCGAGGCCGCCCGAACGCGAGGCGGCCAGCTCGGGCAGCGACGACGTCAGGTACGGCACGACCGCGAACGCCGCGATCGCGAGCGAGGAGAGCAGGATCCAGGCCCAGCCGATGCGGGCGCCGAGGCGCTCCCGCTCCCGGCCCGGTCGACGGACCGGCCGACGGGCCGGGGGTGAGGCGGTGGTGGCGGTCGTCGTGGCGGCGGCCGCGGTGGCGGCGGTCGTCGTGTCGCCCGTCTCGGTCGTGGTCATGCCGCGACGGTATCGGCGGCTGTGGACGGCGGGCATCCGGCGAACCCCCGGATGCGGCGGAGGGCTGCCCGCCGCCACCGTCGGATGGCATCATGGCTCGGGTGCGGGCCCGAGTCCGTGGCCGTACGGTCACCGGTCCGCATCGCGGAGGGGGAGTGATGGACGACCTCACAGGAACGGCGACCGAGCGGATGGCGCAGCTGCGCGAGGCCGGCGACGGCGGGAAGGATGCCGCGTGGCTCGAGCGTCAGCTCGTGTCTGCGCTGCAGGGCTGGCAGGGCACCGAAGACGCCCTCGCGACGCTGCGCGAGGCGCACGAGGACTTCTAGGCGTCGGTCGCCGGGGCCGGTGCACCGTCGGCGCCGCGCGACTCGAGCGCGTGCCGCACGTCCTCCTCGACGAGGTCGGCGTTGATCGCCGCGCCCGTGAGGCTCCCCGACGACATCGCCCACGGTACGGACGACCTCGGGCCGACGACGTTGCCGGCCGCGTACAGCCCGCGCACGCTCGTCCGGCCGTCCTCGTCGACGATCACGTGGTCGACGCCGCCCTGTCGCATCGACCGCGCGCGCAGTCGCCGCAGCAAGTCGTCATGGGGCACCGCCTTCGGCGCGACGAACACGGCATCGGCCTCCCACTCGCTCCCGTCTTCGAGGCGGATGCCGCGGAGCCGGCCGGCGTCGTCGGAGAACACCTCGATCACCCGACGGTCCTCGACGACGATGCCCCGAGCGTCGAGTCCGGAACGTGCCGTCGGCGTGAGCACCGCTCCCAGCGTGCAGAAGATGACATCGGCCGAGAGCTGGCGCATGAGCTGCGCCTGATGGGCGTTGGCGGCGCTCGAGGCGATGACGGCGATCCGCCGGTCGCGCACCTCCCAGCCGTCGCAGTACGGGCAGAGCACGACCCCGCGACCCCACTGCTCGGCGAGGCCGGGGATGTCGGGCAGTTCGTCGCGCAGGCCCGTGGCGACGAGCAGCCGCCGCGCGCGGTGGCGCTCGCCGGAGTCGAGCACGACCTCGAAGCAGGGGCCGCCGGGCTCACCGGCCTCCGCATCGACCTCGGCGGCCTCGGCGACCTCGCCCGATTCGATCGCGACGTCGTAGCGCGTGAGCTCGGCACGGCCCGCCGCGAGGAGGTCGAGCGGCGAGGTGTGGTCTCGTCCGAGCACGCCGTGCATGTGCTGCGCCGGTGCGTTGCGCGGCCGGCCGCCGTCGACGACGAGCACGCTCCGCCGGGATCGTCCGAGCATGAGCGCCGCGGAGAGACCGGCGCTGCCGCCGTCGACGATCACGACGTCCCAGGTGGCCATGCCTACCCGGTCGGCTCGGACGTCGCGGAGGCCGACGTCGTGGGGGGTTCGCCGGCCGTCGTCGTCGGCGACGCCACGACGAAGTAGGCCCCGCTCGGGTCGGACAGGCCCGCCCGCCGACCGTCGGGAACGTCCCACGGCGGCACCACGAGCGTGCCGCCTGCGGCGACGGCGCGCGCAACCGTCGCCTCGACGTCGTCGACCTGGAACCCGACGTGCCACGCGGGCGGCAGGTCTGCGCCCAGGAGCTCGGCCGCGTCGAGGAGCCGCGCGAAGGTCCGGCCCGCGTGGCGGTAGACGGCGTAGCGAGGTTCGCCCTCGCCGTGCTCGATGTCCCAGTGGAAGGCGTGCGCGTAGAAGCGCTCCGCCGCGTCGAAGTCGCTCGCGGCGAGTTCGAAGCGGGTCGCCGCCCCGGTCTCGTCGAACGCGTCGAAGCCCGGCAGCCCGCCCGGCTGCCAGTAGCCGACGACCGCGCCCGTCGCGTCGATCGCGAGGCCCATGACGCCCATGTCGGGGATGTCGAGCGGCTCGAACAGCACCGTGCCGCCGGCCTCGCCGATCCGCTCGCTCGTCGCGGCCGCGTTCCACGTCAGCAGGTAGACGGTCCAGTGCGACGGCGACGGGTCGTCGTCGGTCCGGCGGCCCGCGCCCGCGACGCGCTTGCCGTCGAGGACGAACGTGGTGTAGCCGCCGTAGCGTTCGTCGGTGCTGCGATCGGCGGTCCAGCCGAACACGCTCGTGTAGAACTCGATCGCCCCGTCGAGGTCGGTCGTGGTCAGGTCGACCCAGGCCGGCGCGCCCGCGACGAGGTCATCAGATCCGGGCATGCGGGCCTCCAGTCGGTGCATCGGAGCGGCGGCGCCGTCGCAGAACGTGGCGCTTCCGGATGCTAGCACCGGGGGTCGCCGCTGCGACAGGCACGATCGAGCGCGCCGCCTACGCGGGCGATCCGGGCAGGGTCGCGAGGACCCGCGCGCGCAGCACGTTCGCGCGCTCTGCGAAGCCGCGCTGTCGCCGCACGTACTCGGCCTTGCCGTCGGTCGTCTCGATGCGCACCGGGTCGCCGCCCCACGGCTCCATGTCGTACGGCGATGCCTGCATGTCGAGGTAGCGGATGTCGCGCGCCAGCTCGAACGCGTCGAGCAGCAGGTCGCCGGGCACGAGCGGGCCGAGCTTGACCACCCACTTGTACACGTCCATGTTCGCGTGCAGGCAGCCCGGCTGCTCGATCTCGGGCTGGGATTCGCGGGTCGGCGCGAAGCGGTTGCGCGGCGTGGCATCCGGGGTGAAGAACCGGTACGCGTCGATGTGCGTGCACCGGAGCTCGTGCGCCTCGACGACCTCGTCGGTCGCCGCCTGCCCGAGCCGCAGCGGCACCGGGTGGCGATGCTCGCCCTGCCGGTAGACCATGGCCCACTCGTGCAGCCCGAAGCAGCCGAACTGCGCCGGGCGCGCGGCGGTTCGGCGCAGCATCCGCTCGACCAGGCCGAGCATCGCACCCTTCTCGGCGCGCATCGCGGTGGCGTCGACGACGAGTCCTCCCTCGGTCGTGCCCGGCGCGTACCAGCGCCAGTCGGCGCGGGGCGTGCCCGCGGCATCGGCGAGTTCGACGCCCGCGCCCGGGTGCCAGCGACGCAGCAGCGCGGGGGAGTACGAGTAGTACGTGAAGAGGAAGTCCTCGATCGGATGCCGCGCGCCGCGCGCCCTGCGCGATCGGTGGCCGGCCGTGAGGGCATCGGCCCGTTCCGCGTGCGCCTGCTCGCGGGCGCGCCAGTCGGCGGCGTCGAGCGCGACGGCGTCGCGGATCGGGGCGGTCGAGGTCACCCGTCGAGGATAGGCGGCGATGCTGGACGACCGACCCGCGCACGGCGCCGCAACTGGTGCTTCGTGCATGCGGATCGGCTCTTCAGCCGCCGTGGGGGGCGACATGGGGCGGATTCTCATGCACGACGGAGTGTTCCGCAGGTGCGCGGACGGACTCAGCGGGTGCGGGCGCGGCGACCCACCGCGAAGCCGAGGATCGCCATCTTCAGGGCGAGGAGGAATCCGCCCGCCGTCAGCGGCGTGACCTCGGGGTCGGGATCGACGAACGACTCACGCCACACGCGTTCGATCGGATACCCGATGCTCATGATCGCCCCGAGCACGCCGAGCGTGCGCGCCGCGGCCACGGGCGGTCGGCGGCCGACGAGCAGCGCGAGGCTCGCGAACGCCTGCGCGATCAGCATCACGGTCGGCGCGGAGAGCTCGGTGCCCTCGACCCAGTGCCGGCGCCGCACCTCGTCGGGCGATCGATGCGGGAAGCCCGGCACGTCGCCCCCGCGGCCCTCCGCGTACGCCTTCCGCAGTCCGAGCGCGCCGAACACGAGCTGGACGATTCCGATCGCCCCCAGGAGTCGCATGCGCACATGCTCCCACCGGCCCGATCGAGCGACAAGTGCCCGATCAGGGCGTGATCTCGTCGACGAACGCGAACGCATCGGCCGCGATCGCGCCCCACTCGGCGTCGCGTGCGAAGGGCACCACAGCCCATTCGCGCATCGGGCGGCCGCGCATCACCATCGGCGCGAGCGCGAGTTCGTCGATTCGCTCCTCGGGGAGCTTGACGACGAGGTCGCCGCCGCGCTCGACGAACGCGAAGAGCTTGCCGCGCACCGAGTAGCCCTCGGACCCGAACATCTTCCCGACCGACACGTCGGGCCGGACGATCAGGTCAGCGGCCGCTTCGGCGAGGCGCTCGCGCCCCCGAGTGCGTGCATCCATGGGGCGACGCTACCGCCGGCCGACGACATCCGCCGCGCCGTCACCGGATCGGGCCGGCGTCAGGCGTGGTCGTCGTGATGGCCGTCGTGCAGGTGCGCCGACGCGGCGTCGAAGTGGATGCCGCAACGGCGGCAGTACTCCGCCTTCAACTCCTCGTATCGATCGTGCGAGACGTGGTGCGGGTCGTCGTTCCCGGTCATGTCGCCTCCTCGACGGCGTTGGTGCCGCGGACCATCCACTGCTCGGGCCGTGCGAGCGGCTCGAACCCTAATCGTTCGTACAGGGTATGCGCATCGCCCGTGGCGAGCACGAGCCGCTTCAACGCGAGCGGCTCGAGCTGCGCGACGACGAAGCCGACGAGCCCGAGGCCGACGCCGCGACCGCGCGCCTCCGGCGCCACGATCACGTCGCAGAGCCACGCGAACGTCACGCCGTCGGTGACGATGCGTGCGTAGCCCAGCTGCTTACCGGTCTCGGCGTCGTACGCGCCGTAGTTCCACGACGCGTCGATCGCGGCGTCCTGTACCTCGCGCGGCCGGCCGAGCGCCCAGTAGGCGTGCTCCGAGATCAATTCGTGCACGCGTGCCCGATCGAGGTCGGCCGTGTCGCCCGAGTACCGGATCCCGTCGCTCATCCGCCCATCCTCCCAGCCCGGCGGCGGCCGGCCGATCAGTGGTAGCGGCCGGAGTACGCGTTGATCGCCGGCTGGCCGCCGAGGTGGGCGTAGAGCACGTTCGAGTCCTTCGGGATGTCGCCCGACGAGACGAGCTCGATGAGTCCGGCCATCGACTTGCCCTCGTAGACCGGATCGAGGATGACGCCCTCGAGGCTCCCGGTGAGCCGCATGGCCTCGTCGGTCGACTCGACCGGGATGCCGTAGTAGTCGCCCGCCCAGCCCTCGAGCACCGTGATCTCGTCGTCGCGCAGGTCGCGTCCGAGGCCGATCGTCGACGCCGTGTTCCGCGCGATGCGCGCGACCTGGTCGCGGGTCTCGTCGACCTTCGCCGAGGCGTCGATGCCGACGACCCTGCGCGGCCGTCCGCCGAAATTGTGCTCGAGGTCGGCGAAGCCCGCGATCATGCCCGCGTGCGTCGAACCCGTGACCGAACAGACGACGATCGTGTCGAAGAAGACGCCGAGCGCCTCCTCCTGCGCCGCGACCTCGTGCGCCCAGTTCGCGAAGCCGAGGCCGCCCAGCGGGTGGTCGGACGCGCCGGCGGGGATCGCGTACGGCGTGCCGCCCGCGGTCTCGACATCCGCGATCGCCCGCTTCCACGAGTCGCGGAAGCCGATGCTGAAGCCGGCGGGGGAGAGGCGCACGTCGGCGCCCATGAGCCGCGAGAGCAGGATGTTGCCGACCCGGTCGTTCACCGAGTCGGGCCAGTCGACCCAGTGCTCCTGCACGAGCACGGCCTTCATGCCGAGGTGCGCGGCGACGGCCGCGACCTGCCGCGTGTGGTTCGACTGCACGCCGCCGATGGAGACGAGCGTGTCGGCGCCCTTCGCGAGCGCGTCGGGCACGAGGTACTCGAGCTTGCGGGTCTTGTTGCCGCCGAACGCGAGGCCGGAGTTGACGTCCTCGCGCTTCATCCAGACGCGGGCGCCGCCGAGGTGGGCGCTGAGCCGATCGACGGGGTGGATCGGGCTCGGCCCGAAGGTCAGCTGATGACGGGGGAAGTCGGCGAGGGCCATGGTTCTCTCCTTCAAGGGGTGGGCGTGACGGATGCCGCGGGCTCGCCCGCCGCGCCGTCGTCGATGGCCTCGTCATCGTCGTCGAGGTGCAGCAACCGGCCGAGCGTCGACCAGTTGTCGTGGGTGGCGGCGGCGGCCTCGTCGGCGAGGCCGGCCGCGCAGAGTTCGATGATGCGGTCGTGGTCGGCGACCGAGCCGCGACCCGCGAGCGAGCCGAAGCGGGCTCGCTCGAGGCGGCGGAGGAGGGGCGTCACCTGCTCCAGCAGGCCCGGCAGCAGCGGGTTCGCGCTCGCCGTGACGGCGACGCCGTGGAAGGCGTCGTCGGCCGCCATCGCGGCGTCGACGTCGTCGCCGTGCAGGGCCTTGGCGAAGGCGGCGTTGGCGTTGCCCATCGCCTCGAGGTCGGCCGTGGTCAGTTGCGGAACCGCCTCGCGGACCGCCAGCGCGTGCAGCGTCGCCGCGATGCGCTGCGCGGCGAGGGCGGTGCGCGTGTCGAGGGGGGCCACGACGGTCTGCTTCGCGCGACGCGTCTGCACGAGGCCCGCGGCCTCGAGTCGGGCGATCGCCTCGCGGATGGGCGTCCGGCTGACGCCGAGCCACGCCTCGAGCTCCGGGTCGCGCAGGCGCTCGCCGGGTGCGAACTCGCCCGAGACGATCGCGTCGCGAAGGTGCGTGTAGGCGTGGTCGCGCATCGACTTCGGGCGCTCCGCGTGAGCGCGGACGGGCAGCGGCATGCAATATATTGCAGCGGATGCCGCGGCTCGCGTCAACCCCGGCCGACTGCACCGTCTAGATCGTCCGCGGAATCGCGCGCCCGGGGAACAGCGTCGCGTACTGCCTCCGGTACAGGCGCTTGCCGACGAGCCGGTACGCCAGTCGGATCGGCAACGGGATGTCGGTGATGAACTCCCGCTGCTCGTCGGGCGGGTTCGTCGCGAGGATCATGCCGAGGTACGCGAGGACGACCTTCTTCTCGAAGGAGTCGACGCCGTGTTGGGAGAGCTTCTCGAACTCCTCCTCGGTGAGCACCTTCTCGACCGCGGGCGTGACCTCGGTCACCTCGCGGCGCAGGTGCACCTTCAACATGGCCGAGAGGTCCTCGTACTCCGCCGCGAGCTGCTCGCCGAGTTCGGCGTCGGCGCTCTCCCGCCACCGCTCGCGGATCGGGGCGAGGTCGTCGAGCGCCCGCCTGACCTGCTCGTGCTGCGCGAGCATCTGCGCGACGTGCAGTGCGCACGCCGGGGCGCGCTCGCCGAGCTGCGGGTACATGTAGAGGTCCTCGCCCTCGTGGTGCACGTGCAGGAGCTTGTCGAAGTTGCCGAGCACCTCGCCGACGTACCGCGAACGGTCGGTGTCGCCGTCGGCGGCGGATCGCACGAGCCCGGGCGCCTCGTCGTACGACCAGAGGAGGACCCGGTGGATGCGGCGCATCGCGGCCGTCGCCTGGCAGAGCACCGGCCCGTCGGGGACCGGCGCTGCGGTCTCTCCGGCCTGCATGGTGAAGAAGTCGGACATCGGACCATCCCCCAGATGACCGCGTCGCATGGATGCGAGCTGCGTCGTCGAGCGCGACGTTATCCCTCGCGGGTTCGGCCGACAAGGGTGCGGGGCAGCCCCGTCCGGGGGTCAGCGGCGGCGGCCGCGCTCGTCGCCGTGCGCGAGTCGGCGCACGTGAGTGAGGCGCTCCGCGGTCTCGACGAGGAACGCGCCCGAGCTCTCCTCCGCATGCCAGTGCTCGTCGACGATGGTGATCGGACGGAGGAGCACCTGGCCGCGCGGCTGGTACAGGGCGAGGTCGAGACCGTCGACGTGCTCGGCCAGGCGCCATGACAGGCCGGTGCGCCGCGCGACGTACTCGCCGAACGCGGCGCCGAGGGCGTTGACCATGATGGCCGGGTCGTCGCGCTCGGGCGGGTTGATGCGCCGCCATCCGGCGGACCAGCGGTCGTAGAGCGTCTTGACCTGCTCGAGGTCGTCGGGGTCGGCGCCCGCATCGGCGACCAGCGCGACGTGCGCGTCGATCCAGTCGCGCTCGGGCTCGCCGATCTCGACCAGGCGCGGCATCGGCGGCGCGTCGTCGATCGGCGCCGTCCGGCGCGAGAAGAGGGGCACCAGACGATTCTGCCCCGAACCTCCGACCGCGACGAACGCGGGGTGACGGATGTCGCCGCCCGGGCGTAGCGTGTCGCGCATCCGCGCCGGCATCCGTCCTGCGCGACGCATCCGAGGGGGAACGATGGCCAACCTGGTCGTGCACTTCGAGATCCACGCGAGCGAGCCCCAGCGGCTCGTCGACTTCTACGGCGACCTGCTCGGCTGGCGCTTCACGCGGTTCGGCGAGATGCCGTACTGGACCATCGACACGGGCGAGGGAGCCATCGGCAACGTCGACGGGCAGCCCGGCATGGGGATCAACGGCGGGCTCACCCAGCGCGACGGACCGGCGCCCGAGATCGGTGCGCCCGTCAACGGCTGCAACCTCGTCATCGGCGTCGACGGCAGCATCGACGAGGTCATGCGTCGCGCCGTCGAACTCGGCGCGACCGAGATGCTGCCCGCGGAGGACATGCAGGGCGTCGGCCGCGTCGGCTACCTGATCGATCCCGACGGCAACGGATTCGGGCTCATCTCGCCGACGCTCTCCGACGGCACGAGCGCCATGCCGGGCTGAGCTCCTCGGGGGCGGGGTCATCGCGGGCGCATCGGATCCGCATGGTCGATGCAAAGGCGTGCCCGGCAGCGTGGTCGCGCACGCCCGCCACGAGACGAGGAGACCGCGATGGCGAACGAGAACAGGCCCATGATCGACCCCCGCTGGATCGACGAGCACGGCGAGGTGATCGACGAGGACCATCGGGGCCTCACCTACGACATCCGCACGCTCATCGACCGGCGCCGAGCGCTCGGCATCTTCGGCGGGGTCGGACTCACGTCGCTCCTCGCCGCGTGCGGCATGAGCGAGTCCGACCAGGCGGGAGCGTCCGCCGGGTCGACCGAGAGCGCCTCGCCGAGCACGTCGGCCTCGCCGAGTGCGACCGCCGCGGCATCCGGCCCCGTCGACGAGGTGCCCGACGAGACCGCCGGGCCGTACCCGGGCGACGGCTCGAACGGGGTCGACGTGCTCGACGACTCGGGCATCGTCCGGAGCGACATCCGCTCGTCGTTCGGATCGTCGACGGCGGTCGCCGACGGCGTGCCGCTCACGATCCGCCTCACCGTGCGCGACGCCGCGACCGGCAGTCCGATGGTCGGGGCGGGCGTCTACCTCTGGCACTGCGATCGCGACGGCGGGTACTCCCTCTACAGCCCCGGCCTGCAGGACGTGAACTACCTGCGCGGCGTGCAGGCGACCGATGACGGCGGCACGGTGCAGTTCACCTCGATCTACCCCGCCTGCTACACCGGCCGCTGGCCGCACATCCACTTCGAGGTGTACTCGGACGTCTCCAACGCCGTCGCGTCCGGGCCCATCGTGAAGACCTCGCAGATCGCCCTGCCCGAGGAGGTGAACGCCGTCGTCTACGCGACCTCGGGCTACGAGCAGAGCGTGCGGAACGCCGCCCGCGTGAGCCTCGCGAGCGACAACGTGTTCGGCGACGACGGTGGCATCCACCAGATCGCGTCGATGTCGGGATCGCCCTCGTCGGGCTACACCGCGGCGCTCACGATCGGCGTCTGAGACGGGCCGTCCGGCGCCGCCCGACGTGCCGACCGACCGGCGATCGACCGGTCAGGTCGTCCGGTCGTAGCGAGCGCCGGACGGGCGGCTCGGGAGCGCGAGCAGCACGAGCAGGATCACCGGTCCGGCCAACGGGATGAACAGGAAGAAGAAGAACGCGCCCGGTCGATCCGAGTCGTGGAGCCGGCGCCAGCTGATCGCGAGGAACGGAACGGTGAGTGCGAGCGAGACGATGAGACCGATGGACCAGGCCACCCAGTACCCCGGCGCGTACACCACGTCGTTGTCGGCGGTCACCGTCACGCGGGTCACGCCGGTGAGGCTCAGCACCCCCGAGATCGCGGTCCCGAGGACGACGTACGCGAGGTAGGTCCACCAGAACTCGCTGCGGCTCGCCCGGCCGGAGAACGTGGCGTACTTGCGGAAGAATCGTGAGATCGCCTGGCCGATCGTCGCGCCGTACAGCGGCTGGTCGAGCGGGACGTCGTCGGACGGTCGGACGGTCGGGGATGCTGCGGACACGAGTCTCCTTCGGTCGAGCCGGTCGCGCCCGATCGACGCGCAGGCCTCATCCTGCCCGTCCGGTCCGCCGGACCACAAGGGAGCGCGAGCGTTCTGTCGGCGGGCGGTGCGAGGATGAGCGGGTGCTGCTCGACGAGGTCGTGACGACGGTCGAGCGGGTCGCCTCCACGCGGTCGCGGCTCGCGAAGGTCGACGCGCTCGCGGGGCTGCTCGCCGGGCTCGCGGCCGACGAGATCGTGCCCGCGGTCGGGTTGCTGACCGCGAAGCCCCGGCAGGGCCGGGTCGGCGTCGGCTGGCGCACGCTCCAGGGCGGACTGGGCGGACCGGCCGACGCGGCGACGCTCGAGATCCTCGACGTCGACGATGCGCTCGAGCGGCTCGCGAACGCGGCCGGCGCGGGGTCGGCCGCCGAGCGCGCGGCCGTGCTGGCCGACCTCGGCGCGCGCGCCACCGACCGCGAGCAGGACTTCGTCTCCCGCGTGATCCTCGGCGAACTCCGCACGGGGGCGCTCGAGGGCGTCCTCACCGACGCCATCGCCCGAGCGGCCGAGCGCCCGGGCGACGTCGTGCGCCGCGCGGCGATGCTCTCCGGCGACCTCGGCGAGACCGCCCGCATCGCGCTCACGGGCGCACCGGGCGACCTGGAGGCCGTCGGGCTCCGGGTCGGGCGCCCCGTGCTGCCGATGCTTGCCGGCACCGCGCCGAGCGCCGCGGCGGCACTCGAGCAGGTGGGCGAGGCATCCGTCGAGTTCAAGCTCGACGGGGCACGGATCCAGGTGCACCGATCGGGCGACGACGTGCGCGTCTTCACGCGCAACCTCGCCGACATCACGCACCGCGTGCCCGAGGTCGTCGACGTCGTGCGCGGCCTGCCCGCGAGCGAGCTCATCCTCGACGGCGAGACGCTCGCACTCGACGAGGGCGGCGCGCCCCGGCCGTTCCAGGACACGATGGCGCGCTTCGGCGCCGAGACCGCACGCGAGGTGCTGCTGCATCCGTGGTTCTTCGACGTGCTGCACGTCGACGGGCGCGACCTCATCGACGAGCCGCTCACGGCGCGGATGAGCGAACTCGAGCGCGTCGCGGGCGGGCACCGCATCCCGGGCGAGGTCACCGCGGACCCCGAGGTCGCCGAGCGCGTGGCACGCGAGGCGCTCGCCGCCGGGCACGAGGGCGTCGTCGTCAAGGGCATCGGTGCGCCATACGCGGCCGGGCGTCGTGGTGCGAGCTGGATCAAGGTCAAGCCCGTGCTCACCTACGACCTCGTCGTGCTCGGCGCGGAATGGGGGTCGGGCCGGCGCACCGGCTGGCTGTCGAACCTGCACCTCGGCGCCCACGACCCCGACGGCGAGTTCGGCGAGCCCGGCGGGTTCGTGATGGTCGGCAAGACGTTCAAGGGACTCACCGACGAGCTGCTCCGGTTCCAGACCGAACGCTTCCCCGAGATCGAGACGCGGCGCACGGCGCATGCGGTCTTCGTCGAGCCGATCACGGTGGTCGAGATCGCGATCGACGGCGTGCAGCGCTCGAGCCGGTACCCGGGCGGCGTCGCGCTGCGATTCGCGCGCGTCAAGGCGTACCGCCCCGACAAGGGACCGGGCGACGCCGACACGATCCAGACGCTGCGGGCGCTGCTCCGCGGCGGTGGCGAAGGGGGAACGGCATGACGGATGGCGCTGAGACGGGTTCGGGCGAAGCGGGCGGAGCCGGCGCGGGGCGCGTGCGCCAACTCCGGCTCGTCGTCGAGGCCGAGGACTTCGAGGCCGCGCTCGCGTTCTTCCGCGACGTGCTCGGCATGCCCGAGCAGGAGTCGTACAGCGGCGAGGGCGGGGCGGAGGTGCGCATCCTCGACGCCGGCCGTGCGACGCTCGAGCTCTCGAACCCGGCGCAGGTCCGCTTCATCGACCGGGTCGAGACCGACGGCGGCCGCAGCGACCGCATCCGCGTCGCGCTCGAGGTCGACGACACCGCCACCGTGACCGACGACCTCGTCGCCGGGGGCGCCGAGCTCGAGGCATCCGCTCGCGAGACGCCGTGGCGCTCGGTGAACGCCCGGGTGCGGGCGCCGGCCGGGCTGCAGCTCACGATCTTCCAGGAGCTCGACTGAGGCCGGCCGGGGGACCGGCGATCCGTTCGCCGGGCGCGGTCAGCGCCCCTCCGGGTCCATGTCGATGCCCGTGACCGGCACGCCCGCGCGTTCGTAGACGAGCGAGATCGCGCCCTTCGGGAACGCGACCGGCGGCTGGGCGAGCGTGAAGGCCGCGGGAACGGTGCCCGCGTCGAAGAGCCGCTTCCCGCTGCCGAACGCGATCGGGTAGAGGTACAGGTTCAAGCGGTCCACGAGGTCGGCGGCGAGCAGCGACCGTGCGAGGGCGCCACTGCCGATCACGTGGATCTCCTCGAAGCGGTCCTTGATCGCGGGCACCTCGGCCGCGACGTGCGTCACGACGGTCGTGTTCGCCCACGTGGGATCCGCCAGGGTGTGCGAGGCCACGAACTTCGGCACCTCCTCGAACTTCGCGCCGATCGGGGTGTCGGTGTGCCGCGGCCAGTAGTCGGCGAAGATGTCGTACGTCCTGCGCCCGAGCATCAGCGCATCGAGCCGGTCGATGCCGGCGCCGATCACCTCGCCGGACGTCTCGTCGATGTACGGAGCCTGCCAACCGCCGAATGCGAAGCCGCCCTCGGGGTCCTCCTCGGGCCCGCCGGGCGCCTGGTAGACCCCATCGAGCGTGATGAACAGGTCGACGGCGAGGATGCCCATCTCGTGCTCCCTTCCCGCAGGTCACCGTAGTCGTCGGCGCCCAGGGCCGTCGAGGGGTTGCACGGGCGTCCGACCCTGTCGGCGGTCACGGGCGCGGCGTAGCATCGAGTCGCCACGGTCCCGTGCGGCGACTCGACCGGGGTGCGGCGGCGACCGTCCGCCGTGGGCCTCCAGCGGGAGGTGGACCATGTGGTCGCGACCTTCGAATGCCGTTGCCGCCGTCGTGATCGTCGCGAGCGTGGGCCTGCTGGTCAGCGCCTGCACGGCCGGGGGCACGACGGATGCCTCCTCCGGCACCCTCCCGCAGGGCGACGAGCACGTCGAACTCGACCCGGGCGAGTTCAGCGCCGACATCGACCATCCGTACTGGCCCATGGTGCCCGGGACGCAGTGGGAGTACCGCGAACTCGACGGCGAGGGCGGCGAGTTCCGCGTCGTCGTCACCGTCACGACCGACACGCGCGAGATCGCGAACGGCGTGACCGCTCGCGTCGTCCGCGACACCGTCTACCAGGGCGACACGATCGTCGAGGACACCTTCGACTGGTACGCGCAGCGCGACGACGGGTCGGTCTGGTACCTCGGGGAGGACACCGCCGAGTTCGAGGACGGCGAGATCGCGACGACCGAGGGGTCGTTCGAGGCGGGCGTCGACGGTGCGGAAGCGGGCGTGCTCCTGCCCGGCGATCCGCAGCCCGGCCAGTCGTACCGACAGGAGTACTCCCGGGGTGAGGCGGAGGACGAGGGCGAGGTCCTCCGTCTCGGCGAGCGTGCCGAGGCCCCCTACGGCGCGTACGACGACGTGCTCGTGACCCGGGACACGACGCCGCTCGAGCCGGATGTCGTGGAGTACAAGTTCTACGCCCGCGACGTCGGGCCGCTGCTCGCGATCGACGTCTCCGGCGGGTCCGGTCGCGAGGAGCTCGTCGAGGTCCGGACCGTCCCGGAGGGGACTGGGACGGGGCCGCTCGGCGAGCCGGGCTGAGCTCGGGGCGGTCCCGGATGCGCGAGCGCGACGTGATGGTCGAGGTCGCGGCCGGCTACTCGAACGCCGAGATCGCCGCGCGGCTCTACCTCGGCGAGACCACCGTCAAGACGTACGTCTCGCGCGCGCTCGCGAAGCTCGGCCTGCGCGATCGGGTGCAGGCCGTCGTCTTCGCCTACGAGAGCGGGTTGGTGCGGCCCGGCGCCGGGGGATGACCCGCGCACGCGGCATCCGTCCAGCGGGCCCCGCCTAGGCTGGAACCCATGCATCTCGCCCTCGTCCGCCACGGACAGACCGACTGGAACCTGCGCGGGCTCATGCAGGGTCGCACCGACATCCCGCTGAACGACACCGGTCGCGCGCAGGCCCGGGAGGCGTCGCGGAGCCTCGACGCGGCCGAGTGGGACGTGGTCGTCAGCTCGACGCTCGGGCGCGCGCGAGAGACCGCGGCGATCCTCGCCGACGGGCTCGGGCTCCCGGTCGTCGGCGAGTACGAGGATCTCGTCGAGCAGGACTTCGGCGATGCGGAGGGCACGCTCGTCGCGCAGATCGACGATCGGTGGCCCGGTCGCGAGTTCCCCGGCAAGGAGCCCGAGCACGAGGTCGGCCCGCGCGGGGCGCGCGCGCTCGAACGCATCGCCGCCGACCACGCCGGCGCCCGCGTGCTGGCCGTGGCGCACGGCACCCTGATCCGGCACGTGCTCGGCGAGCTCAGCGGCCACGAGGCCCGCAGCTACCCGAAGCTCGACAACCTGTCGGTCTCGAAGGTCGGGCGAGCGGATGCCGCGTGGCAGGTGCTCACCGTCGGCGGCGCGCCGTTCGACGAGGTGCTCCCGTGGCTGCTCCCCGCCGTCGGCGACGCCGCGGGGCTCGGCCGCACCGCCTGATCGGCGGACCCGCCCGCCGCGGCCCGTGTTGCGAGTTCGGAACGATCGTGCGACGGGCCGGTGACACCCCTCCCGCCCGCGCGCGCACCGGACGTATGATCCGGAAATGGAGGCACCCGGCAGCACCACGCTCGTCGTCGTCGGCGACGAGGCCGGCGCTGCGATCGGATCGCTCGCGGGCCTCGCGAACGTCGAGAGCGCGACCTTCGCCGAGCTGACGGAGGCCACCGACGCGGAGGTCGTGACGTGGTCGGCCACCTCGCAGGCGCCGTTCGTGGTGCACGACCGCGATCCGCTCGGCCACGTGGCATCCGCCTGGGTCGAGTTCTACGACGAGCGGTCGACGCTCGGGGTCCTGCAACTCGAGATCGAGCAGGTGATCGACGCCGTCGCGCGCCATGAGCTGCGCGTGCCCGACTACTACGTGGTGCTCGAACCGGAGTCGCTGCGGGGCACCTGGATGCACTGGTGGCTCGGCGTCGTCGCCGCGGCATCCCCCAATCGCGTGCTGCCATGGGAGCCGGGCGACGCGCCGCTCGCCGGGCTCATCCGCCGGCTGCCCACCGCGCGGGCGTGGCCAGACGTTGACCGCTGGCTCCCGGGCGTGGTGAAGGCCGTGCCCGATCGGTTCGGGCCCGGCCTTCCCGGCGCGGCCTGAGCGGATGCCCGTTCATCGACGCCGCAGCCGAGTATTCCGACCCCGACAGCGGCGTCCGTCAGGTCGTCGCCCGCCCACCGCGAGTGGCTCCGGTCCGAGCTCGAGCACGTGCTGGAGGCCGCGGAGGCGTCGGGCGAGCACGTCGAACGGCCCGCCCCACGCGGAGACGGGCCGTTCGATCGGACGGGAGGGTCAGCCGCGCACGTGCACGTCGACCCACACGAGCCGGTGGTCGCTCGACGGGAACGGGAACGTGCCCGTGAGCGCAGACAGCGGATCGGCCAGGAGCGGCCAGAACACGCCCGCGTCGGCAACGCGGAGGTCCTTCGACGGCAGCACGTAGTCGGCGCGGAGGTTGCCGGGGGCGGTGTCTGCGAAGTCGGCGGTGTCGTAGGCGGGGTCGCCCTCGTGCGTCAGGTTGGCGCCGCCCTGCAGCATGGAGGCCTCGACCGCGCCCTTCGAGGTCGGCAGCGGGTCGGTGATGCGCGGGTGGTCGAGCAGCTGCTGGATCGCATCCGCCGTCGAGTCGCCGTCGACGGGGTCGGCGTTCTGGTCGCCGAGGATCACGAACGACGAGCCCGGCTGCAGGCCGCCCCTCGCGCCGGTGTCGTCGTAGATGTAGCGCGAGGTCGCGCCGGGCGTCACGTAGTCGGCCCAGAAGCGGATCTCGTCGTGGTTGCGGGTGCCGTTGCGGTCCTCGGCGCCGTCGAACGTCGGCGGCGTGGGGTGCGAGACGAGGACGTGCACGGTGCGCCCGTCGATGTCGACGGGGACGTCCCAGTGCGACTTGCTCGAGAGGCGGAACACGTCGAGTTCCTCGGGCGAGTACCAGTCGGCCGGTGCCGCGGTGTTCGGGTCGTCGGGAAGCAGCGCACCCGGCATGTCCTTCCACAGGAAGTGCTGGAAGGTGCGCACCGCGTCGTGGTCGATGGGGTGCTTCGAGAGCACGGCCATGCCGTACTGCCCGGGGAAGAAGCCGAAGCCGAACGCGTCGTCGCCGCCGCCGATGACGCCGTTGTTGTTGAGGTCGAACCCGCTCGGCACGCCCGTGTTCGAGGGCGCGACGAACGCGTACGGGTACTCGACGGGGTCGGCCCCGCCCTGCGAGACCTCGAGGTAGTTCTCGCGGAACAGGTCGACGGCGGAGCCGCCCGGTTCGTAGTCGAACTCGTTGAGCAGCACGATGTCGGGGTTCGCGCGCTGGATGATCTCGGCGACCGTCTTCGCCTGCGCGTTCGCGCCCGTGGAGAGGTCGGCGAGGAGCTGGCCGGGTGCGTTCCGGTTGAGGGAGAGGTTGTAGGTCGCGACGCGCACCGTGTCGGCGCGACCGGGCGTGCCGCCCGGCGCCGCCTGCGCGGGCGCTGCCACGGCTCCGGCGACGAGCGCCAGGGCCGCGGAGGCGACGAGTGAGGCGCGGAGGGCGGTGCGGGAACGGTCGGATCGTCTCGTGGACATGCGAGCTCCTCTGCTGGCGGTTCCGTCTGCGGCCCACGGTAGGGCGTCCGGGTTGCCGCCGGAAGAAGCGTGCGCGAACGAGCAGGAACGGTCGGGTGGTGCTCAGAGGTGCACGGGCGTGGTCGCGAAGGTCACCGCGAGGGCGTCGTCGCCCTGCACCCGGAACCGGCGGTCCGGTGCCGCGAGGTCGGCACGCTCCCAGAGCAGGAGCACGAGGTCGCCGACGTCCGCGGTGATCGTCGTGCCGGGTTCCTCGCCCGATGTCGCGTCGGGCGCGACCCGCTCGAGCACCCAGGCAGGGGTGACGCGCCAGCTGTCGTCCGTGTCGGCCGCGACGAGCGCGACCGTGCCGCCCAGCGGTTCGATGCCCCGACGGCGCGCCTCCGCCATGAAGACCTCGCCGAACTCGTCCACCGCGTCCGCCGCGCCCTCGCGGCTCACCTCGCGAGGCAGCCGCGGATCGGACTCGGCCGCGGTGCGCAGGTCCCAGAGGTGCTTCGTCGCCTCGTGCGCCATCCGTCGACGCCAGAACCGCGTCGGTCCGGTCGCGCCGTACAGGATCGGAACGATGCGGTCGGGGTCCGCGCCCTCGAGCACCGACACGAGTGCGTCGCTCCCCTCGCGGAACCAGGGCGCGCGATCGGCGTCCGCCGGCCGGCGGAACTCGCGACGGTCGGCCGGTGCGCCCGTGCGCACGACCTCGGCCGCCCAGCGCTGGATGTTCCCGAGGTGGTCGACGATCCGCCCCGCGGTGGGCCAGATCGCCGATCGCACGGGCGCCACGGGGTCGGTCAGCGCGGCCGTCGCGGCGAACGCCGTCGTGACGGCTCGGAGGTCGCTGAGGGACGACATGCCCCCATCCTGCCGCGTGCCCGGGGTTCGTGCGCGGGCGATCACGCCGCGGGACGCGCCGACGGGGTCAGGTCGAGCGCGCGGCTGCGGACCTCGCCGAGCGCGTGCTCGATCGCCCCGATGGTCACGCTGTCCTCGCCGAGCGCGGAGCGACGCAGCTCGGGCGCGGTCGGGTCGTCGCTGTCGTCGAGGATCCGGCCCGCGCGCTCGATGACGTCGGGCAGCGTCTCGGCGACGGCACCGCCGACCACGACCCGGTCGACGTCGAGGAGGTCGCCGAGGACGAGGCAGATGCGCGCGAGCCGCTCGGCCAGCCGATCGATGATCGCCACGGCGGCGGCGTCGCCGGATGCCGCGGCATCGCCGACGGCGGCCTCGTCGAGCGTGGCCGGGTCGAGGCCCGCGAGCGCGCCGTCACCGGCCCGGCCCTGTTCGATCGACTCGACCGCCCAGCGCCGGGCGAGGAGGGCGAGGCCGTCGGCCGAGCCGACGCCGTCGACGTGGTCGAGGAAACGCAGCTCGCCGGCCGCGCCGCGCCGGCCGCGGATCAGCCGGCCGTCGATCATGAGGCCCGCGCCCATGCCCTCGCCGGTCATGAGCGCGATGAAGGACTCGGCGTCGCGGCCCCCGCCGTTCGGCGCGGCGCGTTCGGCGATCGCAGCCAGGTTCGCGTCGTTCTCGATCGTCACCACGCCCGCGTCGTCGCGGAGGAGCTCCGCGTAGTCGGGGTTGACCAGTCGCCAGAACCAGTTCTCGGCGGGGGAGGCGCCGTCGCGGTCGACGGGCGCCGGCACGGCGACCGTGATCGCCAGCACGGCCGACGGGTCGACGCCGGCGTCGGCCAGGGCGCCGTCGATCGCGGTGCGCGCGAGCGCGCGCCGCTGGGCGGCATCGGCGAGCCGTTCGGACCGGTCGGGCCGGACGGCGGGGATGACCACGCCATGGCGGCCGATCGGCGTTCCGCGGAGGTCGGCGACGGCCGCCGAGACGTGGTCGTGGCCGGCGTCGACGCCGATCACGACGGCGGCACGGTCGCGGAGCGCGTAGCGGCGGGCGGGGCGTCCCTTCGTGTACGCGCCGACGGCGCGCGCGTCGCCGAGCTCCTCGAGCCAGCCCTGCCGCAGCAGCTCGTCGCACACCCCGATGACGGTGGAGCGAGTCAGCCCCGTGGCCGCCATCGCGTCGCTCGCCGTGAAGGCGCCGGTACGCCAGGCGTGGTCGAGGATCCGCCGCGCGTTCACCCGCCGGAGTACCTGCGGCGACGTCGCCGCCCCGTTCCCGTCCATGCACTTGACCTTTCCGTCGTCCTCAGTAATTATTTACGACACAGAGTAAATCTACACTCCAAATTTACAAGACGGCGTCGTCGGCACCGGCAGCGACGCCCCATCCCGGAGGAGACGACGACGTGCCCCACCGACCATCCAGCCCCAGCCGCCGCGCGGGCGCGGTGCCCGGCTCCCGCCGCATGCGGGCCCGCCTCGGCGCCGCTGTCGCCGCCGTCGTCGCCACCGGCCTCGCCCTCAGCGGCTGCTCCGGTGCCGGCAGCGGCCCTGAGGACATCACGTTCCTCCTGAGCAAGCCCGAGGCCATCCCGTACTTCCAGGACGTCGTCGCCGAGTTCAACGACTCCCAGTCCGACGTGCACGTCACGCTCGACTCGGCCTCGAACCTCTCGGCCGGCTTCCTCCGCGGCAACCCGCCCGACGTCGGGCTGCTCAACTACAACTACGAGATGGCGCGCTTCATGGAGCGCGGCGCACTCTCCGACCTCTCCGACATGCCCGAGGCCGACCGCATCCGCCCTGACGTGCAGGAGCTCGTCGACCAGTACGCGACCTATCCGGGCCGCACCAGCGTGCTGCCGTACTCCGTGGCCGCGGCATCCGTCATCTACAACGTCCGGATGTTCGAGGAGCAGGGCATCGAGGTGCCGACCACTTGGGACGAGCTCATCGCGGCCTGCGAGACGCTCGAGGCCGCATCGATCACCCCGATCTACGGCACGTACAAGGACGCGTGGACGGTTGCGCAGGGCCTCTTCGACTACAGCGTCGGCGGCACCACCGACGTACCGGAGTTCCTCGCCGCGCTCGACGAGGAGGGCACCGACGTCGGCCCCGACTCGCCGGTGTCGTTCCAGAAGACGATCCTCGACCCCGTCGAGCAGATGGAGCAGCTCGCCGCCTACACGAATCCGGACGCCCCGAGCCGGGGCTACGGCGACGGCAACGTCGCCTTCGCGAACAGCCAGGCCGCGATGTACTTCCAGGGTCCGTGGGCGCTCGGCGAGATCGCCAAGACCAGTCCCGACCTCGAGCTCGGGACCTTCCCGCTCCCGATGACGACGGACCCCGACGACCTGAAGGTTCGCGTGAACCTCGACCTGGCCCTCTGGGTCCCGGAGGCGAGCAACAGCAAGGAGGCGGCGCGCACGTTCGTGTCCTACCTCATGCAGCAGGACGTGATGGACGCCTACAACGCCGCCTTCCTCGGCTTCGGCACCACGACGGATGCCGCGCCCGTCACCGACGAGCGGATCCTCGGCATGCAGGAGTACTACGACGCCGGCGAGTTCTACCAGGGGCTGTCGCGGTCGGTGCCGCTCACCATCCCGATCGACAACTACATCCAGGCGATGGTCACGGGCGCGAGCGTCCCGGCGACCCTCGCCACCATCGACGCGGACTGGGCGCGACTCGCGCTGCGCGGCTGACGGCGATTCGAAAGGACATCCCGACATGAGCACTCCGGTCACCACCGCCGCGGCATCCGCCGGCTCCCTCGTCGACGAGGCCGAGCACGGCCGGGCCGACCACCTCGCCGGCGCCCGACACGACCGACGCGGTCGCACCCGCGTCGATCCGATCTACTACTGGTTCCTCGTCCCGACGCTCGCGCTCTTCACGCTGGCGATCACGGTCCCGGCGGTGCTCGGCATCTTCTACTCGTTCACGAACTTCATCGGCTTCGGCGACTGGGAGTTCGTGGGCCTCACCAACTACGTGGCCGCCTTCTCCGACCCGGCCATCCTCGCCAGCTACGGGTTCACCTTCGGCTTCGCGATCGTGACGGTGCTCCTGGTGAACGTCATCGCGTTCCTGCTCGCCGTCGGGCTCACGGCCAAGATCAGGTTCAAGGCGGGGCTCCGCGCCGTGTTCGTGATCCCCATGGTCATCTCGGGCATCGTGATCGCGTACGTCTTCAACTTCCTGTTCTCGAACTCGGTGCCCGCGCTCGGCACGTCGCTCGGGATCCCGTGGCTGTCCGAGTCGATCCTGGCCAATCCCGACCTGGCATGGCTCTCGATCGTCATCGTCACCGCCTGGCAGTCGATCCCCGCGACGCTGCTCATCTACATCGCCGGGCTGCTCTCCATCCCCGGCGAGGTGTACGAGGCCGCCGACATCGACGGTGCCGGGCCGGCCAGGCGGCTCTGGTCGGTGACGCTCCCGCTCGTCTCCGGCTACGTCGTGATCAACATGATCCTGGGCTTCAAGAACTACCTGAACGTCTACGACGTGATCGTCGGCCTCACCAACGGCGGGCCCGGCACGTCCACCCGCAGCATCGCGATGACGATCTTCACGGGCTTCACCGGCGGCGACTACGCCTACCAGATGGCCAACGCCACGATCTTCTTCATCATCGCGGTCGCCATCTCGGTGCTCCAACTCCGAATCACCCGCGGAAAGGCGGAGATCTGATGACCCAGACAGCAGCGAAGCGCACGCCCGCTTCCGTGACCCCCGTCCCCGGCCGCGACGGCGCGGCGGTCGCCATCCGCCGCCGCGGCAGGGTGGGCCAGGAGAAGACCAGCTGGACGACCATGGTCATCCTGCTCCTCTGCGCCATCACGGTGATCCTGCCGCTCTACGTCACGATCTCGATGTCGCTGAAGTCCACGTCGCAGGCGGTCGACGGCAACGCGTTCTCGCTGCCGGCGCCGATCGACTTCTCCGGGTTCGTCCAGGCGTGGGAGCTGACGAACTTCCCGGTGGCCTTCACGATCTCGCTGCTCGTGACCGCGGGCACCGTCATCGGCACCGTGCTCCTCGCGTCGCTCGCCTCGTACGCGATCGTGCGCAACTGGGAGCACCGGTTCTTCCGCTGGTCGTTCTTCTACCTGCTGGCGGCGATGTTCCTGCCGTTCCCGGTCGTCGCGCTCCCGCAGATCCAGCTCACCGGCCTCACCGGGCTCGCGAATCCGGTCGGCGTCACGATCCTGCACATCATGTTCCAGCTCTCGTTCAGCATCCTCCTGTTCACGGCGTTCCTGCGGTCGATCCCGCTCGAACTCGAGGAGAGCGCCCGGATCGACGGGGCGACGACCTGGCAGACCTTCCGGCAGCTGATCTTCCCGCTGCTCGCGCCCATGAGCGCGACGGTCGCGATCTTCGCGTTCCTGGCGTCCTGGAACGACTTCATGATGCCGTCGCTGATCATCGCCGATTCCGCGCAGCAGACGCTGCCGGTCGTGCAGTCGATCTTCCAGACCCAGTTCAGCAACAACTACAACGTGTCGTTCGCCTCGTACCTCATGGCCATGGCGCCCGCCATCGTCGTCTACCTCTTCACCCAGCGATGGGTGATGGAGGGCGTGACGCAGGGCGCCGTGAAGGGCTGATCGAACGCGGCCGCTCGGTGCCGCGGGCCCCGGTCCGCGGCACCGAGCCTTGTCCGAGCCCGTCACCACCACCACCACCACTCCGGAAAGGACCTTCCCGCACCATGAGCGACGTGCTCGCACGCCCCCACCTCGACCGACTCAGCGACGACGCCGACTGGTGGCGCCAGGCCACGGTCTACCAGATCTATCCCCGCAGCTTCGCAGACGCGGACGGCGACGGGATCGGCGACCTGCGCGGCAT
The DNA here is from genome assembly GCF_051715505.1 of Agromyces excoecariae. Taxonomy (NCBI): domain Bacteria; kingdom Bacillati; phylum Actinomycetota; class Actinomycetes; order Micrococcales; family Microbacteriaceae; genus Agromyces; species Agromyces excoecariae. The sequence continues at coordinate 145,381 of NZ_JBPSLA010000004.1, read as the reverse complement.
CCGCGCCCGCGTGCCGTACCTGCAGGCCCTCGGCATCGACGCCGTCTGGATGAGCCCGTTCTACCCGTCGGCGCTCGCCGACGGCGGGTACGACGTCGACGACTACCGCGACGTCGACCCCCGGCTCGGCACGCTCGCCGACTTCGACGACCTGGTCGCGGAGCTGCACGAGGCCGGCATCCGGGTCATCATCGACATCGTCCCGAACCACACGTCCGATCGGCACGAGTGGTTCCGCGAGGCGCTCGCCTCGCCGCGCGGCTCGGCCGCCCGCGCCCGCTACGTGTTCCGTGACGGGCTCGGCCCGAACGGCTCGCTGCCGCCGGCCGACTGGACGAGCGCGTTCGGCGGGCCCGCGTGGGAGCCCGTCGGCGACGGCCAGTGGTACCTCCACTACTTCGCGACCGAGCAGCCCGACCTCAACTGGGACAACCGCGAGGTGCGCGACGACTTCCTGCGCACGCTGCGATTCTGGTCGGATCGCGATGTCGACGGGTTCCGCATCGACGTCGCGCACGGGCTCGCGAAGCGTCTCGACGACGAACTGCCCGACCAGGCCACGCTCGACGCGCTGCCGCGCGACGGCGCCCACCCGCTCTGGGACCGCGACGAGGTTCACGAGATCTACGCCGAGTGGCGTCGCGTGTTCGATGAGTACACGCCGCCGCGCACCGGGGTCGCGGAGGCGTGGGTCGAGTCGCACCGCCGGCCGCGGTACGCGAGCGTCGACGGGCTCGGGCAGGCGTTCAACTTCGACCTGCTCGAGGCGTCGTTCGACGCCGCCGAGTTCCGCCGCATCGTCGACGCCAACCTCGCGCTCGCCGCGGCGTCGGGGTCGTCGACCACCTGGGTGCTCTCGAACCACGACGTGGTGCGGCACGCGACGCGCTACGGGCTGCCGGAGCCGACCGCACCAGGCGAGAAGCACGGCGCGGCATGGCTGCTCTCGGGAGGGACGACCCCCGCGCTCGACCGCGAGCGGGGGCTCCGGCGCGCCCGCGCCGCGTCGCTGTTCGTGCTCGGCCTGCCGGGCTCGGCCTACCTGTACCAGGGCGAGGAGCTCGGGCTGCCCGAGGTCGCCGACATCCCCGCCTCGCAGCGGCAGGACCCCGCGTACTTCCGGAACCCCGGCGTCGACATCGGCCGCGACGGATGCCGCGTTCCGCTGCCGTGGACGGCCGACGGCGACTCGTTCGGGTTCGGGCCCGACGGCGCGCACCTGCCGCAGCCGACGTGGTTCGGCGACTACTCCGTCGAGGCGCAGCGCGACGACCCCGACTCGACCCTGTCGCTGTACCGTCGCGCGCTCGCGCTGCGCCACGAGCTCAAGGCCGCGGAGGAGCTCGAGTGGGTGCCGACCGCCGAGCCCGACCTCGTGCACTTCCGGCGGCCGGACGGATGGGAGGTCGTGGCCAACTTCGGCACCGAGCCCGTGCCGCTGCCCGAGGGGTCGGTGCTCGTCGCGAGCGGCGACCTCGTCGGCGGCACGCTGCCCGGCGAGACGACGGCCTGGCTGCGTCGCTGAGCGACGCGCCGGCCGCTTGACGAGCGGGGCGCCGCGTGGTCGCATGACCTGTGATGGTTGCCACGCGGCCCCCGCTCATCACCGACGACGAGCTCGACGACCTCGAGCGCGAGGCGATCGGGCGCGTCCGCGGGCGGGTGCTCGAGATCGGCGCCGGCGAAGGTGAGAACTTCGGGGCGTTCGACCCCGAGGTCGAGTGGATCGGCCTCGAGCCCGACTCCGATCGCCGCCGCGAACTCGCGCAGCGCGCTCGGGAGTGGAAGCACGCGCGGGATCCGCTCGACGCGGTCGCCGAACGGATCCCCCTGGACGACGCGTCAGTCGACGCCGTCGTCGGCACGTACGTGCTCTGCTCGGTCACCGACCAGGCGACGGCGCTCGCCGAGGTCCGGCGCGTGCTCCGCCCCGGCGGCACGGTCGTCTTCGTCGACCACGTCGCCGCGCCGCCCGGCACGCTGAAGCGCGGCATCCAGCGGGTCGTCACGCCGTTCTCGCGACGCTACTGCCACGGATGCCACTGGGACCGCGACACGGGCGCCGCGCTCGCCGCAGCGGGCTTCGAGGCCGACCAGGCGCGCCTCGTGCGGGTGCCCTCGTTCCCGTTCGGACCCACCCGCGTGCTCGTGTTCCGCGGGCGCGTGCCCGGCGAGGTCGCGTGACGCCCGGCGTCGGCGGGCCCCCGCGCATCGTCGTGCTGACCGGTGCCGGAATCTCCGCGGAGAGCGGCGTGCCGACCTTCCGCGACGCCGGCGGGCTCTGGGAGGGCCACCGCGTCGAGGACGTCGCGACTCCGGAGGCATTCGAACTCGATCCCGATACCGTGCAGCGCTTCTACGATGCGAGGCGCCGGGCCGTGGCATCCGTCGCCCCGAACCCGGCGCACCACGCGCTCGCCGCGCTCGAGCGCGCGGTCGGCGACGACCTGCTCGTGGTCACCCAGAACATCGACGACCTGCACGAGCGCGCCGGGTCGACGCGCGTGCTGCACATGCACGGCGAACTCGGCCGAGTGCGGTGCGTCGCGTGCGAGGCGCGCACCGAGGCGCCCGGCGACCTCCTTCCCGGTCCGCCGTGCCCGAGCTGCGGCGAGCGGACGCTGCGCCCCGACGTCGTTTGGTTCGGCGAGATGCCCTACGGGCTCGACGAGATCGACGTCGCGCTCGCCGGGTGCGACGCGTTCGTGGCGATCGGCACCTCTGGTGCGGTGCACCCGGCCGCGGGATTCGTGCTCACCGCGTCGGCCTTCGGTGCGAGGACCCTCGAGCTGAACCTCGCAGAGAGCGAGATCACCCCGTTCTTCGCCGAGTCCCGAGTCGGACTCGCGAGCCTGCTCGTGCCCGAGTGGGTCGGCGAGGTGCTCCGCGAGGCGAGCTGAGGCGAACGACGACGGATGCCGCGGTGCGTGGGCTGCCGCCGCGGCACCCGCCGCCGGGTCCCCGGGTCGAGTGGTCGTGTCCCCCTCCGAGCGCTCGCCCGGACGCCGGCGGGGCCTCGCGCCGCGCCGCGGACGACGCGGCGCGAGGGTGACCCGCCATCACCTACTTCCGGAGGAATGCTCGGATCGGATGCACCCGGAGCGAGATCCGCTCGGAGGTCACGGCGACGGATCGACCACCGCCGACCGCGCGAGCAGGGTCGCCCCGGCGACCGCGGCCGGCATGGTCGCGACCGCCCCGAGCGGCACGAGGAAGCAGAGCTGGGTTGCGACGCCGAAGCCGAGGAACCGCCATCGGTTCGCACGCAGCAGCGCGCGACGATGCTCCGGTGGGATGCCCCGCGCGTCGAGTGCGCGCGCCGTGAGCTCGCGCGCGAGCAGCCGCCCCGTGAGCACCGCGCCGAGGATCGCCGCCACGACGGCGCCGACGACCGGGACCACGCCGACGAGCCCGACGAGCACGGCGGAGAGCAGGCCCTGCAGGACCAGCACGAGCGACCCGCGCACCCCGCTCCAGAAGCCGGGAGCCTCGCCGGGCGGGGCACCGCCGGCGTCGGTCTCGACCGCCGCCCAGATGCGCTCGTAGAACGGGTCGCCGACGATGAGCGTGAGCGCCGTGAACGTCACGAACGCCAGCACCGCCGCCCCCGCGAACACGACGACCGCGACGAGCGTGCGGAACGCGAGCCGCCAGAAATCCTGCCAGGCGTCGGCGAACGGGGTGGCGAGGTCGACCAGGCCGGGCAGGCCGACTCCGAGCGCCACGAGCCCCCAGACGAGCAGGGTGAACACGATGGCGGCCGGCACCAGCCCAAGCAGCATCACGCCCGGATCGCGCCGCCAGAACGCGAATCCGCGCAGCAGCATGCGGGCCCCGTCGACCAGATCGTGCAGCACCGGGCCAGCATATGGTCGCGCACCCGGTGCGACGCGGTGTTGCGCGCGCGTCACGCGCTCCCAGCCGACGGCGATATCGTCGGAGGCATCCGTTTCACGCCCGGTGGGCGCCTGCGCCGCCCGGGCAGCCGGCCGCCGCCGGAACCCGTTGGAGAAGGACCCGACGCCGCATGACCACGACCCCCACGACGTCCGCCCGCGCCGCCGAATGGTGGAAGGCGCAGCGCACGCGCGTGCTCTGGGGTGCCGTGATCGCGGTCGTCGCGTTCGCCGTGACCGTGGTCATCGCCCGGCTCATCGTCGGCGTACCGGCCGTGCAGTCGTTCCTCGAGGCGTATCCGGGCATCGTGCCGCCGCCCGAGGGCACGCCGGTGGGCATCCCGTGGTGGCTCGGGTGGCAGCACTTCCTCAACGCGTTCTTCCTCGTGCTGCTCGTGAAGACCGGGCTCGAGCTCCGCGGCAAGCGCCGCCCGCCCGGGTTCTGGACGCGCGACAACACGCGGTGGCCGCGCACGAAGCGCGCGCCCCGCCGCCTCGGCATCTGGCTCTGGTTCCACCTCTGGCTCGATGCCCTCTGGGTGCTCGTGGGCATCACCTACATCGTGCTGCTCTTCGCGACCGGCCAGTGGCTCCGGATCGTGCCGACCGACTGGGCGGTGATCCCCAACGCGATCTCCGCCGCGCTGCAGTACGCATCGCTCGAGTGGCCGACCGAAGACTCGTGGATCGTCTACAACGCGCTGCAGCAGCTGGCCTACTTCACGGTCGTGTTCATCGCGGCGCCGCTCGCGTTCATCACCGGGCTGCGGCTGTCGTCGATCTGGCCCGTCGAGGGGCGCTGGGCGTCGGCGAGGACCGAGCGGATGGCGCGTGCCGTCCACTACCCCGTGATGCTGTTCTTCCTCGCCTTCACGTTCGTGCACGTCGTGCTCGTGCTCTCGACGGGCGCCCTTCGGAAGCTCAACCAGATGTACGCGGCGCGCGACGCCGACGACTGGGTCGGCGTCGTGATCTTCGCGCTGTCGGTCGTCGTCATGGTGGTCGCGTGGTTCGTCGCGAAGCCCCCGCTGCTGAAGCGCATCGCCGCGAGGTCCGGACGCGTCCAGGGCTGACGGCCTCGGCGGCGCTGCCTAGGCTCGACCGCATGACCCGTTCGCCATCAGTGCCACCGTCGACGCCCGCGCGCACCGCCGGCCGTCGGTTCCTCGCCGCGAGCCTCGTGTTCGCGGGCGTCTCCCACCTCACCTGGGCGAGGCGCGAGTTCCGTGCCCAGGTGCCACCGTGGGTGCCGATGGATGCCGACGCAGTGGTCGTCGGTTCGGGGGTCGTCGAGGTCGGGCTCGGCGCCGCGCTCGTCGTGCTCCCGCGGGAGCGGTCGCGCGTCGGCTGGATCGTGGCGGCCTTCTTCGCCGCAGTGTTCCCAGGCAACATCGCGCAGTGGCGCGAGCGCCGCGACGCGTTCGGGCTCACGACCGACCGCGCGCGGTTCGTTCGACTGTTCTTCCAGCCGCTGCTCATCGGGCTGGCGCTCTGGTCCACCCGGCCGCCGCGCGGTGGGATGACGCGGTGAGTCCACGCCGGGCTAGGCTCGAAGGATGAGCCGCACCGTCTGGACCGTCCTCGGCGTCATCGCCGCCGTCGTGATCGCGTGGGTCCTCGTCGACGTGGTCTTCAGCGTGTTGTGGTTCGTCGTGAAGCTGGCCATCGTGGGCGTCGTCGCAGTCGCCGTGTTCTTCTGGCTGAAGTGGCTCGTGACCCGCCGCGACGAGCGACGGGCGGTCGAGCGATAGCGGACGATCGCGTGGAGACGACGACCGTCGACGTGCCCTCCCCGCACGGCGGGGTCGTGCGGGCGTTCGACACCGGCTCGCCGGCACCGGGCGCACCCGTGGTCGTCTGGCACGCCGGGTCGCCGCACACGGGCGAGCCGCTCGAGCCGCTCGCCGATGCGGCACGGGCGCGCGGCATCCGGCTCGTCACCTTCGCGCGCCCCGGCTACGGCGGATCGACGCCGCGACCGGCGCGGAGCGTGGCCTCCGTCGCCGCCGACGTCGCCGCGATCGCCGACGCGCTCGGCATCGACCGGTTCGCCGTCATGGGGTACTCGGGCGGCGGCCCGCACGCGCTCGCGTGCGCGGCGCTGCTGCCCGATCGCGTGAGCGCCGTCGCCGTGCTCGCGAGCCCGGCGCCGTTCGACGGCGACGACTGGTTCGACGGCATGCACGCGCCCGGCGCATTGCGTGCGGCGGCCGCCTCCCGCGACGACCGCATGCGGTTCGCCGAGACCGACGAGTTCGACCCCGCGCAGTTCATCGACGCCGACTTCGCCGTGCTCGCCGGCGAGTGGGGCGCCGTCGGCCGCGATGCCGGGCGCGCTGAGTCGGCGGGTCCGGGCGGACTCGTTGACGACGACGTGGCGTTCACCCGCGATTGGGGCTTCGGCCCGGCCGCCGTACGAGCACCCGTGCTCCTCGTGCAGGGCGAGCTCGACCGCGTGATCCCGCGCGCGCACGCCGTGCGCCTCGTGGCGGGCCTGCCCGACGCGCGGCTCTGGATGCGACTCGACGACGGGCACGTGGCCGTCCTCGGCGTGGTGCCCGAGGTGCTCGACTGGCTGGCGGAGCGCGCCGACGGGAGCTCGTCTCCCGGGTCGGCGGTCGACGGCTAGGGCGCGACCCGCTTCTTCGATCCCGCCCAGTCGACGAGGCGGTCGGCGTCCCAGTTCGTGATGATCCGCTCAGGCGGAATGCCGGCGGCCTCGGCGCGGGCGGCGCCGAGTGCGAGGAACCCGAAATGGCCGGGCGCGTGCCCGTCGGTGTCGATCGAGAACCGGCAGCCGGCTTCGAGCGCGACGGCGATGAGGTCGTCGGGCGGGTCCTGGCGCTCCGGCCGCGAGTTGACCTCGACCGCCACGTCGTGCTCGGCGCACGCGGCGAACACGGCCTCCGCATCGAACTCCGACTGCGGCCGCGTGCCGCGCGAGCCCTGCACGAGCCGCCCCGTGCAGTGCCCGAGCACGTTCATGCGCGGGTCGCGGATGGCGCGGAGCATCCGCTTCGTCATCTCCTCGCGCGGCGAGCGCAGCTTCGAGTGCACGCTCGCGACCACCACGTCGAGGCGATCGAGCAGGTCGGGACGCTGGTCGAGGACGCCGTCCTCGAGGATGTCGACCTCGATGCCGGTGAGGATCCGCACGCCGAGCCCGCCTCGGTCGCGATCGCCGCGCGCGTCCTCGTCGCGGTCGGGTTCGCCGAGCCCGGCGTTCAGTGCGCCGACGATCTCGAGCTGCGATTCCAGCCGTTCGGGCGAGAGCCCGTTGGCGACGCGGAGCGTCGGCGAGTGGTCGGTGAGCGCGAAGTACTCGAGCCCGGCGGATGCCGCGGCGCGCGCCATCGCGGCGATGCTCGTCGTGCCGTCCGACCAGTCCGAGTGCGCGTGGAGGTCGCCGCGCAGCAGCGCCCGGAGGCCCGTCGAGGTCTCGACCCCGGCCTTCTCGCGGAGGTCGGCGAGGTAGCCCGGCACCCTGCCGTCGAGCGCCTCGACGATGACGCCGAGGCTCGAGTCGCCGATGCCGGGGGTCCTCTTCAACCGGCCGTCGGCGGCGCGCGCGCGCAGCTCGTCGTCGGAGAGCGGGCCGATCACCCCAGCTGCGCGCCGGAACGCCTTCGCCTTGAACGGAGATGCGAGCTGCACCTCGAGCAGCGACGCGATCTCCTCGAGTGCCTGTACCGGGTCCATCGCCGCGCCCGTCAGCGGTGCTGGTCGACGAGCACGGGGTTGCCGTCGGGATCGACGACGATGAAGCTCCCCGGTCCCGACCCGCCCTCGTCGACCTCCGAGACGAACTCGGCGCCGGCCTCGCGGAGGCGCCGCTGCAGCTCGCGGACGTCGGTGAACGGGTCGACCTCGGCGGCCGATTGGTCCCATCCGGGGTTGAACGTGAGGAGGTTCCGCTCGAACATCCCGTGGAAGAGCCCGATGACGTGGGATCCGTTGCGGAGCATCAGCCACCCCTGGTCGGCGTCGCCGCCGAACGCCTCGAATCCGAGCCTCTCGTAGAACCTCCGAGAGGCGGGGAGGTCGTCGACGGCGAGGCTGACGGAGAACGCACCGAGGTCCATCGCCCCAGTCTGCTCGCGTTCCCGGCGCCGCGGAACCCCGGTCAGTCGGCGAAGGCGACCGCCCGCACGGGCGCCCCGTCGCCGCCGAGCGGGAGGGGGAAGAACCCGACGCGCACGAGCGTCGGCAGGCCGTCGAGCGCCGCGAGGTTCTCGACGATCAGGTGGTCGCCGCCGAGCACCGCGTCGTGCACCGGGAACGACGTCGTGCCCGCGGCATCCGTCGGATCGGGGCTCAGGGTGTCGACCGCGAGCACGTGCACGCCACGGGCGACGAGCTCGGCCGCAGCAGCCGGATCGAGTGACGGATGCCGCAGCGCGCGCTCGTCGCCGAACCACCGCCACCACCCGGTGTCGATGATCGCGATCGAGGGCAGCGCCTCGGGCAGCACGCCGTCGGGCAGCGCAGAGGCGAGTTCGCCGAGTCCGTAGACCTCGCCGTCGGCCAGCTCATCGAGGTGGAACACGACTGCGTCGCCGACGAGTTCGTCGAGTGCGACCTCGGCCATGGTCCGCCCGCCGGCCACGGCGTGCGACGGAGCATCGACGTGCGTGCCCGAGTGCGACCCGAGTGCGAGCGACGTGACGGCGACGCCGTCGCGGACGATCCCGAGCGCGGGCACGAGGTGCACGACCGGGTCGCCCGGGTAGACCGTCATGCCGTCGACGATCGGGTGGCTGAGGTCGCGGATGGTCGGGGAGGACATGCTGAATGCTAGGCCGCGCGCGACGCTCGCCGACCCGCGGAAACGCCGATCCGATCGACCCGGATCACGCCGGGCGGGTCGCGGACGCACCGGGTCAAGCCCTTCGCCCGCGCGTGCGCCGCGCCTATCGTCGAGCCATGGTCCTCCGACGTCGTCCAGCACGAGATCCGGCCCCCGTCGCGCCCGAAGGCGCCGAGCGCGCGCACCGCGGCGCCGGCGGCCCGATCTGGAACGACCGGCTCGGCAGGTGGTCGGTTCGGAGCCTCCAGATCCTCATCGTGATCGCGCTCGGCGCGCTCGGCGTGTGGGCGCTCACCCGGGTCACCCTCATCGTGATCCCCGTGCTCGTCGCGCTCATCCTCGCGTCGGCCGCGAGCCCGGTCATCGGGTGGCTCCGTCGCGGGATGCCGCCGATCCTCGCCGCGTGGACGGCGCTGCTGGGCGGCATCCTCGTGCTCGGCGGGATCGTCACGGCCATCGTGTTCGCGGTCCGCTCCCAATGGGACGACCTCGCGGACTCGGCCGTCGCGGGCTTCGAGGACCTCGTCGACTGGGTGCAGACGCTGCCGATCCCGATCGACGAGGCGCAACTCGAGGCCTGGCGCGACGGCATCCTCGACTTCGTCACGAGTGCGGAGTTCGGCCAGAGCGCGCTCACCGGCGTCTCGCAGGCGACCGAGTTCGTCACCGGGCTCGTGCTGATGCTCGTGGTGCTGTTCTTCTTCCTGAAGGACGGCGACCGGATCTGGGCGTTCTTCATGCGGCCGTTCCGGGGCGAGCGGCTCGAGCGGGGCCGGCGCATCGGCGAGACGAGCGTCAAGGTGCTCGGCGGCTACGTGCGCGGCACCGCGATCGTCGCGCTCGTCGACGCCGTCGCGATCGGGATCGGCCTCGCGATCCTCCAGGTGCCCCTCGCGCTGCCGCTCGCGGTCATCGTGTTCCTCACGGCGTTCATCCCGCTCGTCGGTGCGACGGTCGCCGGCATCCTCGCGGCCCTGGTCGCCCTCGTCGCCAACGGGCCGATCGTCGCCCTCATCGTGGTCGCGATCGTGATCGCCGTGAACCAGCTCGAGGGCGACCTGCTGCAGCCGGTCGTCATGGCCCAGTCTCTGAAGCTGCATCCGCTCGTCGTGCTCATCGCCCTCACCGCGGGCACGATCCTCGGCGGCATCGCCGGCGCCGTGCTCGCCGTCCCGTTGACGGCCGTCGGTTGGGCGATCGTGAAGGTGTGGGAAGCGCCCGATCCGTCGCTCGACGAGCGCAAGCACCTCCACCTCGGGCGACGGAGATCGTCCGACGACGTCGGAGACGGCGTGCCCGTGGGCTGATCGGCGGCCGTTCAGCCGCCGTGATCGCCGGTGGCGATCGCGGCCTCGAGCCGGTCGAGTGCGGCGACCTGTCCCTTGACCAGCAGCTCGCGTGCCTCGTCGACGGAGGCCCACCGTGCCTCGTCGATCTCGGGGAACGTCTCCCTCAGGCCCGACCTCGGCGGCCATTCCAGCTCGAAGGTGCCCGCGCGGAGCTCCGCGAGCTCGAAGTCGGGCGCCTCGCCCGCGAAGACGCGCAGCACCTTCTTGGCGGACGCCCGGACCGTTCCGAGTTCGACGTAGGCGACATCGGGTGCGGGAACCCCGACCTCCTCCTCGAACTCCCGGAACGCCGCGTCGCGGGGGAACTCGCCCGGGTCGATGAGACCCTTCGGCATCGACCAGGCCCGCTCGTGCCGGCCCGCCCAGAACGGCCCGCCCATGTGCGCGATGAAGACCTCGAGCCCGGGCGTGCGGCGGAAGAGGAGCACGCCCGCGCTCTGCAGCGTCGTCATCGACGGAGCGCCGCGCGGGCGGCGGCGGGCGAGCTCACCGCTTCGGTGCGCGCGCGAACACCCACAGGCAGGCGGCGAGGCCGACGCCGCCGACCGCCATGATCCCGAAGATCGCCCCCCAGAGCACCGTTTCGACCGACATGCGCACCTCCGTGTGTGTCCGTAGCCTCATTCTGGCGCGCGGACGGACGCGGGCGCCAGCATCGGAACCGCATCGACGGACGGTGGCCGCCCGCGGCATCCGTCGGTACCGTGGTGATGTCGAACGGGCGGGGAGGCTCTCATGGCGAAGGTGCTGGTCATCGGCGGACACGGTCGGGTCGCGTTGCAGCTCGCGCAGATCCTGACGGAACGCGGCGACGAGGTCGATTCGGTCATCCGCAATCCCGACCACGCCGCCGAGGTCGAGGCGACCGGTGCGAACCCGATCGTGGCCGACGTGGAGGCGCTCGACGTCGCCGGGCTCGCCGACCTCATCGCCGGCCACGATGCGGTCGTGTGGTCGGCGGGGGCGGGCGGCGGCGATCCGGTGCGGACGCGCGCGGTCGACCACGACGCCGCGGTGCGGTCGATGGATGCCGCGGCGCAGGCGGGCGTCGGACGGTACGTGATGGTGTCGTACTTCGGGTCGCGCGTCGACCACCGCGTTCCCGCCGACAGCGCGTTCCGGCACTACGCCGACGCGAAGGCCGACGCCGACGAGCACCTCCGTGCCTCCGGGCTCGACTACACGATCCTCGGGCCGTCGACCCTCTCGGACGGCCCCGGCACGGGCCGCATCGACGCGACCGCCGAGGAGAGCTCCGACGTCGATCGCGCCGACGTCGCGGCGACGGTCGCGGCGGCCCTCGTCGAGCCCGCCACGGTGGGCCGCACCATCCGGTTCAACCGGGGGGAGACCCCGATCGCCGACGCGCTGCGCTGATCAGGCCGAGCTGCGCCACACGATGTCGCAGTCGAGCCGCACCTCGGCCGGCGGCTCGTCGCCGCGCAGTCGGGCGAGCACGAGCCGCGCGGCCTCGGCGCCGAGCCCGGCCGCCGGCTGGCGCACGGTTGAGAGCGCCGGCGTCGTGCGCAGCGCCCACGCGCTGTCGTCGAAGCCCACGACGCCGATGTCGTCGGGAACGCTCCGACCGGTCTCCTTGATCGCCTCGATCGCCCCCGCGGCGACGGCGTCGGATGCCGCGAAGACGCCGTCGAGGTCGGGCGCGCGCTCGAGCAGCCGGCGCATCCCGTCGCGGCCGGCCGAGTAGGAGTACAGCGGCACGGGTTCGACGAGCGCCTCGTCGAACGCGTCGCCCAGCGCCTCGCGGAAGCCGGTCAGCCGATCGGTGCCGGAATCGCGGTCGAGCGCTGCAGCGATCATGCCGATCCGACGACGCCCGGTCTCGACGAGCCGACGCGTGATCGACGCGGCCGCACCGACGTTGTCGATGACGACGAACGAGGCGGACGCCGCGGCGCCCGGCGGGTGGCCGACGTACGCGGCCGGGAGCTGGAGCCGCTCGACGACGCGCGTGACCGGGTCGTCGGCGCGGGCGGACACGATGATCACGCCGTCGACGAGGCCGCCTGAGAGGTAGCGCGCGACCCGATCGGTGTCCCGCTCGGTGTCGACGATCAGCACGGCCATCTGGTGGTCGGCTTCCGACAACCGCGTATTGGCGCCGAGCAGGATCTCGCCGATGTTCGGATCCTCCACGAAGAGGGAGTGCGGTTCGTGCACGATGAAGCCGACGGCCTGGGTGCGCTGCATGACGAGGTTGCGCGCCGCGGTGTTCGGCACGTAGCCGACCTTCTCGATCGCGGCCTCGATGGCCTCGCGCGCCGCCGCCGACACGTAGCGTTCGCCGTTGACGTAGCGGCTCACGGTGCCGCGCGAGACGCCGGCCTCGAGCGCGACGTCGTGCACGGTGGCCCGCTTGGACCGGGCCTGCCTCGTCGTCATGCGACTCACTGTACTGCGGCGGGGTGTTGACACGAGCGAGGCGCGATGGCATTCTGTGTACGTTCACAGAAATCGCCCGGAGGTTCAGCTCGGGCAAAACTGTGCACGTTCACAGAATCAACGACGATCACCGGGAGCACCGTGGACCACCCCGCGACGACGCTGGCGCCGATCCCGCCGCAGCAGGCCGCGCCTGCGCCCGCCGCCGCTCGCCCCCGCTTCCAGCACCAAGGCGTCGCGTTCGGCTGCGACTACAACCCCGAGCAGTGGGAGCCGGCCACCTGGCGCGAGGACGTCGCGCTCATGCGCGAGGCGGGCGTCGACCTCGTCGCCATCAACGTCTTCGGCTGGGCCGCCCTCCAGGGCCCCGACGGCGCGTTCGACTTCGCCGCGCTCGACGAGGTGATCGAGCTGCTCCACGCCGCAGGCATCCGGGTCAACCTCGGCACCGGCACCTCGTCGCCCCCGCCGTGGCTCACCGCGCGCCACCCCGAGATCCTCCCCGTCGTCGAGGACGGCACGACCCGCTACCCGGGCGGCCGCCAGGCATGGTGCCCCAGCTCGCCGGTGTTCCGACGGTACGCGCTCGCGCTCGTCGACGCGGTCGCCGAGCGGTACGGCGCGCACCCGGCCGTCGAGCTGTGGCACGTGTCGAACGAGCTCGGCTGCCACAACGCGCTCTGCCACTGCGAGGCGAGCACGCAGGCCTTCCGGCGCTGGCTGCGCGAGCGCCACGGCACGATCGACGAGCTCAACCGGGCGTGGGGCACCAGCTTCTGGAGCCAGCGCTACACCGACTGGGATGAGATCCTCACCCCGAAGCTCACGATCTCGACCCGCAACCCCGGCCAGGTGCTCGACTTCCACCGGTTCTCCTCCGACGAGCTCCTCGGCTACTACCGGGCCGAGGCCGAGGCGATCCGCCGGCACAGCGCCCTGCCGATCACCACCAACTTCATGGTCACCGCGCACATCCGCGACCTCGACTACTGGTCGTGGGCGCCGGAGATGGACGTGGTCGCGAACGACCACTACCTCGACCACCGGCTGGGCGAGCCCCGGACCGAGCTGGCGTTCGCGGCCGACCTCACACGCGGCCTCGCGGGCGGCGAGCCGTGGCTGCTCATGGAGCACTCGACGGGCTCGGTCAACTGGCAGCCGGTCAACCTCGCGAAGGAGCCGGGCCAGCTGCTGCGCAACTCGCTCGCGCACGTGGCGCGCGGTGCCGACGCGGTGTGCTTCTTCCAGTGGCGCGCGTCGCTGCAGGGCTCCGAGAAGTTCCACTCCGCGCTCGTTCCGCACGCCGGCACCGACTCAGACCTCTGGCGCGAGGTGGTCGAGCTCGGCCGGATCGTCGGCGCGCTCGACGAGGTCGCCGGCACGCGAGTCCACGCCGACGTGGCGCTGCTCTTCTCATGGGAGTCGTGGTGGGCGTCCGACGCCGAGAACCGTCCGACCCACGCCATCGAGTACCTCGACCAGGTGCACGCGCTCTACGGCGCGCTCCACGACCTCGGCGCGACGGTCGACGTGGTCCGCCCCGGCGCCGACCTCACCGGCTACCGGCTCGTGGTGGCGCCGGGCCTCTACCTCGTCTCCGATGCGGATGCCGCGGCGCTCGACGCCGCCGTGGCAACGGGAACCCACGCGCTCGTGACCTTCTACAGCGGCATCGTCGACGAGCACGACCGCGTGCGTCCGGGCGGCTATCCCGGCGCATGGCGCGACCTCCTCGGCATCCGGGTCGCGGAGTTCGCTCCCGTCCAGCCCGGCACCGCGATCCCGCTCGAGTCGGGCGCGGTCGCCTCCCTCTGGGCCGAACGCCTCGAGGCGACGGATGCCGCGGTGCTCGACCGGTTCAGCGGCGGCCCCGCCTCGGGTCGACCCGCCGTGACCCGCCGCACGGGCGCCGACGGCGCAGGCGACGCCTGGTACCTCGCGACCCTGCTCGGTCGCGACGACCTGCGCGACCTCGTGGGGCGAGCGCTGGACGGTGCCGGCGTGGCATCCGTCGCCGGTGCGTCGGCCGACGTCGAGGTCACGCGCCGCGTCGACGACGAGCGCGCCTACACCTTCGTCGTGAACCACGGAGACGACGACGTCGAGATCGTGGTGCACGGCACCGAGCTCACGACGGGAACCGCCGTCGAGGGGCGCCTCGTGGTGCCGGCCGGCGCGGTCCGCGTGATCAGAGAGGAGGGAGCGGCATGACCGCACCCATGACCACCCCCACCGGAACGCGCGACGTCGCGCGTGCCGGCGGGACGACCCGGGCGCCGCGCCGCCGCCGGGTGCAGCATCCCTGGGCGATCGTCGCGTTCGTCGCGCCGTTCGCGGTGATGTTCGCGCTGTTCTACCTCGTGCCCATCGGCATGGCGATCTGGCAGTCGATGCTCGTCGTCGAACGGGAGGGCACCTACGGCGCCGCGACGGAGGTCTTCGGGGGCTTCCAGCAGTACGCGCTCGTCTTCCAGAACGAGGCGTTCTGGACCTCGGTCGGCCGCGTGCTGCTGTTCGGGGTCGTCCAGGTACCCGTCATGCTCGGCCTCGCACTGCTGTTCGCGCTCCTGCTGGACTCGCCGCTGATCCGCGGCAAGAAGTTCTTCCGGCTCGCGTTCTTCGCCCCGTACGCGGTGCCGGGCGTGATCGCGGCGATCATGTGGGGCTTCCTCTACTCGCCGAACCTCTCGCCCTTCGAGGCGCTCACGAGCCGCGTCGACCTGCTCTCGGCCGACTTCGTCCTCTGGGCGATCGCGAACGTCGTGACCTGGGTGTTCGTCGGCTACAACATGCTCATCATCTACTCGACCCTGCTGGCCATCCCGCAGGAGGTGTACGAGGCGGCGCGCATCGACGGCGCGGGCCAGGCCCGCATCGCGTGGTCGATCAAGATCCCGCTCGTCCGCCCTGCGCTCGTGCTCACCGCGGTCCTGTCGATCATCGGCACGCTGCAGCTGCTCGCCGAGCCGCAGACGTTCCGCTCCTTCAGCTCGGCGGTCACGAGCACCTACACGCCGAACATGACGATCTACGCCACGAGCGCGGTCCCGAACGTGTCGCTCGCCGCGGCCTTCTCGGTCGTGCTCGCGCTCGCCACGTTCATCCTCTCGTTCGCGTTCCTGCGCTTCACCCGACGGAAGGGGGCGGACGCATGAGCACCGCCATCGAACCCGAGGCGACCTCGGCCTCGCCCACGGTGAACCCCCGCGGAATCGGCCGGCGCGGCGACGCCCATCCGGGAGCAACGCGCGGACGCGGTCCCCGCGAGAGCCTGTTCTCGCGGACCGGCGCCATGATCGTGATGGCGGTCTTCACGCTCTACTTCCTGGTGCCGATCTGGTGGCTCCTCGTGGCCTCCACCAAGGACCGGGGCCAGCTGTTCAGCACCAACCCGCTCTGGTTCGCCGACTTCCAGCTGTTCGAGAACATCGGCGCGCTGTTCGACTACCGGAACGGCGTCTACCTCCGATGGATCCTCAACAGCCTGCTCTACGCCGGGCTCGGGGCGGTCGTCGCGACCGTGCTCGCGGCGATGTGCGGGTACGCCCTCGCGAAGTACCGGTTCCCGGGTCGCGAGACGATCTTCAACGTCGTTCTCGGCGGCGTGCTGGTGCCCGCCACGGCGCTCGCGCTCCCGCTGTTCCTGCTGTTCAGCCGGGTGCAGCTCACCGACACGTTCTGGGCGGTCTTCCTGCCCAGCGTCGTCAGCCCGTTCGGCGTCTACCTCTCGCGAGTGTTCGCCGAGGCATCCGTGCCCGACGAACTGCTCGAGGCGAGCCGGCTGGACGGCGCGGGCGAGCTCCGCACGTTCTTCACCGTCTCGATCCGGCTCATGTTCCCGGCGCTCGTGACCGTGTTCCTGTTCCAGTTCGTCACCATCTGGAACAACTTCTTCCTGCCGCTCATCATGCTGCGGAGCGAAGAGCTGTTCCCGGTCACCTACGGCCTCTACGCCTGGAACTCGACCATCAACCAGTTCCCCGAGCTGCGCACCTACGTGCTCGTCGGTTCGCTGCTCTCGATCATCCCGTTGATCATCACGTTCCTGCTGCTTCAGCGCTACTGGCGCACGGGCCTCGGCTCCGGCTCCCTGAAGTAGGCACCCGCCCGGAGGCATCCGGGTGAACACCCCCCACCGAGAAGAGGAAACCATGCGACACACGAAACGAGCGGTCACCGCAGCCCTGCTCACCTCCGCCGCTCTCGCGCTGACCGGATGCGCGGCCGGCGACTCCGGCTCCGGGAGCGGCGACGCCGCCTCGTGCGAGCCCGCCGGCGAGGACGTCACGCTGACGTTCACCAGCTGGATCCCGGGCATCGAGGACGCCGTCGCGGCCTGGAACGACGCGAACCCGGACATCCAGGTCGAGGTGCAGACCGGCCCCAACGGCAACTCGGGCACCTACCAGAACTTCTTCAACCAGCTCGAGGCCGGCAACGCCCCCGACCTCGGCCAGATCGAGTACGACGCGCTGCCGAACTTCCGCGTGCAGGACGGCCTCGAGAACCTCGCGGTATGCGAGGACGTCGTGGCCGCCCAGGACCAGTTCCTCGACTGGACGTGGGGCCAGGTCTCGCTCGGCACCGACGACGAGGCCTACGGCATCCCGCAGGACCAGGGCCCCATGGCGCTGTTCTACCGCAGCGACCTGTTCGAGCAGAACGGCATCGAGGTGCCGACCACGTGGGAGGAGTACCGCGAGGCCGCGGTGAAGATCCGCGAGCAGGGCGGCTACATCACGAACTTCTCGCAGACCGACATCAACCAGTTCGCCGGATTCGTCTGGCAGGCCGGCGGCGAGTGGTTCGCCAACGACGGCGACGCGTGGGACGTGGAACTGACCAGCGATGCGTCGATGCAGGTCGCCGACTACTGGCAGGACCTCATCGAGAACGACCTCGTCTCGACCTACCCCGCGTGGACCGACGAGTGGAACAACGCCTACAACTCGGGCGAGGTCTGGACGTGGAACTCCGCCGTCTGGGGTGCCAACTCGATCGCGTCCGGCGCGCCCGACACGGCCGGGAACTGGTCCGTCGCGCTCGCCCCGCAGTGGGAGTCGGGTGACGCCGCCGCCGGCAACTGGGGCGGCTCGTCGATCGCGGTCTTCAAGGGCACCGACCACCTCTACGAGGCGGCGAAGTTCGCGCTCTGGCTGAACACCTCGGATGAGGCGCTCACCATCCTCAACGAGCAGGCCGCGATCTACCCGGCCACGAAGGCGGGTCTCGAACTGCCCACGCTCACCGAGGGCGTCGAGTTCTACGGCGGCCAGGCGATCTACGACGTGTTCGCCGAGGCGTCCGCGCAGGTGGACCCCGACTTCGTGTGGGGCCCGACCATGACGCAGGTGTACGCCGACGTCTCCGACGGTTTCAAGGCCGCCGCCTCCGGCAGCAGCACCCTCGGGGAGGCGCTCGAGAAGGGCCAGGCGTCGACCATCGACGCGCTCGAGGCCCAGTCCATCCCGGTCGCGGAGTAGCCGCCGCGCCGAGACCCGCATCCGTGCCGCGGGCGTCGACCTCGTCGTCGACGTCCGCGGCACGGCCGTGCCTGGTCCGTTGCATCCGTGGCACGATCGGGTCATGCCCGACGACGCGCACCCCATGCCCACCCTGGCCGAGCGGATCGGGCCGATCCACCCTCCCGTCGCGCCATCGCACCCGGAAGTCGCGGACTGGCGCCCGGTCGCGCCCGGCGACCTCGAGGCGCTCCTGGAGTTCCACGCCGACGTGGCACGCGTCGATCACCCGCACTGGACCGAGAGCCGCGACGAGCTCGAGGCCGTCTTCGAACTGCCCCACGTCGACCCGCGGCGCGACACCCTCGTGGGGTTCGACCGTTCGGGCCGGATCGTCGCCCACGGGTCGGCCGTGCTGCCGACCGGCCGAGAGACGCTGGTGCGCTCGATCGTCCTCGGCGCCGTCCGTCCTGATGCACGCGGCCGGGGGATCGGGCGCGCCCTGCTCGGCTGGCAGGTCGCGCGCGCACGTGAGCAGCTCGCGGCGACCGGGGAGCGACTGCCCGGCTGGATCATCTCGTTCATCGAGGACGGGGTGACGGATGCCGCCGCGCTGCTCGCCCACGCCGGCTTCCGCGTCGCCCGCCACTTCTCCTCGCTCGAGCGCGATCTCGCCGCGCCCGTCCTCGCCGTCCCGTCGCCGTCGGGCGTGCGGCTCGAGACGTGGTCGCCGGCGTGGTCGGAGGCGGCACGCCTCGCGAGGAATGCCAGCTTCGCCGAGCACTGGGGAAGCCAGTCCGTCGACCGGGTGACGTGGGAGTCGATGGTCTCCGGTCGAGACTTCGCACCCGATCTCGGCGTCGTCGCCGTCGCCTCGGGCGATTCCGGCACGGAGCGCGTGATCGGCCTCGTCGCTGCGACCCGGAACCGCGGCGACTGGACCGGCCAGGGGTTCACCTCGGCCTACGTGCGACTCGTCGGCGTGGTCCCGGACGAGCGCGGACGGGGCATCGCACAGGCGCTCCTCGCGAGGCACCTCGCCGCGGCGTCCGCGGCCGGCCTCGAACGCTCGGTGCTCGACGTCGACGCCGAGAACCCGTCGGGCGCGCTCGCGCTGTACGCGCGGGCCGGCTACGTGGTCGCGCACGGCCATGCGAGCCACGTGCTGGAGGTCTGACGCCGCGGGCCGCGGCGCTGGCACCGCGAGCGGGGCTGACGGCGACGCCGGACCTGCGGGATGATCGGGGCATGACCCTCCCAGTGCCCGGAGTCCCCGCGGAATCCGGCGAGCCGGGCGGCGACAGCTACGCCGCGCTGCTCGTGCCCGCGTCGACGGCGTCGCGCGATGCCGTGCGCGAGGCGCTGCGCGACCTCGACTTCACCGGATGGCTCGCCCCGGCGTCCGACGACTGGGTCGTCGCGATCGCGGTGCCCGGCGACGGTACGATCGCCGCCGCGCGGCGCGGCGTGCTCGACGTTGGAGCCGCGCTCGCCGACGCGCTGCGCGTCCGGGCGTTCGCGGTGCGCGTCCGGTCGGACCGCCAGCTCGTGATCGCCGCGTGGGACGGCGCGGACGAGCTCGGCCGCTACTCGAGCGACCCGTCCCGGGAAGCGGGCGCCGACGACGAGGTGCTGGACGAGCCCTTCGGCGCCGAGCACGCGGCGGCATTCGCGGCCGCGGCCGGCCGGCCGGACTCGGCGGGGGAGCTCGAGGAGGTGCTCGCGGAATCGCTCGATTCCGACAGCGTGTTCGAGTCGGAGCGCCTCGCGCGGGTGCTCGGCCTGCTCGGGATGCCGCGATGGATCGTCGCGTCCGCGGCGCTGCCGAAGGACATCCCGACCGGGCCCGACCTCGGCGGGTTCGAACGTCTGGGTGCCGGATCGACCGGGATGTCGGGCGTCGTCCGGGGGTGGATGACCGGTCGCGTGCGACGCCGGACGCCCCCGCCTCCGGCGATCGCCGACCCGCCGCGGGCCGACGATCCCGGGGTCGATCCCTGGCTGCTCTGACGCACGGCCGTCCCGGTCGGCGGACACGCGGACGCGGGGTGGCCGCCCGCCGGGGGCAGGAGTAGCATCACCGCACCGCCCGACCGACACCGCCTCAGGAGGTCGCCATGAGCATGACCCTCGACGAACTGCCCGCCGTCACCGAGTGCTCGGTGGCCGGCTGCTCGTACAACGACCACTCCCGCTGCCATGCCGCCGCGGTCACGATCGCCGGCAGCGCCGGCGACGCCGAGTGCGCGACGTTCATCCCGCTCGGTACGAAGGGCGGGCTCGACAAGGTCGTCACCCACGTCGGCGCCTGCCAGCGTTCGGAGTGCATCCACAACGATTCCCTCGAGTGCCACGCGGCCGCGGTCCGCATCGGGCCCGGCGCGGACGACGCGGACTGCCTCACGTACCAGACGGCGTGACCGTCGCGGTCGCGACCGGCGACGGGACCCGACGCCGGTCGTTCTGCTGTCAGCGGATCGCCCTGTCGCGCGCCCGCGTGCGTGCGTAGCCTCGGCTCATGGGCGAGACGATCGAGTTCCCGGGCGAGCGCGCCGACACGAGGGCTCCCCACCGGGTGAGGCCGCTCTGGCGCGACGTGCTCGGCGACGTGCTGCGCGACGAACGCCTCGAGCAGGAGCGCATCCTGACGGAGGTCGCGCGCTCGGCCGGCGTCTCGCCGCAGTACCTCTCAGAGGTCGAGCGGGGACGCAAGGAGGCGTCGTCCGAGGTGCTGGGCGCCGTGGCCGAGGCGCTGGGGCTGGAACTCGTCGACGTCGTGGGGCGCGTCGCCGGGCGCCTCGAACAGCGCCGACCGGAGCGGGTCGGGTTCCGGCGCAGCATCGGCGCCGCGACGCCGGCCCCGATCGCACCCGCCCCGGTCGCTCCGGTCGCCCCCACGCGCATGGCCCCCGTCGACGTCTACCTCCTCGCCGCCTGACGCGCCGCCGCTGCGGCCGTGGCGGCCGTGGCGGCCATGTCGGCCGTGGCGGGTCGGGCGGGCACGGCCGACGGCACCTGCACCGCGAGCACGTGGTCGGCGAGCCCGTAATCGACGGCGGCCTGCGCCGGCAGGATGAGGTCGCGATCGGTGTCCGTGCGGATCGAGGCCGCGCTGCGGCCCGTGTCGGCCGCGAGCGCCGCCTCGAGTTCGGCGCGCACGCGCAGCACCTCGTCGGCGTGCAGGATCAGGTCGGGCACCGTGCCGCGGCCCTGCGTGGAGGGCTGGTGCAGCGTCACCGTGCTGTGCGGGAGCATCGAGCGCTGCCCCGGTGCACCGCCTGCGAGGAGGACTGCCGCGGGACCGCCGGCACGGCCGACGCACGTGGTCGCGACATCCGCTCGGATGTGCCGCATCGTGTCGTAGACCGCGAGCGCGGCGCTCGGCGATCCGCCGGGGGAGTTGACGTAGAGGCTGATCGGCGACTCGCCGGATTCCGAGGCCAGGTGGAGGAACTGCGCGATGAGCACGTTGGCGACGCCGTCGTCGATCTCGGTGCCGAGGTAGACGATGCGCTCCGAGAGCAGGCGGCTGTACACGTCGAGCGAACGCTCGACCCCGCCCCGCTTCTCGACGACGTAGGGGATCGTGTACGAGGTCATGCCGTCACCCCCAGCCCCGCGACCGCGCGCGGCTCGAGCGGGAAGAGCTCGTCGAAGCGCTCGGTGACGTGGTCGATGAACCCGTACTCGACGGCCGCCTCGGCGGTGTACCAGCGGTCGCGCAGCGAGTCCTCGCGCACGCGCTCGACGGCCTGGCCGGTGTAGCGCGCGATGAGCCCGAGCACGGTGTCGCGCGTGTACCGCAGGTCGTCGGCCTGCAGTTCGACGTCGACCGCCGTGCCGCCGATCCCCGCCGAGCCCTGGTGAAGCAGGATCCGCGAATGGGGGAGCGCCGCGCGCTTCCCGGGGGTTCCGGCCGTGAGCAGGAACTGCCCGGCGCTGGCCGCCATGCCGACGGCGATGGTCGCCACGTCGTTCGGGATGGCCCGCATCACGTCGTGGATCGCGAGCATGGCGGGCACCGAGCCGCCGGGCGAGTTGATCCAGAAGCGGATGTCGCGGCGCGCGTCGTCGGCGGCGAGCGCGACGAGCTGGGCGCAGATGCGGTTTCCGCCCGCCTGGTCGAGCTCGTCGCCGAGCACGATGATGCGTTCGTGGAACAGGCGCCGGGTCAGCTCGGCGTCGATGGGCTGGAGGGGTGGCGTCTCTCGATCGGTCATGCGCCCAGCCTGCGCTCGGTCGACGGCGGACGGGGCGGATGCTGCCGACGGCAGCGCTGCTCACGGCAGCGAGCGGGGTCGTGGCTTAGATTGAAACGGAGGGAGGTCCTCGCGATGAATGCGCTCGGCGCGCCAGCGGACACCGGCAGGACCGGTGTGCTGCAGCCGTACGTGCCCCGACTGGTGCGATTCTGGGATGAAGAGCATCCGGGTCGCCTGCACCAGGCCGTCGAGGGAACGATGGCGCTCGTCGACATCTCGGGATTCACGCGCATGTCGGAGCGCCTCGCACGTCACGGCGACGTGGGCGCCGAGGAGGTCACCGAGGTGATCGACGGCACCTTCGGTCGCCTGCTCCCGGCCGCCTACGCCTTCGGTGCGAACCTGCTGAAGTTCGGCGGCGACGCGCAGCTGCTGCTGTTCACCGGAGAGAACCACCACCTCCGCGCCGCGGCGGCGGCGCACGAGATGCGCGCCGAACTGCGGCGGATCGACGGATTCGCGACCAGCGCCGGCACGGTGCACCTGCGGATGTCGGTCGGCATCCACAGCGGCACCTTCGACTTCTTCCTGGTCGGGGACTCGCACCGCGAGTTCATCGTCGCCGGGCCGGGCGCCACGCGGACGGTGCAGATGGAGGGCGCGGCGACCGCATCGCAGATCCTGCTGAGCCCGGAGACCGCGGCCCTGCTGCCGCGCTCGAGCGTGGGCGCCGTGCGCGGGCCCGGCCGGCTGCTGCGCCGCGGACCGCACGTCGAGCAATCGGGGTTCCTCGCCGCCGATTCGCCCGAGCTCGATCTGCGGCAGTTCGTGCCCGTCGGGCTCCGGCGGACGCTCGAGTCCGGCACGATCGATCCGGAGCATCGGCCTGCGGCCATCGCGTTCCTGCACTACGCGGGGTTCGACCGGCTCGTGGCTGAGGATCCGACGCATGCGGCCGGCGTGCTCGACGAGCTGGTCGCGGAGGTGCAGCGGTGCGCCGACGACCGCGGCGTCACCTTCCTCGCGACCGACATCGCGCCCGACGGCGGCAAGATCATCCTCACCGCGGGCGTTCCCGACACCGCGGGGAACAACGAGGAGCAGATGCTGCTGGCCGCACGGGCGATCCGACACGGGGCGCCGAGTGACCTCCCCGTCCGGATGGGCATCACGTCCGGTCACGTCTTCGCGGGGGCCGTCGGCCCCGCCTACCGGCGCACCTACACGATCATGGGCGACGCCGTGAACCTCGCCGCCCGCATCATGGCCGCGGCGCCGGCCGGTGAGGTCTTCGTCACGAGCGACGTGCTCGAGGCGTCGCGCACGACCTTCCGGATCACCGAGTGCGAGCCGTTCTCCGTCAAGGGCAAGCAGCAGCCGGTGCAGGCGTACTCGGTGGGCGAGCCGAGGGGGAGCCGTGCCGGCGAGCAGTTCACCGCGACCCCGCTGATCGGCCGAGATGCCGAACTGGCGATCCTCACCGGAGCATGGGCCGACGCCCGCGAGGGTCGCGGCCGGATGATCGACGTCACGGGCGACGTGGGCATGGGCAAGTCCCGTCTCCTGGCGGAACTGCTCGCCGCCGCCAGGCCCGAGCGGGTGATCACCGCCGAGTGCCGGCTCTACCAGCTGGCGACGCCGTACTTCCCGTTCCGATCGCTGCTCAGGGCCGCGTGGAGGCTGGAGGGCCTCGATCAGCAGGCGACCGAGGCCGCGCTCGCCGAGCTGGTGCGCACGCATGCTCCCGACCTCGAGCCATGGCTGGCCCTCATCGGCACGCCCCTCGGACTCAGCCTCCCGGAGTCGGCGGAGGTGGCGCAGCTGGACGACCAGTTCCGCCCCGCCCGCACCCGCTCCGCCGTCGCCCAGCTGCTCCGCGCCACCGTCCGAGAGCCCACGCTCTTCCTCATCGAGGAGGGCCAGTGGATGGACGAGGCATCCAGGGACCTCCTGGGGGCGCTCATCGCCGAGGTCGAGGACGTGCCGTGGCTCGTCATCGTCAGCCGGCAGCCCGGCGACCAGGGCTTCGTGGCGGCCGAGGGGCCGGCGGTCACCCACGTCGACCTGCCGCCGCTCGACCTCGCCCAGGCCACCGTGCTGATCCAGCGCGCCACGCTGGGCACCCCCCTGCTTCCGAACCAGGTGGCCGCGCTCGCCGCGAGGGCGGAGGGGAGTCCGCTCTTCCTGCTCGAGCTCCTCCAGGTGCTGCGCGGCGGCGCCGGGGTCGACTACCTTCCGCAGTCCATCGAGGGACTCATCGCCGCCCGGATCGACCGGTTGCCCCCGGCCGACCGCAATCTCCTGCGGCGCCTCGCAGTGCTCGGCGCCGGCTTCCGGCAGGAGCACATGCCGGCTGTCCTCGGCGCGACCGCGACCGATGTCGGCCGGCAGGTGACGCTCCTCCGACGCCTCGGCGGATTCCTCTCCGTCGATGCGAACGGGTGGGTGCAGTTCCAGCACAGCCTGATCCGCGACGTCGCGTACGCGGGCCTGCCGTTCAAGACGCGGCGCGAACTGCATGCGCAGGTCGGCGACGCGATCGCCGCGTCGTCGTCCGACCATCCGTCGGGTCAGGTGGAGCTCCTGTCGATCCACTACTCGGAGGCGCATCGGTGGCCGGAGGCCTGGACCTCCTCGCGCGACGCCGGGACGCACGCCAAGGAGATCTACGCCAACCTCGAGGCGGCGACCTTCTACCGTCGTGCCGTGAACGCCTCTCGGTACGTCCCCGACCTCGCACCGGCGCAGGTCGCCGACATCTCGGAGGCCCTCGGCGACGTGCTCGAGCAGGCCGGGCTGTTCGGGGAGTCCGTCGAAGCGTACCGGCAGGCCGGCCGCCTCGTCCGCGACGACCCGATCCGGTCCGCGGACATCCTGCTGAAGCGGGCCCGCGCCCGGGCGCGCACCGGCGCGTACGTCTCGGCGTACCGCGATCTCACGCGTGGTCGTCACCTCGTCGCGGGGATCGGGAGCGACGAGGCCCTCCGCGCGACCGCACGGCTGAACGCACTGAACGCCCAGATCCGGCAGCTGCAGGAGCACATGCCGGCAGCGGTGCGGCTCGCCGAGCAGGCGATGGTCGAGGCCGAGGCGTCGGGCGAGCGGGAGGCGCTCGCCCGCTCGTACCAGGTGCTCGATGCGGCGTACGTGATGCTCGGCCAGTCGTCGAAGGCCGTCTACGGTGAGCGCGCCCTCGCCATCTACGAGGAGCTCGGCGACCTGCCGGGGACCGCGGTCGTGACGAACAACCTGGGGGGTCAGGCCTTCTGGCAGGGGCACTGGGAGGACGCCGTGGCCTTCTACGCCCGGGCCCGCGACGCCTTCATCCGCGCCGGGAACGAGGCGGAGGCGGCGACCTGCGGGGCGAACATCGGCGAGGTTCTCGTCAGCCAGGCACGGTTCGACGAGGCCGAGGAGGTGCTCGTGCCCTCGGTCCGCGTGCTCCGGGCGCACGGCCTGGTGGATGCCGCGATCTTCGCCGAGATCCAGCTGGCGCGGTTGCACCTGCTCCGCGGCGACGACGGGGCCATGGAGAGCCTGGTCTCACTCCGTGCCGAGGCGACCAGGACCGGCCAGGTCCAGTCGGCGATCGAGGCGGCCATCCTCGTCGCGCACGGCCTCGTGCTCGCGGGCGAACCCGAGCGGGCCCTCGACACGCTGGCCGAGACGGAGGAGGGCGCCGGCGGCGAGGCCGAGCTCTACGGCAGCACCATCGCGCGGACGCGGGCCCTGGCGCTCGCCGCGCTGGGGCGCACGACGGAGGCGCGCGAAGCGGTCTCGGCCGGGCTCGCCGTCGCGCGCGAGCAGGGACTCGCGTTCGAGGTCGCGCAACTCCGGCTCGTCGAGGCCGAACTCTCGGAGGACTCGTCGACGGCGGGGGAGATCCGAGCCGAGGCCGAAGGACTCCTCCGCGAGTTCGGCGTGGTGGGCACCACGCCGAACCATCGCGGATGAGGCTCGGTCGGAACGGTCAGCGCATCTTCGGGTCGCCGATGCCGACGACGCTCCAGGTGGTGCGCATCTCCGTCGCCGAGTAGATGCTCGTCGTCTCCTGGACGATGCACCACGTGTGGCCCGACGGGATCACACCGGTGTCGATCGATCCCGGCACGTCCGGTGTCGCGTACGGGTCGCCCGCGCACCAGGGCATGTCGACGAAGTCGAGCGGACCGTCGTCGTCCTGGTCGTACTCCAGCCGGTTGGTGAACGGGTTCGCCGAGGGCTTCGGGGCGAACGCCACCGTCCCCTGGTAGGCCGCGGGCTGCGGCGCGCCGATGTCCACCGGCACGAAGCTCAGCGTCTCGGCTTCGATGTCGACGTCGAGCGTGTACGGCTTCAGTACGCACTCGGAGCCGTCGGTGTTCTGCAGTCGAGTGAAGCTGCCGTAGACGGTGCCGACGTCGATCGTCGCGGTGCTGTTCTCCTCGGTGCAGCCGAGCTCTCCGTCGTACCCCGACCCGAGCGTGAAGATCGTGTCGAACGCGGGGTCGTTGCCGAAGTCGGAGCTGCCCTCGAGCGACATCTCACCGCTCAGCGGGCGGAAACGGACGGAATCGAACTCGGCTGAGGGCTCGATCGTCACGTAGCAGTTGTCGTTCGGGCCGGAGTCCGGACCGGAGTCCGACGCATTGCGGCAGTTGACGATGGGCGCCGCCGCGGTCGCGGTCGCGGTATACGGGGCCGTCGTCGTCCCGTCGGTTCCCTGCCCGGGGACGATGCCGCCGCCGGAACGGACCTGGAAGGTGTCCACCACCGCGTTGCCCTTCGAGGCGACGATGTCGACCCGGGCCGAGCCCTTCAGCTCCAGGTCGAGGCTCGCGCGGACCGCGTCCGGCACGCCCTCGAGACTGACGACCAGGAGTTCGGTGCTGTCCACCCGCGCACAGGGCACGCCCGTGGAGCCGCCGGTCTTGATGCCGATGGAGCCGTCCTTCAGCCCCGGTCCGCGGTCGCTGCCGTCGATCGAGGCCAGCGGCCCCTCCACCGTGATCTGGCAGTTCTTCGGGGTGCCGATGTCCTGTGTGATCGGGTCGCCGCCGTTGCTGTAGACGAAGCGGGTGCCATCGGAGCCGAGGTGCAGACGGAGCGTCTCGTCCGACGTCCCGGTCGCGCTCAACGCCGTTGCGCCGAGCCCGAGCATGAGTGCGGCGGAGATCGCCGCGAGCGTTCCAAGTGATCGAACCACGTTCATCGGGGCCTCCGAGCAGAGGTGATCCGGGGGACCGGGTCCATCCCGCGGGTCAGGGTCCGCTCATCGTATCGACGCGCCGTCGCAGCCACGACCCTCCTAATGGGGGCGTGACGGCGGTTTCGCGGGCGGCGAGGTCCCCGCCCGACGCACTCCGGCGCTCAGCCGGCGCGGGCGATCGCAGGACCCTCGCTGAACTGGCAGGCGGTCGCGGTGAGTCGCTCGTCGGGGTCGAGGCGGCCGAGCACGGCGCCGGCGATCTCGTAGAGCTGGCGAAGCTGGTCGGGCGACAGCGCGTCGAGCACGTACTGCCGTACGGTCTCGACGTGGCCCGGCGCTGCCTCGTCGATGAGTCCGAGGCCGGCGTCGGTGACGGTCGCGTTCGTCGCACGGCGGTCGGTCGGGCAGGGGAAGCGCCGGATCAGGCCGCGTTCCTCGAGGCGGCGCGCGACGTGCGAGAGCCGGGGCAGCGTGGCGTTGGTGCGGGCGGCGAGCGTCGTCATCCGCATCGTTCGGTCGGGGGCCGACGCCAGCGCCATCAGCGCGGCGTACTCGAAGTGCGTCAGCTGCACGTCTCGAAGGAGCTGGTGGTCGAGGACCCCGGGCAGGAGCTCGGTGAGCGCGACGAGCCGCACCCAGGCGGCCGATTCCTCGGTGTCGAGCCAGCGCGTGTCATCCGTCATGCCGTCATTCTCGCACATTCAGTTGACGCGACAACTGAATGTCGCTATCGTGTTGGTTGTCGCAACAACTTGTTGAGACAAGTAATCGCGTCGGATGGCGCGGAAAGGACATCATGACGACCGTCAGCATCATCGGGAACGGCAACATGGGCACCGCCATCGGCGGCATCGTGGCGGCCGGGGGCAGCACCGTCGAGTACGTGGGCCGCGACGCGGCCGAGCCGATCACGGGCGACATCGTCGTCCTCGCCGTGCCGTACCCCGCGGTCGCCGGCATCATCGAGGCGCGCCGCGAGCAGCTCGCCGGCAAGGTCGTGGTCGACATCACCAACCCCCTGAACTTCGAGACCTTCGACTCGCTCGTCGTGCCCGCCGACGGCTCGGCTGCGGCCGTCATCGCCGCCGCGCTCCCCGAGTCGCGCGTGCTCAAGGCGTTCAACACCAACTTCGCCGCCACGCTCGCCGCGAAGACCGTGGGTGGCGCCCAGCCCACGACCGTCCTCGTCGCCGGCGACGACGAGCTGGCCAAGCGGGCCCTCGTCGACGTCGTGCGCGCCGGCGGCGTGAACGCGGTCGACGCCGGCTCGCTCTCGCGGGCTCGCGAGCTCGAGTCGGTCGGGTTCCTGCAGCTCACGCTCGCCGTGCAGGAGAAGGTCGGCTGGAACGCCGGCGTCGCGCTCGTCGCCTGATCCGATCCCGCCCGCGCAGCGCCCCGGAGCCCGAGCCCCGGGGCGCTGCGCATGCCGTCCGAGCCACGCCGACGCAACCCGTTGACTCGTCCGGCCACCGGGAGGAACGTTGAGGTGACGGGAGCGCGGTACCCGACCGCGATCCCGCAGGCACCGAACGCCGGGAGGAGCACGACATGAACGGCGACCCGCTGAACCCCTGGGAGGGCGAGGACCGACTGGGACCCGCCGGGGACCTCAACCCCGACAGCCCCGACCTCACCGGGACCATCAACACGATCGGACTGCAGGACGCGTTCCCGGGTCACGACGCGAACGACGTCGAGGCCGACAACGCGGTCGAGGAGGAGACCCTGGAGGCGGTCGACCCCGCGAACCCGCCGGCCTGAGGGGCCGTTCGGCCCGGATCCCGCCGGGTGCGAGCGGCTAGCGTGAGCGCGTGGACTGGAGCACCTGGTTCGCATGGTTCGACGCCCGCGACGCCGATCTCGCGCGCGAGGTGGTCCAGCGCGGAATCGCCGCACTGTTCCTCGTCGCTTTCCTCTCGACGCTGAACCAGTTCCGTCCGCTGCTCGGCGAAGGCGGCCTCCTGCCCGTGCCGAGCCTGCTGCGCGCCGTCGACGACGCCGAGCGGCGCGTCCGCGAGCGCGCGGAACGTGCCGGCGAGCGCGTAGGTCGCCTCGGACGCACCCGTCGTCGCGGGTTCCTCGGCCCCACGATCTTCCGCCGCTGGGGATACACCGACGCGCGCCTCGTCGCCGTCTGCTCCGTCGGCATGATGCTCGCGGCATCCGTCGTGGTCGGCCTGCCGCAGCTCGGCCCACCGTGGGTGCCGATGCTCGCGTTCCTGGCGATGTGGGGGCTCTACCTCTCGATCGTGAGCGTCGGCCAGACCTTCTACGGCTTCGGCTGGGAGATGCTGCTCTGCGAGGCCGGATTCCTCGTCGCCTTCCTCGGCTCGCGCGAGATTCCGCCGCCGCTGCCCACGCTCGTCCTCGTCTGGTGGCTGGTGTTCCGGCTCGAGTTCGGAGCGGGCATGATCAAGATCCGCGGCGATCGCGCGTGGCGCGACCTCACCGCGCTGTACTACCACCACGAGACCCAGCCGATGCCGGGGCCGCTCAGCCGGCAGGCGCACCTCCTGCCGAAGTGGTTCCACCGGTTGGAGGTGATCGGCAACCACACCGCGCAGCTCGTCGTGCCGTTCCTGCTGTTCGCACCGCAGCCGGTCCGCACGGTCGCGGCCGCGATCATCATCGGGACCCAGCTCTGGCTGGTGGTCACGGGCAACTTCGCCTGGCTGAACTGGATCACGATCGTGCTCGCCTTCGGCGCGGTCGGAGACGGGGTCGTCCAGTGGCTGCTGCCGTGGCTTCCGCTCGACGCGATCGAGTCGCCGACGGATGCCGCGAGCCCGCCGTGGTGGATCGCGATCGTGCTGCTCGTCACCGCGCTCATCCTCTGGCTCAGCCGTCATCCGCTCCTGAACCTCGTCTCGAAGCGCCAGCTGATGAACGCGAGCTTCGACCGGTACATGCTGGTCAACGCATACGGCGCGTTCGGGTCGGTGACCCGGCAGCGCGTCGAGGTGGTCGTCGAGGGCACGGCCGACGATCCGCGCGACCCCGCCGCGGAGTGGCGCGAGTACGCGTTCAAGGGCAAGCCGGGCGACGCGCGGCGGATCCCGCGGCAGTTCGCGCCGTACCACCTGCGGCTCGACTGGCTCATGTGGTTCCTGCCCCTCGGTCGACTCGAGGAGGCCTGGTTCCTGCGGTTCCTCGAGCGCCTGCTCGAGGCGGATGCCCCGACGCTGCGGCTGCTCGCGCACGATCCCTTCGACGGCCGGCGACCCCGTTCGGTGCGGGCTCGCACCGAGCTCTACCGGTTCAGCACGCGCGAGGAGCACCGCCGCACGCGTGCGGTGTGGACGCGGCATCCGCTCGGCATCGCGATACCGCCGCTCACGCTCGACGGCGCCGCCCGCGACGACCGGGGCGAGGCCGACTGAGGAGCATGCGCCTCACGGCATGGACACAGCCGCGCCTCGGGAGAATGGTCGCATGGACTTCTCCCTCGAGTTCACGCCCGACCTGCTGGCCGTGTTCCTGACCCTGTTCGTGCTCGAGGTCGTGCTCGGCGTCGACAACGTGATCTTCATCTCGATCCTCGCCGCGAAGCTCCCCGTCGAGCAGCAGGCGAGAGCCCGCAACCTCGGTCTGACCCTGGCGATGCTGATGCGCGTCGGCCTCGTGTTCGCGGCCGGCTGGATCATCACGCTGAAGGAGGACCTGTTCGAGCTCTGGGGCATGGGCTTCTCGGGTCGCGACCTGATCCTCATCGCCGGCGGCGTCTTCCTCGTCTACAAGGCCGTCACCGAGATCCACCACAAGCTCGAGGGCGACGAGGAGCACACGACCGGGGCCGGCACGGCGACCTTCGGGGCCGTGATCCTGCAGATCCTCGCGCTCGACATGGTCTTCTCGCTCGACTCGGTGATCACCGCGGTCGGCATGACCGAGAACATGATCGTGATCATCACGGTCGTCGTCCTCTCGTTCGGCATCATGCTGTTCGCGGCGCGCTGGATCTTCGCGTTCGTGAACCGCCACCCCACCGTGAAGATGCTCGCGCTGTCGTTCCTGCTCCTCATCGGCGTGTTCCTCGTCGCCGACGGCTTCGGGGTGAAGATCGACAAGGCCCTCATCTACGTGCCGATGGCCTTCGCGATCTTCGTCGAGGTGCTGAACCTCGCGGCGGCCGCCCGCAAGCGCCGGCGGGCGGGCGAGACGCCCGTGGAGCCGGTGCACCTGCACCAGCAGTACGTCGACGACACCGGCACCGCGTTCGAATCCGCGCACCGCGACTGAGCAACCGGTCGCCGGCGGTCGCGGTCGCCTCAGGTGCCGCGCAGGTAGTCGAGCTGGGCCCTGACGGATGCCTCGGCCGCGCCTCGCACGGCTGGGTCGATGTCGGCGTAGACGGCGTCGGTGACCGCCTCGGCGGTCGCGGCGTCGCCGAGTCGCGCGAGTGCGGACCGGACCTGGTCGAGCCGTTCGGCGCGATGCGCGAGGTAGGCGTCGCAGATCGCCGCGAGGTCGGGCAGCGCCGGACCGTGACCGGGAAGCACGGCGACCCGGCCGCCCGATGCGGCGGCCGAGATGCCGATCGTGAGCAGCCGGTCGAGCGACTCGAGGTAGGGCCCGAGCGCACCGTCGGGGTGGGCGATGATCGTGGTGCCGCGGCCGAGCACGGAGTCGCCGGTGAGGACGGCGATCGGCGCGGCGTCCGCCCCATCGGGGTCGCGCAGCGCCACGCACATCGAGTCCGAGGTGTGCCCGGGCGTCGCCAGGACCTCGAGTCGGAAGCCGCCGGCGTCGATGACCTCGCCGTCGGCGAGGGGGTCGGCGCCCCGGCACCACACCCGATCGATCGCCCGGACGGGCGCGCCCGTGAGGTCCGCGAAGGCATCGACGGCGTCGGTATGGTCGGGATGGCGATGGGTGACGAGCACCAGTGCGACGCCGCCCTCGGCGAGGCGCGCGAGGTGCGCGGCATCCGCCGGGCCCGGATCGACCACGACCGCCCCGGTCGCGCCCTCGGCCCGCAGCACCCAGGAGTTCGTGCCGTCGAGCGTCATGGGGCCCGGGTTCGGCGCCCTGACGAGCGTCACGCCGTCGGGAAGCGGGGGAGCATCGGCGGTCTCGGCCATGTCCGAAGTGTAGCCATCGGCGTATCCTGATCGGCATGCAGGGCGATGTCGACTCCGATGGCGAGCCGATCGTCGGGTCGGCGGCGACGGTGGTGATCCTGCGCGAGGGTCCTCGGGGCGTCGAGGTGCTGCTCGGCGAACGCAACCATCGCGGCTCCTTCGCTGGGGCGTGGGTCTTCCCGGGCGGGGCCGTCGACGAGGCCGACGGCGCCGGCGACCCGATCGACTCGGTCGCCGCTGCCCGCCGGGCGGCGGTGCGCGAGACGTTCGAGGAGGTCGGGCTGGAGCTCTCCGAGGGCGACCTGGTCGAGTTCGCGCTCTGGCACCCGCCGAAGGGCGTGCCCAAGCGGATGCGCACGCGGTTCTTCGCGGCGCGAGCGCCCGATTCCGAGGTCCGCCTCGCGACCGATGAGCTGGTCCAGGTCGAGTGGTTCACGCCGACCGAGGCGCTCGAGCACCATGCCGACGGTGCCCTGACGCTCTTCCCGCCGACGTGGGTGACGTTGCACGAGCTCAGGAACGCGACCGACGTGGACGCGGCGCTCGCCGCGCTGGACGCCCACGAGCTCCGGGCATTCGTGGGCAGGTTCGACGACGACCGAACGACGCTCTACTGGCAGGAGGACGAGCACTTCCACACGGACGATCGAGAGCACCGCGCCGTGCCCGACGACGGGCCCGACGCCGACGGCCCTCGTCACCGCCTGATGATGGATCGGCTGCCGTGGGTGTACCTCCATTCCTTCTAGCGCGGGGTTCCGAGTCATTCGCTAGATGATCTAGTAACGAGATCATGTAGTATCAGTTGGATGTCTGACGAGCGATCATCGGGGTTCTGGTATTCCGCCGATCGCACCCGGCGTGGGGTCGCGGTCCTGAATGCGCTGCGCGAGTATCGCGCGGCCGAGGCGGCGATGCGCCGACGCACCCGGTCGGCGATGCGGATGGGCGAGACCGACCTCCTCGCCATCCGCTATCTGCTGAAGCGCGAAGGGGAGGGTCGTGCGGTCAGCCCCAAGGACCTCTCCGCGCACCTCGGGATCTCCTCGGCGTCGACCACGGTGCTGATCGACCGACTCGTCCGCAGCGGGCACGTCGAACGGCGACCGCATCCGACCGACCGGCGGGCGCTCGTCATCGCGCCGACGATCGCGAGCGATGACGAGGTGCGGGCGACCCTCGGCGACATGCATCGGCGCATGATCGAAGTCGCGGAAGGGCTGGACCCGGACGACGCGGTGGCCGTGCTCGACTTCCTGGTGTCGATGCGGGATGCGGTCGACAGCGTGCGCGACGCGGAGGGTGAGGAAGCGCCGTCGGCGCAGGTGACGGCGATGGCGCCGCGGGCGGTCGCCGGCCCCTGACCGGCAGATGGGGGCGATCGGCGATGTGTCAAGCCCGTGGGCCGGAATTGTCGCGCGTGTCGACGTCGCTGATACTTCTTGGAAGGAGTTGTCCGGCGAGATGCTAGTTAGATAAACTAGCGAAAATCGCCACAACACATGATCGACCGTCACGGTCGAAGAGATGAGGCCGCGGATGCACGGGTCGACACCCATCGAGGGGCCGTCCTCGGCCGCAGGTCCAGGTCCTGCCGGGATGCCGGGAGTCGGGGTCCGCACCGACCCGACCCAGCGCGCCGATCCCGCGACTCGGACCGACCCTCGCCACGCCTACGGCGATCCCGCCCTCCGAACCGACCCCGCGGCGATGCCCGTCGTGCCGGCCACGACGCCGCGACCCTCATCGGCCCCGGGCTTCGACGCCCCGGCGTCTAACGAGCCCGAGCCGGTCGGAGAGGGCGCGCCGAGGTACGAGTTCCTCGAGCACATCGGCTCCGGCGGCATGGCCGACGTCTACCGCGCGCGCGACAACGAACTCGGCCGCCACGTCGCCGTGAAGCTCTTCCGTGAGACCGAGGAGACGGTCGCCGACCAGCAGCGGCGCGAGCGCGAGATCAACCTCCTGAGCGGCCTCACGCACGTCGGCCTGGTCCCGGTCCACGACGCCGGCAGGCTCATGCACGCCGGCATCGAGCGGCGCTACCTCGTCATGGAGCTCGTCGACGGACTCTCGCTCGCCCATCGGATCGCCGAAGGGCCGCTGAAGCCGCGCCAGGTCGCCGACGTCGGCGCGCAGGTCGCCGACGTGCTGAGCTACGTGCACGGCCGCGGCGTCATCCACCGCGACATCAAGCCCGAGAACATCCTCGTCAGCGAAGTGCCGACCTTCGGGTACACGCTCATGACCCGCCTCGCGGACTTCGGCGTCGCCCAGTTCGTCGACGGGACCAGGTTGACCGGCCACGGCACCATCATGGGCACGGCCGCCTACATCTCTCCCGAGCAGGCGCGTGGAGAGGACGTGACCGCAGCGACCGACATCTACTCGCTCGGGCTCGTGCTCCTCGAGGCGCTGAAGGGCGAACGCGAGTACACCGGCACCCCGATCGAAGCAGCGCTCGCGCGGCTGCACCGGCCGCCTGCCATCCCCGAGAGCCTCAGCCCGGAGTGGCGAGCGATCCTCGGCGCGATGACCGCCGACGATCCCGCGGTGCGGCCCAATGCGCACGATGTCGCGAGCACCATGCGCGACCTCATCCGGCTGATGATCCTCCAGACCCAGGTGCGCAAGGGTCGGCTGCCGATCTGGGCGCGTGCGAACGGCGGCGCGTCCGACGCGACCGAGCGCCGACGTCGAGCGGCGGGCATCGCGGGGCTCGTGCTCGGGGTGCTCGGGGTCGGCATCGCGATCGCGGTCGGCCTGGCGGCGAGCAGCGGCCTGATCTGATCGTGGTGACCGGGACCGAACGGAGCGGATCGGGCATGCGCGCCCGTCGGGCGATCGGCGCGGCGCGGCGACCGTGCACGCGCCGGTCACGGGCGTAGCGTCGCAGCCATGTGGAGACGCGTGGCCGGAGCCATCCGGAAGCCCGAGCCGGCCGTGCATGCCGAGGTGACCGCCGATCGGGACCCGAGCGCCCCCGAGGTCCGGATCCGCGCCTTCCGGATCGGCTTCGTCGGCGCGATCGGCGTGCTCGTCGCGCTGTTCCTCGGCGGTGTCATCGGGCAGCTCAGCACCGTGATCCTCTACATCGCGCTGGCGCTCTTCCTCGCCCTCGGCCTCGACCCGATCGTGAGCTGGCTTCAGCGCCGGGGCATGCCGCGATGGGTCGCGATCCTCATCGTGTTCGCGTTCGTCATCGGCCTCTTCGTCGGGCTGATCGCGACCATCGTGCCGATCGTCGTCGCGCAGATCACCGAGGTCGTCACGAACTGGAAGCAGATCGTCGCGGACTTCCAGAACAGCGACCTCGTGGCTTGGATCGGCTCGATCACGGGCAGCAGCACGTGGCTGTCGGACTCGATCTCGGCCATCGGCGACTGGCTCGCCGATCCCGCGAACATCGGGGCCCTCACGGGGGGCATCCTCGCGGTCGGCGCCGGGATCGCCGGCGGCTTCACCGGCGCGACGATCGTGCTGATCCTCACGCTGTACTTCCTCGCCTCGCTGGACGCCATGAAGCGCTACGCCGCGCGGTTCGTGCCCGCGTCCTCGCGCAACGGCTTCGTCGACGTGTCGCAGGAGATCACCGGATCGGTCGGCCGCTACGTCATCGGCCAGATCAGCCTCGCGTCGGTGAACGGCGTGCTGAGCCTCGTCTTCCTCACGATCATCGGCGCACCCGCACCGATCCTGCTGGCGTTCATCGCGTTCCTCGGCTCGCTCGTCCCGCTCGTCGGAACGCTCACGGGGGCCATCGTCATCTCGCTGATCTGCCTGGCCGCCTCGCCCGCCACCGGCCTCGCCGCCGGCATCTACTACCTCGTCTACATGCAGCTCGAGGCCTACGTGCTGAGCCCGCGGATCATGAGCCGCGCCGTCGCCGTGCCCGGTGCGCTCGTCGTGATCGCCGCGGTCGCCGGTGGCACGCTCGGCGGCGTGCTCGGCGCGCTCGTCGCGATCCCGGTGGCCGCGTCGCTCATCATCATCGTGGAGAAGGTGATCTTCCCGCGGCAGGATGCCGCCTGACGGCCCCTGTCAGAACCAGATGCTGAGGTGCGGCGCGCGCGGCGACGCGAACATCCGGTCGGCCAGCTCGAGCGCGCCGTTCGAGGACGCCGTGATCCGACCGGCGCGCGCGAGCACCGACGGGCGCACGCCGCCGAGGTAGATCGACGCGAGGTCGCGCACGTCGAGCTTCAGCGAGCGGGGCTCCGCGGCCCGTGCAGCGCTGCGGGAGCCCGAACCCTCGGCGCCGGCGCGGGCTCGGGATCGTTCCCGCTTCGGCGCGGCGGAGGCGTTCGACGGCGCGTCGGCCCCGGCATCCGCCGACCCGTCGGAGCGGGGGACGTGCACCACCGCACGTCCGTCTGCCGACGCGAGCAACGTGTAGCGGCCCGCGGCGTAGCCGAGCGGGTCGTCGATGTCGAGCACGAGCTCCCCGGCGGCGCCGTACCGGCGCGCGCCGAGCGCCGCGGCCGCGTCCACGATGCGGATCCAGAGGTGGTCGGTCACGTCGCACACGGTCACCGCGCGGGGGTCTTCGAGCAGCCACTCGATCGGCTCGTCGATCGAGCGGAGACGCCCTCGGACGCCGGTCACGAAGTCCTGCTCGACGAGCACCCGCCAGAGTGCGCGCTCGGCGTCGTCGGTGGCCGCGGCGAGCACGTCGAACTCGGCCCAGCCCGGCTCGTTCGGCTCGCGCGTGACGCGGAAGGCGGCGAACCCCTGGGGTTGGCCGTGCTCGTCGTCGTAGCGGATGGCGCGCAGCGCGCGCGACGCGTCGGAATCGGGATCGACGAGTCCGAGCATCCGGTCGAGGATGCCGGCCCATCGGTCGATCTCACCGGGGGTGCGCGACACGGCGCGCCGCGAGATCGCCGCGGCCGCGTCGCGGAGCGCCGCCGGCTCGACGAAGTGCACGCGACCGGGCGCGCTCGGCCCGTTCCACTTCGCCCGGCGCCGGTCGATCTCGATCGTCGCAGCCCTCGCCGCGGGTGCGTAGCCGTACCTGCCGTAGATCGTCGCCTCGGTCACGGTGAGCATGGCCACCGCGGCGCCGGCGTGCTTCGCCGCGCGGAGCTCGGCCTCCATCATCGCGCGGGCGATCCCGCGCCGTCGGTGCGTGGGGGAGACCGTGACCGAGCTCACCGCCCACCCGTCGACGCTGCGACCCCCCGGCACGCTGAGGCCGGTCGGCCAGCTCGACACGGTCGCCACCGGCACGTTCGAGTCCGGAACGCCGGGGTCGAAGACGCCGTGGAGCCGACGCTCGCCCATCACGCGCCGCTCGTACCCACGAGTCACCTCGCGCGGGCGCGCGTGGTGGAACCCACGGTGATCCGCGTCGATCCAGCCGTCGAGCGCCGTGGTGTCGCTCGGATCGATCAGGCGGTAGTCGAGTCCCTTCGACGCGAGCGCGCCCTTGGCATCGGGATCAACCGGGATGGAGCTGGGTTCGAACGACACCGATCCAGCCTACCGAGGCTCCCGACGACGAAGCCGGGAGCCCGGGTGAGCGTTGAGGTGCTGCTCAGGTCCGCATCAGCGAGCCGCCCGCCCGCACGCGGGAGACCGCGTCGACCGTGGCTGCGAGGATGAGGACGCCGCCGGTGACCATGAGGTTCACGCCGGCGGGGAGGTTCAACAGGCCGAGGCCGTTGGTGATGACGGCGATCACGAGGGCGCCGATCGCGGCGTGCATGAGGCGTCCGCGTCCGCCGAACAGGCTCACGCCGCCGACGACGGCGGCGGCGACGCCCGAGAGCACGATCTCGCGGCCGGCCGCGGCGTCGATCGACCCGACCTTGCTGATCGAGAACAACCCGGACACCACGGCGAGGGTGGAGCAGACGATGAACGCGGTCCATCGGATCGCCATGACCTTCACGCCCGAGCGGCGCGCGGCTTCGGCGTTGCCGCCGATCGCGTACAGGTACCGGCCGAATCGGGTGCGGTCGAGCACGAACGTGCCGATCCAGAGGATCACGAGCACGATCGGCACGACGATGGGCACGCCCTCGACGACACCGACCGACTGCCCGCGGTTGCGGCTGAGGACCACGATCGCGGCGCCGCCGATGACCGCGATCACCCCGAGCTTGATCCAGACCAGCGCGATCGTGCGGTTGGGGACGCCCGCGCGGGTGCGTCGGGCGCGATCCCAGAACGAGATGCCGGCGGAGATGGCGAGGATGATGCCGAGCATGACCCAGCCGGCCCAGACGGGCATGTTGGAGTTCTGGATGTCGCGGATCTCGGGGATCTGCACCCGGTACA
This sequence comes from Agromyces excoecariae, assembly GCF_051715505.1. NCBI lineage: Bacteria > Bacillati > Actinomycetota > Actinomycetes > Micrococcales > Microbacteriaceae > Agromyces > Agromyces excoecariae. Next base: position 106,714 of record NZ_JBPSLA010000004.1, on the reverse strand, counting down.
GGCCGCCGGAGCCGATGATCATGAGCGTCAGGCCCTGGTAGCCGAGGAAGAGGCCCAACGTGACCACGAAGGACGGGATGCCGACCCTGGCGACGAAGAAGCCGATCAGCGTTCCGGTGAGGATGCCCGCGGCGAACGCGATCGCGAGCGCGATCGGCCACGCGATCGCGTGCACGTTGACCAGGACGATGAACAGCGCCATCGTCATGCCGCTGGTCACGCCCGCGGAGAGGTCGATCTCGCCGAGCAGCAGCACGAACACGAGTGCCATGCCGAGCATCACGAGCGTCGCGGCCTGGGTGAGCAGGTTCGCGAAGTTGCGCTCGGTGAGGAAGAACGGGCTGAGGAAGCTGAACAGGATGGTCAGCACGACCAGGCCGGCGACGGCGGGCAGGGCGCCCATGTCGCCGTGCTGGATGCGCTGGAGGTAGGCGCGGGCCTGGTCGGCCACCGAGCCCTCCTGCCCCGAGCCGATGAGGTCGTTGACGTCGTTCACGCTCGTGTCGGGCGCGGGACCGGTCGTCTGCGGCGTCTGCGGCGTGGTCATGCGCTGGCTCCCTGCTGGACCTTGGTGCCGGTGATGTACCCGACGACGTCGTCGCGGGAGGTCTGGTCGGCGTTCAGGTGCGCGACCATCTGGCCGAGGTAGAGGACGTCGATGTGATCGGCGACCTCGAACACGTCGGCCAGGTTGTGGCTGATCAGGATCACCGCCACGCCCTGGTCGGCCAGGCGCCGCACGAGGTTCAGCACCTGCTCGGTCTGGGCGACGCCGAGGGCCGCGGTCGGCTCGTCGAGGATCACCAGGCGGGCCTTCTTCAGGACCGCGCGGGCGATGGCCACCGTCTGGCGTTGCCCTCCGGAGAGGCTGGAGACCTTCTGCCGGACCGACTTGACCGTGCGCACCGAGAGGGAGCGGAGCGTGTCGGAGGCCTCCTTCTCCATCAGGCCCTCGTCGAACGTGCCGAACTCGGTCTCCTCGCGGCCGAGGAACATGTTCTGGACGATGTCGAGGTTGTCGCACAGCGCGAGGTCCTGGTAGACGACCTCGATGCCGAGCCGGGAGGCGTCGCGCGGATGGTGCAGCGACACCGACTCGCCGTCGAACCTCACCTCGCCTCCGTCGTAGGGCTGCACGCCGGCCAACCCCTTGATCAGGGTCGACTTGCCGGCGCCGTTGTCGCCGACCAGTGCGGTGACCCGGCCGGGGTAGGCCTTGAGGTCGACCCCCTTCAGCACGCTGACCGGGCCGAAGCTCTTCACGACCCCGCTCAGTTCGATCAATGGCGCGTCCATGGGCGTTCCTTCCGACATCGTCGTCGTCGCTCCCAGCGTGGCACGCTCGACGCCGCGGCGGGAGAGGGAATTGGTCCCGGGTCGCGGCAGCGCGCCGCGACCCGGGACGGATGGATGATGCAGCCGGCTAGCGCCGGCCGTGACCGATCGTCACTGGATGCCGTACTCGGTGCACTTGGCCTCGACCTCGCCCTGGCAGAGCTCGGCCGGGTCGGCGTCACCGGCATCGACCACGTCGATGACCTCTTCCGGTCCGACGAGCTGCGGGGTGACCGCGAAGTACGGCGTGCCGTACGGGTCCTCGAGACCGGGGTCGTCGGGCGTCTCGCCGTTCAGCAGCTGCACCGCGAGGTCGACGGCGGCCTCGGCCTCGAGCTTGACCGGCTTGTAGACCGTGGCGGTCTGCTTGCCGAGCAGCACGTTCTGCAGGCCCGCGATCGAGGCGTCCTGGCCGGACACCGGCACGACGAGGTTGTTCTTGTCGAGGACCGTGATGACGCCCGCGGCGTTGGTGTCGTTCGCGACCCAGACCGCGTCGACCTTGCCGTCGAGCGAGGTCAGCGCCTGCTCGAAGTTCGTCGCGGACTTGTCGCCGTCCCACACGCCCGGCGGCTCGGCGGCCGGCGTGATGCCCTCGGCCTCCATGACCTCGACGGCACCGTCGTGGAACATCTTCGCGTTGTTGTCGGACGGGTCGCCGCCCATGTAGACCACGACCGCCTCGGCCGGGTCCTTGCCTGCGGCCGCGAGGCCGTCGAGGATCGACTGGCCCTCGAGTCGTCCGACCTCGACGTTGTCGAACGACACGTAGTAGTCGGCGCCCTCGATCGAGCGGTCGTACGCGATGACCGGGATGCCCTCGGCCGTCGCCTTCTCGGCCACGGCGGCGCCGGCGCCGTTGTAGTCGACGAGCAGCATCACGCCGCAGCCCTTGCTGAGCTGCTGGTCGGCGATCGTGGCGTACTTGTTCGTGTCGCCCTGCGCGTTCTGGATGTCGGTCTCGAAGCCGGCGTCCGAGAGTCCCTCCTCGAGGTACTTGCGGTCGAAGTTCTCCCAGCGCGGCGACGACGCCGCATCCGGCAGGATCACGCATGCGCGTGCCGCAGCCGCGTCTCCACCACCTGATCCACCACCGGAATCACCGCTCGAACAGGCCGCCAGCAGCAGCGCTGACGCGCCCGCGACTGCGACGGCGGAGACCAAGGATGTCGTTCTCATGTCTCTCCCCTAGCAAGGTGAGGTCGACCCCTCCGGGTGTCACCGTCATCATCGGCGGTGGCACGGGCCATATTCCTCCTTATCGCCAGAGGCCCCAACAATTGTTGGTAACGCTTCCGTAACTCCCGGCATTCGGGGCGGAGAGCGCTCCCACCCGTTCGGGGGACGTCGCCGAGGACTGGCGGGCGGCCCCGAACAGCGGCAGAATCGGACCATGCATGGGCAAGCGCTTTCCGAAATCGAGCGGGCCATCGACGGACGACGGCCCGGACGCTCGGTGCTGCGGCTGCTCGCCATGCATCGGGGTCGCGTCGCGGCATCCGTCGCTTTCTTCGCCCTGAAGGACACCCCGCTCTGGCTCATGCCCGCGGTCACTGCCGAGATCATCGACGTGGTCGTCGCCGGCGGTCCGCTCCGCGAGCTCGCTCTGTGGGCGGGCATCGCGATCGTCGCACTCCTCCAGAACTACCCGAACCACGTCGCGTACACGAAGCTCTTCATGGGCGCCGTGCGCGACATCGGCCGCGACCTCAGGAACGCCCTCGCCGCACGGCTCCAGGCGCTCTCGATCGGGTTCCACACGCGCTCGAACTCGGCGATCGTGCAGACCAAGGTCGTGCGCGACGTCGAGAACATCGAGGTCATGCTCCAGCAGACGGCGCATCCGCTGCTCTCGGCGACCATGGTGCTGATGGGCGCCATCGTGATGACCGCGACCAACGTGCCGCAGTTCCTGCCGGTGTACGCCCTCGCGATCCCGCTCGCGGTGCTGCTGCGCGCCATCCTGAACCGCCGCAGCCGGGTGCGCAACGAGCGCTTCCGGCTCGAGGTCGAGCAGTTCTCGGCGCGCGTCGGCGAGATGGCGACCCTGCTGCCCATCACCCGGGCGCACGGCCTCGAGCACGTCGCGGTGGATCGCGTGGCGACCGGGGCCGAGGGCGTGCGCTCGGCCGGCCTGCGGCTCGACCTGCTCAACGGCCGCTTCGCGTCGCTGTCGTGGGTGACGCTGCAGCTCCTCGGGGTCGGATGCCTCGTGCTCGCCGCCTGGATCTCGATCGCCGGGTGGCTGCCCATCACCGCCGGGCAGGTGGTGCTGCTGAGCTCCTACTTCGCGCTGCTCACGTCGGCGGCCACCGGCCTGCTGATGCTGCTGCCGATCATCGCGCGCGGCACCGAGTCGATCCGGTCGATCGCCGAGGTGCTGCAGGAACCCGACCTCGAGTTCAACGAGGGCAAGCGTGCCGTGCAACGCGTCGACGGCGGCATCCGCCTCGACGGGGCCGAGGTGCGGTACGAGTTCGGCGAGCCGCCCGCGCTGGACGGGATCGACCTCGACGTCCGCCCGGGGGAGACCGTCGCGTTCGTGGGCTCGTCGGGCTCGGGCAAGTCGACCCTGCTGAACCTCGTGCTCGGCTTCCTGCGGCCCACGCGCGGACGCGTGCTGCTCGACGGCGTCGACACGGAGGAGCTCGACCTCCGCACGTTCCGCCGGTTCGTCTCGGTCGTGCCGCAGGAGTCCGTCCTCTTCGAGGGCACGATCCGCGACAACATCGTCTACGGACTCGGTGAGGTCGCGGACGAGCGCGTGCTCGCCGCGCTGCGCGACGCCAATGCGCTCGAGATCGTCGAGGCGCAGCCCGACGGCTGGGACACCGTCGTCGGCGAACGCGGCGCACGACTCTCGGGCGGCCAGCGGCAACGACTCTCGATCGCGCGTGCCCTCGTGCGCGACCCGCGCGTCCTGATCCTCGACGAGGCGACGAGCGCGCTCGACCCTGCCTCGGAGGCGAAGGTTCGCGACGCGCTCGGCCGCCTCATGCGGGGGCGCACGACGCTCGTCGTCGCGCACCGGCTCTCGACGATCCGGTCGGCCGACCGCATCGTGGTGCTCGAGCGCGGGCGCGTCGTCGAGATCGGATCGCACGACGAACTCGTCGCGCGGGGCGGACGGTACGCCGAGCTGCACCGGGTGCAGTCGGCGTAGGGGGCGCCGGCTCCCGGCGGCGCTGCGCCGCGCTGCGCGCAGTGCCGAGCCACGGCGGGCCGGTGCCGGCGGGGCGCGCGTCGTGCCGCCGCTCGCTCGGGAGGAACTTCTCGGGCGCGATCGGCGTGTCGCAGGCTCGTGCACGGCGTGTCGGGCGCAACTTCCTCCCGGCGGGTCGGCGGGTCGGCGGGTCGGCGGGTCGGCGGGTCGGCGGGTCGGCGGGTCGGCGGGTCGGCGGGTCGGCGGGTCGGCGGGCCGGCGGGCCGGCGGGCGGAGCCGCTACGCGACCCGGGCCGTGAATCGCACGAGGGCCCACGACTCAGGCGGCAGCGGCACGGTCGTCGCGTCGCCCGCGGTCGAGATCCGCTCGAGCGGGCGCGGTGCGGAGGCGGCGCCGCGCGCGGCGAGGTCGACCGCGGCATCCGTCGACGACGCGCCGCGCACGTTGTCGTCCGCGACGATGACGGATGCCTCGACGAGGCCCACGTCGGCGAAACCCAGGTGTTCCACGACCGCGTCGACCGGGTCGGCCGTGCGGTTCACGAGGATCGCCACGAGCGAGCCACCATCGGCATCCCACGTCACGGTAGCCGAGAGGCCGGCGACCTCGCCGTGCGTGTCCGTCGGGAGGATCGGCCCGTCGACGCGCGCGTCGAGCGCGACGCCCCGCGCGTGCGCGGCGGTGAGCGCGATCGGATGGAACGTGGTCTGCTTCCACGCGTCGCCGCCGGGCTCGGTGAGCATCGGCGCGATCACGTTCACGAGCTGCGCGAGGCACGCGATCGCGACGCGGTCGGCGTTGCGGATGAGGGTCGCGAGCAGGTCGCCGGCGACCACGGCGTCGAGCCCCGAGTACACGTCCTCGATGAGTCGCGGCTGCTCGAGCAGCTCGAGGTGGTCCTCGCCCGCGAACTCGTCGATGTACCAGACGTTCCACTCGTCGACCGAGAGCTTCAGGCGCTTGGCGGAGTGGCGGCGTGCGGCAACCGCGTCGGCCGTCGCGACCACCTCGTGCATGAAGGCCTCGAAGGATGCCGCCGAGCCGAGGAACGACGCCCGGTCTCCGCCCCGCTCCTGGTAGTACGCGTGCACCGAGATGTAGTCGACGTCGTCGAACGTGTGCTCGAGGACCACGCGCTCCCACTCGCCGAACGTCGGCATCTCGCGGCTCGACGACCCGCACACCACGAACTCGATCGACGGGTCGACGCGCCGCATGGCCTGCGCGGCCTGGCTCGCGAGCTTGCCGTAGTCGTCGGCGGTCTTGTGGCCGATCTGCCACGGGCCGTCCATCTCGTTGCCGAGGCACCAGAGCTTGACGCCGTACGGCTCCTCTGCGCCGTTCGCCCGGCGACGGTCGCTCCACGCGGTGCCGCCGGCGACGTTGCAGTACTCGACGAGGTTCGCCGCGGCATCCGCCCCCCTCGTGCCGAGGTTCACGGCCATCATCGGCTCGACCTCGGCCTTGCGCGCCCAGCGCATGAACTCGTCGGTGCCGAACGTGTTCGGCTCGATCGTGCGCCACGCGAGGTCGATGCGCGTCGGGCGACCCTCGACGGGGCCGACGCCGTCCTCCCAGGAGTAGTTCGAGACGAAGTTGCCGCCGGGGTAGCGCACGAGGCTCGTGCCGAGCGCGCGCGTGAGCTCGATGACGTCGCCGCGGAACCCGTCGTCGTCGGCCGTCGGGTGCCCGGGCTCGAAGACCCCGGTGTAGACCGCGCGGCCGAGGTGCTCGACGAACGATCCGAAGATGCGCCGGTCGATCTCGCCGACGACGAAGGACGGGTGGACGGTGATGCGGGCGGTCTGCGTCATCGCGGTGCTCGGCTCTCTGCGGGTTCGGCGGTTCGGTGGGCGGGTGCGGCGGTTCGGGGTGCGGCGCCGCGTTCGCTCGTCGGAGACGCGTCGCCCCGATCGGTCGCATCCTCGGGATCTTCGACCGGTCGGGGCGACGCGGCGGGGGCAGGCGGCCGGCGTCAGCCGGCGGGGGTCGGGGCGGATGCCGCAGCAGGTGCCGCGGCGGGGGCGGGCTCGGGCACCGGGGCGGCCGCGAGGTGCGGCGCCACGATGCGGTCGAACGATGCCGCGGTGCGCGCGACGACCTCAGCGTACGGCGTCGCCCAGATGTCGGCGTTGAAGAGCTCGACCTCGATGTCGCGGTCGTAGCCCGTCGCCTCGACCGCCCGGGTGAACGTCGCGAAGTCGATCACGCCGTCGCCGGGGTAGTGGCGGGAGAGCAGCACGTCGGCCGGGAGCGGGGCCTTCCAGTCGCACACCTGGTAGCTCGCGATGCGACCCTCGCGTCCGGCGCGCGCGACCTGGTCGAGCACCTCCGGGTCCCACCAGACGTGGAACGTGTCGACCTCGACGCCCACGGTCTCCGGGGCGAACGGTGCGGCGAGGTCGAGCGCCTGCTTCAGCGTCGACACGACGGCGCGGTCGGACGCGTACATCGGGTGGAGCGGCTCGATCGAGAGCTGCACGCCCGCGGCCGCGGCATCCGGAACCAGCTCGGCGAGGGCGTCGGCGACGCGGGCCCGCGCGCCGACGAGGTCGGTCGAGCCCTCCGGCAGGCCGCCCGCCACGAGCACGAGCACCGACGTCGAGCCGGTCGCACCCGCGGCGGCGAGCGTCGCGGTCTCCTCGATCGCGCGGCGGTTGTCGTCGATCGACGCGCGACGCTCCGGACCCTCGGGCATCGTGAAGAAGCCTCCACGGCAGAGGCTCGTGAAGCGCAGCCCCGAGTCGGTGAGGCGAGCGGATGCCTCGGCGAGGCCGACCGCGGCGACCGGCTCGCGCCACAGGCCGATGGCCTGGTACCCGCCGGCGGCGGTGACGTCGAGCGCTTCCTGCAGCGTCGCGTGCTTGATCGTCGCCTGGTTCAGCGAGAGGCGGGGGTGCGCGCTCATGCGTGGACCGCCTGCGGCGTCGCGTCCGCGTCCGCGTCGGTGCCGCGGGCGACGGCGGTGGCGGCATCGGCGGCTTCGTCCGCCGGAGCGGGTGCCGCGGCATCCGTCACCGTCGTGTCGACGCCGTTGATCGTCAGGAGCTCATGCCAGCGCGCGGCCGCGAGCTCCGGGCGCTCGAGCGCGCCCGAGGCGTTCGCGAGCTCGACGATGCGCGAGAGGTGCGGGAGGCTGCGCGCGGCGTGCAGGCCGCCGACCATCTGGAACGCGGCCTGGTGGCCGTTGAGCCACGACAGGAACGCGACGCCCGTCTTGTAGTAGTACGTCGGGGCGGCGAAGACCTGGCGCGAGAGCTCCTCGGTCGGGCCGAGGATGCGGCGGTACTCGTCGACGTCGTCGCGGTCGAGCGCCTGGATCGCCGCCGAGGCGTTCGGCGCGAGCGCCGCGAACGCGCCGAGCAGCGCGTCGGAGTGGCCCTCGTCGTCGCCCTCGATGAGTCCCACGTAGTGGAAGTCGTCGCCCGTGAACATGCGGGCGCTCTCCGGCAGGCGGCGACGCACGGCGATCTCGGCGTCCGCGTCGAGCAGGCTCATCTTCACGCCCTGCACCTTGTCGCGGTTCGCCTCGATGACCTGGAGGAGCGTTCCGGCCGCGGCATCCGTGTCGGTCGACCCGAAGTAGCCCTCGAGCGCGGGGTCGAACGCGGTGCCGAGCCAGTGCAGCACCACCGGCGCACCCGCCTTCGAGAGCACCTCGCGGTACACGCGGCGGTAGTCGTCGGCGCTCTGCGCGGCGCGCGCCAGGTGGCGGCTCGCCATGAGCACGGCGCCGGCGCCGGCATCCTCGGCGTGGTGGAGCTGCTCGGTGTACGCGTCGATGACCTGCTCGAGCGAGATGTGCTCGTCGTCGAGGTGGTCGGTGTTGACGCCGACCACGAGCGCGCCGCCCGCCGAGGCCGCCTCGGCGGCGCTCCGCGAGATGAGCTCCCGCGTCGCGGCCGCGTCGAGGCCCATGTTGCGCTGCGCGGTGTCCATGGCGTCGGCGACGCCGAGGCCCCACGACCACACGTGGTGACGGAAGGCGAGCGTGGCGTCCCAGTCGATCTCGGCCGGCTGCCCCGGCGTGTTGTCGGCGTGCGCCTTCGGCACGACGTGGGCGGCCGCGTAGGCTACGCGCGAGGCGAGCGGGCGGCGCGGCTTCGCGAACGCCGGCGGCGGGTTCAGCGGGACGGCGCGGGTCGCGCCATCCGCCCCCAGCAGCGTGAGCGTGGTCATGATCAGCGCGCCTCCGTCAGCTCGCTCGCCTCATCGGCGCCGGATGCCGCGGCATCCGCGGCCTCGACGCCCACGTCGAGCGTGACCTCGGGCACGTCGATGCGGCGGCCGGTCTTCGACGACTCGAGGCCGAGTTCGGCGAGCAGCATGCCGCGCGCACCGGCGAGGAAGTCGTAGGTGTTCGGGGCGTCCTCGACGACGTGGCGGATGAAGTCCTCCCACTGGGTCTTGAATCCGTTCTCGAACTCCTCGGTGGTCGGCACCTCGATCCAGTCGTGGGCGTAGTCGTGGTCGTCGGCGAGGTCGGGGTTCCAGACCGGCTTCGGCGTCGCGTTGCGCGGTTGGATCTTGCAGCCGAAGAGGCCGACGACGGCCGAGCCGAGCGTCCCGTCGACCTGGAACTCGACGAGCTCGTCGCGGTTGACGCGCGTGGTCCAGCTGGAGTTGAGCTGCGCGGTCACGCCGCCCTCGAGCTCGAAGATCGCGTAAGCGGCGTCGTCGGCGGTCGCGGTGTACCGCGCGCCCTTCTCGTCGACGCGCTCGGTGATCTCGGTCACGGCCTTGGCGTAGACGGACTCGACCCGGCCGAAGGTGTTCTCCAGCACGTAGTTCCAGTGCGGGAACATGTCGACGACGATGCCGCCGCCGTCCTCGGCCCGGTAGTTCCAGCTCGGACGCTGCGACGGGTGCCAGTCGCCCTCGAACACCCAGTAGCCGAACTCGCCGCGGACGCTGAGGATCCGCCCGAAGAAGCCCGAGTCGACGAGGCGCTTGAGCTTGCGCAGGCCGGGCAGGTAGAGCTTGTCGTGCACGACGCCGTTCTTCACGCCGGCGTCCTGCGCGAGGCGCGCGAGTTCGAGCGCCTCGGCGTAGCTCTCGGCGGTCGGCTTCTCGGTGTAGATCGCCTTGCCGGCCGCGATGGCCTTCGTGATCGCTGCGGAGCGAGCCTTCGTCACGAGGAAGTCGGCGTAGATCGGCCAGCGGTCGTCGGCGAGCACGGCGTCGAGGTCGGTCGAGTAGTGCTCGATGCCGTGCTTGGCGGCGAGGTCGGCGAGCTTCTTCTCGCTGCGGCCGACGAGGATCGGCTCGACCTGCACGCGGGTCTCGCCGTCGGCGAGGAGCACGCCGCCCTGCTCGCGGATCGCCAGGATCGAGCGCACGAGGTGCTGGCGGTAGCCCATGCGGCCGGAGACGCCGTTCATGATGATGCCGATGGTCTTCGGGGTCGTCGCGTCTGCCACGGTGGTTCCTCTTCGGTGCCGGGAGCGGTCGACTGCCCGGACCTCGTGGCCCGGCCGCCGCGCCGCTGCGGGAAAGCGTTTACCCGAGTGTATGGCACGTATCGCGGTTCGCGCAACACCCCGGCGGGTCGATCGGTCTTCGGGAGGAGATTCCGGTCCATCCCCGGCGTGTCGCCGCGCGACTCGCCGGGTGCCGCCGGAAGTTCCTCCCGACGGGGGTGCGCGAGGGGGGCCAGAAGGGTGCGCGGGCGGCGCAGTGCGGCGGCGCAGCGGCGCGGCGGCGCAGCGGCGGGGCGGCGTGCGGATGCCGTGTCAGCCGCGCGGCGGCGTCGACTCGCGCAGCACGACCTCGGTCTGCACCGGCGTGTCGTCGACCGCGCCCGGCTCGTCGAGCGCGAGCCGCAGGGCGCGGCGGCCGACCTCCTCGAGCGGGATCCGGACGGTCGTGAGCGGCGGGGTGACGTCGCGCACCGTGGGGATGTCGTCGAAGCCGGCGATCGCGACATCCGTACCGGGGGTGAGCCCGGCGTCGCGGATGGCCGACATCGCGCCGACGGCCATGACGTCGTTGCCGGCGAAGACGAGCTCGATGCCGTCGAGCCCGTCGTCGATGAGCTGCGTCATGCCCTCGTATCCGCCGTCGCGCGTGAACGCCGATCGCACGATTCGATCGAGCGTGCCTCCGCCCGCCTCGAGTCCGGCGCGGAATCCCGCGAGGCGCTCGTCGGCCGTGCGGATGCCCTCGGCCCCCGTGACCGCGGCGAAACGGCGATAGCCGATCCCGGTCAGCTCGCGTGCGAGCGCCTCGGCGCCGGCGCGGTTGTCGAGTTGCACGGCGCGGAACGCCCCGGCAGCGCTGCTGACGAACGCGACGCGGCCGCCGTTGGATTCGAACGCGTGCAGTTCGGCTTCGAGGGCGTCGTTGTTCGGGTCGTCCTCGCGACGCGAGGCGGCGAGGATCATGACGCGGGGCCGCTGGCCGCGCAGCGTGCGGACGAGGTCGAGCTCGCGCTCGGTGTCGCGCTCGGTCGCGGCCATCGTGACGATGAGGCGTTCGCGATCGGCCTCGCGGACGACGCCGGCCGCCATCTGCGAGAAGTAGGGGTCGGCGATGTCGGCGACGAGGAGCGCGACGGTCGTCGTGCTGCCGCGTGCGACGGCCTGCGCCGACAGGTTGGGGGAGTAGTTGAGCTTCGCGGCGGCGGCGAGCACCCGCTGGCGGTACTCCTCGTTGACCTTGCGGGTGCTGCCGTTCAGCGAGCGGGACGCGGTGGCCAGGGAGACGCCCGCCTCGCGGGCCACGTCGTGCAGGGTCGCGGGCGCGGTGCGCCGGTTCTCGACGGCGTCGTCGGTCATGCGTCCTCCGTATCCGTGAGGCACTCTCGCGAGGCTCTGGCAGGCGCCCCATGCTATCGCCGAGGGCGACGGATGCCGCGGACGTCGCGGCCGCGGGGTGCCCGGATGACGCAATGCTACCGTAGTGAGATAGCGCTTTCCCGGAGTGTTCGCGCGGGGGCGGCATGCGGATGGCAGGACCAGCGAGTGGAGCAGCGATGACGCAGCGGGAACGGTACGGACTCATCGGCGCGGGCAGCCGTGCGGGCATGTACATCGGGGCGATGAGCGGCACCGTGCTCGGCGCCGAGCGCGTGCCCGAGGTCGCCGAGCTCGTCGCGTGGGCCGACGTGAACCCGGGCCGGCTCGACGTCTACGAGCGCGAGGTCGTCGCGGCGGGGCATCCGTCGCCCGCGCGCTACGACGTCGACGACCTCGAGCGCATGATCGCCGAGGAGCGACTCGACCGCGTCGTCATCACGACGCCGGACGTCACGCATGCGCAGTTCATCGTGCGCGCGCTGCGCGCGGGTGCCGACGTGGTCGTCGAGAAGCCGCTGACGATCGACGCCGAGAGCGTGCGTCGCATCGGCGCCGCGATCGTCGAGACCGGTCGCGAGGTCATCACGACGTTCAACTACCGCTACAGCCCGCGCAACTCCACGCTGCGCCGGGTCATCGCCGAGGGTCGCATCGGCGCCGTCACGAGCGTGCACTTCGAATGGGCGCTCGACACCGTGCACGGCGCCGACTACTTCCGCCGCTGGCACCGCGACAAGGCCAACTCGGGCGGCCTGTTCATCCACAAGGCCTCGCATCACTTCGACCTCGTGAACTGGTGGATCGGCGCGACGCCGGTGCGGGTGTTCGCCAGCGGCGGGCTCCGCTTCTACGGCGCCGAGAACGCGGCGGCGCGCGGACTCGGCGAGCGGCCGGTCCGCGGCACGGGAGCGGGCGAGGCCGGCGGGCCCTTCTCGCTCGACCTCGCCGCCGACGCGCGCCTCACGGAGCTCTACCTCGACCAGGAGCACCACGACGGATACCTCCGCGATCGCGACGTGTTCGACGAGGGCATCACGATCGAGGACAACCTCGCGGCGCTCGTCGACTACGACTCGGGCGCGACGCTCAGCTACTCGCTGAACGCCCACGCGCCGTGGGAGGGCTACCGGGTCACGGTCAACGGCACCGAGGGTCGCGCCGAACTCGAGGTGGTCGAGCGCGGCGCCGTGCTCATCGGCGAGGACGGCCGGGTCGTCGTCGACCCGAGCATGCACCCCGACCACTCGCCCGTCGACGAGGTGCGGCCCGACATCGAGCGCCTCGTGCTGCAGCGGCACTGGGAGGGCGCGGAGGTCGTTCCGATCCCCGAGGGCATCGGCAGCCACGGCGGCGGCGACGCCTACCTGCTGCAGCACCTCTTCGACCGGGTGACGGATGACGCGCCCCTCGGTCGCGTCGCCGGCTACGCCGACGGCGTGCGCGCGGTCTCGGTCGGCATCGCCGGGAACCGCTCGCTCGAGACCGGCGAGCCCGTGCGGATCGCGGACCTCGACCTGGGCGCCTGAGCCGCCCGCGGCATCCGCTCGCCCGTCGCTCACGGCCGGGTGCGCCCCGTGGGGCTTAGTACCCGAGCGGATGCGCCGGGGTGCTGGGATCATCGCGACCATGAGCGATCCCACGAGCGCGCCTCCGGGATGGTACGACGACGGGCGCGGACAGCAGCGGTACTGGGACGGCACGCAGTGGACCGAGCACACGGCGCCGCTGCCGGGAGCGCAGGATGCGACACGCCCGTACGACACCGCGGCCCTCGGCGGCGAGGCGTCGCCCGATGCCTCGCCGTACGCCGACACGACGCCGTTCGCGGGGCTGCCGACGAACGGACCGGCCGGATCCGGCGGGGCTCCGCCCGCGGAGTACACGGGCTACGCCGCCTACGGCGGTGCCCCTGGCGCACCGGGCGCGCCGCCCGAACCCGCCGGGACGAACGTGCTCGGCATCGTGGCGCTGGTGATCGCCGCGGTCGGGTTCGTGTTCGCGTGCATCCCGTTCGTGCAGGTCGTGGGCCTCATCCTGCTGCCGATCGCCTTCGTGCTCGCGATCATCGCGCTGTTCCTCAAGGGCCGGAAGTGGCCGGCCATCACGGGCCTGATCCTCTCGGTCGTGGGCGGCATCATCGGAACGATCGTGTTCGCCGTCGTCGCCCTCGGGGTGTTCGGGCAGGTCGTCGATTCGGGTGTGATCCAGGACGAGATCGACCGCCAGCTCGAGGAGGAGTTCGGCGAGCCCACGGGCCCCGCGTCGGAGGAACCCGGCGACGACGCCGCCGAGGGCCAGGTGCTCCGGTTCGGGGAGACGATGGTGTGGAGCAACGGCGTCTCGATGACGGTCTCGGCTCCGGAGCCGTTCACGCCGTCCGACCTGTCGGCCGGCGCCGACCAGGCCGCGAACATCGTGTTCACGCTGACCATCCAGAACGACTCGACCGAGAACGTGCAGCCGGTCGTGTTCTCGCAGCTCTCGTCGGGCGGCACGGAGGCCACGCGCATCTTCGACGTCGGCGCCGAGGGCGGTCAGGTCGGCATCCCGCCGACCACGGCCATCCTGCCCGGCTCGTCGATCACCTGGAACGAGGCATGGTCGGTCGCCGACCCCACGTCGCTCACGATGCAGACGGCGCCGTCGTTCGAGTACGAGGACGTGATCTTCACGAACGAGCCGCAGTAGTCGGGGAACGAGCGTTCAACTCCCGTCGATCGCGGGAGCGTCCTTCGGGTAGGCGAGCAGCATGGCGCCGGACGCGATCCAGACGGCGCCGATCGCGACGATGAGCGCCTCGGCGCCGACGCCCGCCGCGAGGCCGGCGACCGCGGCGCCCGCTGCCGCGGCGGCGGCACGAAGGCCCGCCCCGACCGTGAAGACCTGCGAGCGCAGCGCGGGCGGGCTCTGCTGCTTGCGGATGAGGAGCATCGCGGCGGCGCTCGGGGCCGTGAACAGCCCCGAGGCGCCGATCGCGGCGATCGCCCAGGCCGGGCCGAGGTCGAACGCGGCGACGACCGTGCAGAGCCCGGTCGCGGCGAATCCCCAGCCCATGACCCACTCGGGCGAGCGGCGTGGCGGGCGCCGCGAGTTCCACAGCGCGCCGATGAGGCCGCCGATCGCGAACGACGTGACGATGATCGCGCCCTCGCCGGCGTCGCCCGAGCGGGCGATCGACAACGCGACCGCGGCGATGGCGAGACCGCCGGAACCGAACTGGCTGAGGGTGCCGCTCCACGTGATGACCGCGAGCGGCCGGTGCGTGGCGATGTGCCGGAACCCGGCCACGATCGTTCCGAGGAACGAGGGTCGGTCGTGGGGGGATGCCGCGGCCGGATGCAGCCGCAACGGCACCGTGCCCACCGCGCCCGCGAGCGCGCTCGCCGCCATCACGATCGTCGCGATGCGCGCCGAACCGAGGGCTGCTGCGGCCGCGACCACGGCCGGTCCGGCGACCGCGCCGAGGTTGTAGGCGAGCGCGTCGATCGCGTACGCGCGGCGTTCGTCGGGGATGCCCTCGGTCACGAAGCTCGACAGCCCGCCGAAGACGAACGGCGTCACGGTGCCGGCGACGACCAGTGCGATCGCGACGGCCCACGCGGGCATCGGCCCGAGGAACGCCGCGAACGCGTACGCGGCGGCGATGACGAGACCCGCTCCCGCGACGAGGGCGCCAGGGCGTCGACTGCGGTCGAGCATCGCTCCGGCGATCGGGGCCGCGACGATGCTCGGTCCGAGGGCGGCGGAGGCGAGGAGCCCGCCGACGGCGACGCCGACGCCCTGGTCGACCGCGAGCACGGGGATCGCGATGGTGATCCCGCCGACCGCGAGGCGCGGCGGGGTGGCGGCGACGAGGTAGGAGGCGACGCCCACGCGGCGGCTCAGCGGGCGGCGGGCGCGGCCCCGGCGGCGTCGCCGGAGTCGGCGCCGGCGTCGCCGGAGTCGACGCCGGGCAGCACGAGCACGCCGTCGACGCGACGCGGGATGCCGAGCGGGTTGCCGTCGCGGAGCTCGGGCGGCAGCGCGGCATCCGGTGCGTCCTGGAAGGCGATGGGCCGGAGGAACCGGCGCATGGCCGTGACGCCGACCGAGGTGTGGATCGTCGTGCTCGACGGGTACGGCCCGCCGTGCTGCTGCGCCCAGCTGACGGCGACGCCCGTCGGCCAGCCCGCGAACAGGACGCGGCCGGCGATCTCGGAGAGCACGTCGACGATGGGCGCGAGCTCCTCGCCGGGTTCGGCGTGCACGGTCGCGGTGAGGCTGCCGCCGACGGCGCGCATGGCGTCGAGGGCGTCCGAGACCTCCGTGTACTCGACGATCAGGGTCGAGGGCCCGAAGCACTCGTGCAGGAGCGTGTCGGGGTCGGCGATCACGGCCGCGGTCGTCGTGCGGAGCACGACGGGTGAGCCGGTGCCGGGTGACTGCCCCTCGGGGTCTCCCGCGACGACGTCGACGCCGTCGTGCGCGCCGAGTCGCGCGACGCCCGACGCGAAGGCGCCGGCGATGCCGTCGGTGAGCATGAACACCGCGCCGGCGGAGGCGGCAGCGAGGGATGCCGCCACGCGCTCGCCGAACCCGGAGCCGGCGGGCACGAGCACGACGCCGGGGTTCGTGCAGAACTGGCCGGCGCCGAGCGTGAACGACCCGGCGAGGCCGGTGGCGAGCTCGTCGGCGCGGGCCGCGATCGCGGCCGGCGTGATGAGCACGGGGTTCACGGCGCTGAGCTCGCCGTAGAACGGGATCGGGTCGGGGCGTCGCTGCGCGAGGTCGAAGAGCGCGCGTCCGCCGCCGAGCGAGCCGGTGAACCCGACGGCGCGGATCTCCGGGTGCTGCACGAGCGCGACGCCCGTCTCGTGCCCGGTGACGTGCGCGAAGACGCCCTCGGGTGCGCCGGCCGCGACGAGCGCGTCGCGGACGACCTCGGCCGTGCGCGCCGACAGGCGCGGGTGCGCGGGATGGCCCTTCACGATCACCGGGCAGCCCGCCGCGAGGGCCGAGGCGGTGTCGCCGCCCGCGACCGAGAAGGCGAACGGGAAGTTCGAGGCACCGAACACGGCCACCGGCCCGAGCGGGCGCAGCATGCGGCGGAGGTTCGGTCGCGGCGGGATCGTCGTCCCATCGGGATGGTCGATCGTCGCCTCGAGGTAGGAGCCCTCGAGGATCGCGTCGGCGAAGAGCCGCAGCTGAGCGGTGGTGCGGGCGACCTCGCCGGTCAGGCGCGCGGTTCCGAGGTGCGTCTCATCGTCGGCGATCGGCACGAGTTCGTCGCGGGCGGCGTCGAGCGCGTCGGCCGCGGCGCGGATCCAGGCGGCACGTTCGGCGGCGCTCGAGGCCACGGTGACCGCGAAGGCGCGGCGTGCGGCGGCGGCGACCGCGTCGAGCTCCTCGCGCGTGGTGTCACCGGCCGTCGCGGGTGCGGCGGCGGCGCGTGCGGGTGCGGCGGTGTCGATCATCGGTCCTCCGTGGGTGAGACGGATGCCGTGGCATCCGTCAGCTCGTTCGAGAAGCGTACGCCGAGGCCCGGCTGCCCGGTCGTGGACACCGTGGCGCCCGAGACCGCCACGGGCGACGGCGCGGCGAGTGCGCCGAGCCCGGCGAACGAGGCGTCCTCGACGGACTCGACGAGGTGCTCGCCGGGAAGCGCGAGCGCGAGCTGCGCGGAGAGCTCGAGCAGCAGGTGGGGCGCGAGGCCCACGCCGCGGTCGGCGGCGAGCTCGGCGATGCGGAGGAACGGCGTGATGCCGCCCACTCGCACCGCGTTGGGCTGTACGAGATCGACGGCGCCGGCGTCGATGAACTCGGCGAACCGGTAGTGCGTGTGCAGGTTCTCGCCGAGGGCGACGGGCACGTCGATGCGGCGGCGCAGTTCGACGTGGGCGGCGAGGTCGTCGGCGCGGAGCGGCTCCTCGATCCAGGTGAGGTCGAACGCGGCGAGTTCGCCGATCGCGCGTTCAGCCTGCTCGAGGCTCCAGCGCTGGTTCGCGTCGATCATCAGCCCGCGGTCGGGGCCGAGCACCTCGCGCAACGCCGCGATCCGCTCGATGTCGCGCGCGAGGTCGAGGCTGCCGACCTTGACCTTCACGGCGCCGAAGCCGGCCTCGACCCAGCGTTCGGCCTGCGCGACCAGGTCGTCGAGGGGGTAGTGCAGGTTCACTCCGCTGCCGTAGACGGTCGCGGTCTCGTGGCGACGGCCGATGAGGTCGGTCAGCGTCAGGCCGGCTCGCCGGCCCGCGAGGTCCCACAGCGCGAGGTCGAGCCCGGCCATCGCGATCGTCGTGATGCCGCCGCTGCCGCCCTCGTGCAGGTGCTCCCACAGCGCCTGCCAGAGCGCGGATGCGTCGGCCTCGCGCCCGAGCGCGAAGGCACGGATGTCGTGGTCGAGGTGCGCGCGAACGGCGGCGGCGCCGATGCTCGGCGTCCACGAGAAGCCCCAGCCGACCGCGCCGTCGGAGTCCTCTACCTCGACCTCGATCACGGAGAGGTCGCGGACGTCGGGACCCCAGGGGCGCCGCAGGGGGATGCGGATCGGGCGCGTCGCGATGCGCGCGATGGAGGCGGTCACCGCGTCGCGGCCCCCGCGGCATCCGCCAGCGCCGTCGACGGGCACGCCGACGCGGCCGGGCGCGTGCCGCCGAGCTCGACGAGCGCGAGCCCGCAGTCGAGGATCGCGGCGAGGCGCCGCTCCTGCTCGGGCGTCGGGTCGACGAGCGGCGGGCGCACCGAGCCGACCGGGAGCCCGCGCAGCCGCAGTCCCGCCTTGATGAGCGACACCCCGAAGCCCGGTGTCTCGTCGCGGAGGCGCACGAGCGGCGTGTAGAACTCGCGCAGCAGCGACATCCGCGTCGTCTCGTCGCCGTCGACGTAGGCCCGGTAGTGCAGTGCTGCGAGTTCGGGGATCATCGCGAACGCGGCCGACGAGTAGAGCGGGATGCCGATGCCGCGGTACGCGCCCTGGCTGAGCTCGGCGGTGAGCAGGCCGTTGAAGAACGCCCAGTCGTCGCGGCCGGCGGACTCGGCGGCGAGCACGATCTCCTGCGCGAGGCCGATGTCGCCCGTGCCGTCCTTGAACCCGACGACCTTGGGATTCGCCGCGAGGCGCGTGACGGTGTCGGCCGTGTAGCGGGCCGTGCCGCGGTGGTAGACGACGACGGGCAGGTCGGATGCCGCGGCCACCGCCTCGACCCAGGCGACGAGCCCGTCGGTGGTGCCCGACACGAGGTACGGCGGCAGGAGCAGCAGGCCGTCGGCGCCCGCCTCGGCCGCGCCGCGTGCGAGCTCGATCGCGTGGCCGAGCGGGCCGCCGGCGCCCGCGATCACGGGGACGCGGCCGGCGACGACGTCGACGCTCGTGCGCACGACGTCGATCGCCTCGCGGGCCGAGAGCGCGTGGAACTCGCCCGTGCCGCAGGCCGGGAACACGCCGCCCGGGCCGAACGGGAGGCGAGTCTCGAGGTGCTCGCCGAGCACGTCGCGGTCGACGCGCCCGTCGCGGTCGAACGGGGTCACGGGGAAGAACAGCACGCCGTCGAAGTCGAGGCGGGCGGTGGGCCTGGTCATGCGGTCCTCGTTCCGGTCGTGGTCGTCGCGCCCTGCGCCGAGTGATGCCGTTCGCGCCGAGTGATGGCGGTGGGCCCATCCGTCTCGGCGCGACCGGTATCACTCGACGACGGGCCTGCGGTGGGCGTGGCGAGCTCGGCGCGCCAGTCGCGCGACGGCGACCAGCCGAGCCTGGCCCTCGCCTTCGCGATCGAGAAGACGGGCGCCGTGCCGACGAGGGCATCGGCGCCGGGGCCGAGGGCCGGCGCGTACTCGCGCCACAGCTCGGCGACGGGGCGCTCGGCGAGCGCGTCGGCGGCGCCGACGAAGAAGCCCTCGCCGTCGATCGTGTTCGCGGGGGCGGCGAGCCACGCGTCGACGAACGCGGCGACGTCGCGCGCGTCGACGTAGTTGAACAAGCTGACCGCGGCGAGGGCGGGATCGGCGAGCCGTTCAGCGACGGTGTGCCCCTGCTGGGTGGGCGCACCCGCCCACTCCTCGGGCGAGATCACGTAGCAGGGACGGAAGAACCCGTACGCGCCGGGGGCGGTGCGCGCGAACATCCGCACCGTCTCCTCGATCACGACCTTCGAGAAGGCGTAGGCGTTCGCCGGGGCGAGCGGATGCGTCTCGTCGATCGGCACCCCAGCGGCGCGCCAACCGGGGGAGGAGTAGCCGATGGGGGTCGGGCTCGATGCGGCGAGCACCCAGCCGACGCGGGCGGATGCCGCGGCCGAGAGCACGTCGTACGCGAGCGCCGTGTTGGTCAGCAGGATGTCGTGCTCGGGCGCGCTGAAGGGCACGGCGATGCCGGCGAGGTGCACGAGCGCGTCGGGGCGGAGGTCGGCGAGCAGCGCGGCGGCGGCTCCGGGCGCCGCGAGGTCGACCGTCCGCTCGTCGACGCCGTCGAGCCCGGCCGGCGCGCGGTCCAGGCCGACGACCTCGTGCCCGGCGGCGTCGAGTCCGGTCGCGAGCGATCGCCCGAGGCGACCGGATGACCCGGTGACGACGATGCGCATCGAGGCTCCGTTCCGCGAGATTGAGAAAGCGATTTCTCTGATCGAGCCTAAGTGAGATGCGGACTTCCCGGCAACTCGGACGCTACACTGAGGAACCGATTTCTCAACGCCGGAGGCTTCGGGGACCGGGCCCGAGCGGCTGACGAACACGGCGACGGAGCGCAGGAGGCGCACCGCGGCATCCGGAGGGGAACGCATGGGCGAGCGCAGCAGGGGCGTGACGATCTCCGACGTCGCCACGCACGCCGGCGTCTCGCCGGCGTCGGTGTCGCGCGTGCTGAACGGCCGGGCGAGCGTCGACCCCGAGATCGTGCGCAAGGTGCAGGCGTCGATCGCGACGCTCGGCTACGCCCCGAGCCTCGTCGCCCGGAGCCTCGTGCACGGCCGCAACACGACGGTCGCGATGGTCGTGCCCGACCTCGAGAACCCGTTGTTCCAGGGCATCCTCAAGGGCCTCAGTATCGCGGCCGCCGCCGACGGGTACCGCGTGCTCGTGGCCGACACCGCCGAACGGGCCGACGACGAGGAGGTGATCTCGATCGAGGCGCGCCAGCGCTGCGACGCGCTCGTGCTCTGCGCGCCGCGCATGCCGGAGGCGAAGCTGCGCCGGCTCGTCGAGCGCGTCGCGCCGGTCGTCGTCGTGAACCGCCCGCTGCCCGACCTCGACGTGCCGATCATCGGTGTCGACTACGTCCGCGGCATCCGCGACCTCGTCGACCACCTGGTCGGGCTCGGGCACCGGCACCTCGCGTACGTCACCGGTCCGGAGACGAGCGCGTCGAACGCGGAGCGCCTGCGCGGCATCGACGAGGCGCTCGCGATGCATCCGTCCGTCCGGATCGACCGCATTCAGGGCGGGTCGCGACCGGAGGACGGCGAGGGGGTCGCGGGCGCCGTCGTCGACGCGCACCGCGCGGGGGTCACGGCCGTCATCGCGTTCAACGACCTGGTCGCACTGGGCCTGCTCGCCAGGCTGCGGGAACTCGGCGTCGACGTACCGGGGGAGCTGTCGGTCGCGGGCTTCGACGACGTGCCGATGGCGCGGTATGCGACCCCTCGCCTCACGAGCATGTCGGTGCCGCGGACCGAGATCGGCACCCAGGTGTGGGTGCGGCTGCGCACCCTGATCGGCGGTGAGCCGGCACCGCACACGGTGCTCTACCGACCGAGGCTGGAGGCGCGCGAGAGCACGGCGGCGCCGGCGAGCGGGGCCTCGGCATGAGTCCGCCCGCGCACGCGGCATCCGCTCTCGGGACCGATCGTGCGCCCAAGCGCGCCCGCGTGCTCGAGCTGCTCGATCGGCACGGCGCCTCGGCCGTCGTGCTGCGGTCGCACGCCTCGGTCGCGTGGATCCTCGACGGGGCGCGCACGCACGTGTCGCTCGCGGGCGACCCGGTCGCCGCAGTGGTCGTGCGGCGGACGGGCACGGAGGTCCACGTGTTCGCGAATGAGGTCGATCGACTGCTCGCCGAGGAACTCGGCGACGCCTCCGACCTCGAGGTGGTGCGCGTGGCGTGGCACGAGCCGCTCGTGCCGACACGTTTCGACGCGCTGGACGAGTCGGAGGTGGCCGTCGACCTGCGCGCAGCCCGCGCCTCGCTGCTGCCCGCCGAGCTCGCTCGCTACCGCGTTCTGTGCCGCGAGGTCGCCGAGGTGATGACGGATGCCGCGCTCGCAGCGTCGCCCGCCGACTCCGAGCGAGCCGTGGCCGCTCGCCTGACCGGCGGCCTCGCTGCGCGCGGGATCGACCCGCTCGTGACCCTCGTCGCCGGGCGCTCGAGGCTGGGCCACCGGCATCCGCTGCCCACCGACGCGCCGCTCGACGACCGGGCGATGCTCGTCGCCTGCGGGCGCCGCCACGGCCTCATCGCCAACGCGAGCCGGTGGGTGCGGTTCGGCGCGCCCGACCCCGACGAGACGGATGCCACGCGCCGCATCCTCGACGTCGAGGCCGCGTTCCTGGACGCGACCGTGCCGGGAGCGACGCTCGCCGACGTCTTCGCGTCCGGCACCGCTGCATACGGTTCGCACGGCTTCGACCCTCGCGAGTGGACGCGGCACCACCAGGGTGGCGCGGCCGGCTACGCCGGCCGCGACCCGCGCGCGGTGCCCGGCGTCCCCGACGTCGTGCAACTCGGCCAAGCCTTCGCCTGGAACCCGACCGCGGTCGGCGCGAAGGTCGAGGACACGGTGCTCGTCGGCGCCGGCGGCATCGAGGTGCTCACGGTCGACCCGCGGTGGCCGACGGTCGTGGTGGGGGAGCGCGAGCGACCCGCCGAGCTGCAGCCGGGCTGACACCGCGCTGCATTGGGCGTCCCGTCACTGAGAATCCTTGCGGGCGGGGCAACTGCGACGACGGTGGGCCAGGCCGAAGCGACCGGGCGTTCGCTGCGCGGTTGTGGCGGTCACCACGGCCGCGCAGGCTGCGAGCATGAACGAGTTGCTCATCGGATACGCGCGCGTATCCACGCACGACCAGGACCTCACGGTGCAGCGCGAGGCCCTCGAACGGCTCGGCGTCACGGCCGAGCGCATCTACACCGACCAGGGCCTGACGGGCACCAATCGCGATCGCCCCGGCCTGCGGCAGGCCATGGCCGCATGCCGCGACGGAGACACGTTCGTCGTCACCAAGCTCGACCGTCTCGCGCGGTCACTCCGCGATGCGAGGGACATCGTCGACGAGCTGACGGCGAAGAACGTCAAGCTCAACCTCGGTGGGTCCATCCACGACCCGAACGATCCGGTCGGTCGGCTGCTCTTCAACGTCCTGGCGATGGTGGCCGAGTTCGAGTCCGACCTCATCCGGGCACGTACACGGGAGGGCATGGAGGTCGCACGCGCGAAGGGCCGGCTGCGCGGGAGGGCGCCGAAGCTGTCCGCGGCGCAGCAGGAACTGCTGATGCAGGTCTTCCGAGCCGGAACCCATACGAGCGCCGAGCTCAGCGCCATCTTCAAGGTGTCGCGGGCGACCGTCTACCGCACGATCCAGCGCAACACCCATTGACGGGACCGCGCGGAACAGAGGAATCGCTGAGGGACCGGCAAATGGGCGGTGGGCTGCAGTGTTCCGCTTCAACGCCAGCGCCACGTGCGGCGCCATCCGCAGCTGTGGCAATGTTTGTCCGGTGACTGCCCAAGACGACCTGAAGGCTGCCCTGCGAGATGCGTTTGGACCCGTCGCTCGTCGGCGGGGGTATCGGGGGTCGGTGCCGACTTGGAGGAAGTCCAGTCCGACTGATGATTGGGCGATCGTGAACGTCCAATCGTCGTCGTGGAGCACCGCGCAGAGCCTTTGTTGCGTTATCAACATCGCCGTCGCTCCCGAGCCATGGTTGCGATGGCAGCGTCATCGGCTGGGGGCGCGGATGCCGAAGCAGGTTAGTGAGTCCCTCGGGCTGTTCCGAGACCGGGTGCACCCGACCGGTACGCCGGAAGGTGTCGACGGCTGGTGGCAAGTCAGTGACGCTTCATCCACTGCCCGCGTGGTGGCGGACATGGTGCGGCGCATGGAGGATGTCGGTTGGGCGACGTTGGATTCCATGATGCCTAGGCAGGGATGCTTCAACGGATCGAGTCCGGCGACCTTGGACTGATGAAGCGCGAGCACCAAGGGATCTTCTTTTCGCGAGCTGAAGCGTTGATGCTGATGGACGAAGGGCCGAGCGAAGCTCTAGAGGCCTGCCTAGTCCGGGCGATGGGCAGCGCGATCCCCGTCACCGCGCGTGATTATGCAGAAGAGTTCGACAGATGGGTCAGAAGCAACGCGACCTCTCGAGCCACATCCGGTGTCATGCAGTCGCCAACGGAGCGCTGAGGGATCGTGTTTGATCTCTGCCGTCGACTCACCGGCGAGCGGTGCGCGTGTAGACCACGGTCATCACGGTCGCGACGATGAGGGCGATGGCGCCAGCGGGGAGTAGCACCGGCCGAACTGAGATCAACGGAAGGAGGACAGCGGCCCAGAGCCCGAAGAGCGTGAGGGCGGTCACGGCACCCCAGAATGCGGCGGTCGCTACTGGGTGCTTCTGCTCGGTCTCGGGAGCACTCATCGCGTCAGCATTTCGTGAGGGTCACAGCGGTGTCAACAGTCGCAGCGAGGGATCCGGGGCTGCGCGCGGGTTAGGCTCTGCCGCATGACGGGCAGCGGCCTCAACGAGTCCGAGCAGTGGGCATTCGCGGTGCTGTCCGATGTGCTGGACGCGGACGTCGAAGCGGCGGACATCACCCCGGCACCGGCAGGAACCGTCGACGGCAGGCTCCTCTATCGCGATGGCCGCGAGGGCGCGGTCGAGGTCACTGAACTGGTCACGACCGAAAGCCGACGCCTGGACGCGTTGCTCCGCCAGCGCGGGCGCAAGCTTGACCCGGTGGGGACGTGGGACTGGTCCATCGTCATCGACGACGCGCGCGAGCTTCCCGCGCTCGTGGAGCACTATCCCGAAGTGCTCACAACGATGGAGCATCTCGGTGTCGACCAACTCCACAAGCTTCCTCTCGAGCTGACCATCGAGCGCCCGGCGCTGCGATGGGCGATGGAGACTTCGACAGTCCAGTTCACACCATTCGGGCGTACGCATGGCGCAGGCTCCGGGAGGATCCATCTCTCACGCGGGGCGACCGCGGTGTGGGCAGCCGACAGCGATCCGATTGGGGAGGCGGTGCGCGATGCGGTCGCATCCCACGACCTGATTGCCCGTAAGCTCTCGAAGCTGCTCCCCGTCGAAGCGGACGAGCGGCACCTGTTCCTGGTTGTGGGACAAGGTGGACTCACGGACGCCGCTTACCTCGAGCTCGCGATGCCGGAGCGCACGCCTTGGACTGACCCTCAGGCACCGGATCGGTTGACTCACCTCTGGGTCACGAGCGGATTTGGCCACGAGGTCCTGTGCTGGGAACGAGGCGCAGGCTGGGAGGCACGGCGTCTTAGCACGGCCTCCTAAGGACCGGCTCACGGGCGCGCCGGGCACGATCGCGCTGCCGTTACGCTTCCGACATGCAGTCGTCCGTGCTCGCCGCGATCGTGTTCCCCGGTCTGATCATCGGGGTTGGCGCGTGGATGCGTTGGCGCGCACTCGCGTTGGCGCGAAGGAACTACCGCAACGGATTCCTTCGCATGGTCCACGGAGAAACGTCGGTCGAGGGCCTCGAGCGTTGGTACAGAACGATGGGAGTGATCTACATCATTGCTGGACTCTCCACGGCACTGTGGGGCGCACTCCTCATCTTTGGAGTGGTGCCGACGCTCCCGAATGCGTAGCGATTGACGATCGTAAGCGAATCGACAGTGTGGTCGCGGCTCAGATGCCCATGACGAGGCGAATGCCGTCGGCGATCTTCGTCTGAACGTAGCTCGGGAGGTGCCCGACCGGGAACGCGTCGAGGAACTCCCGGCTGACCGGACCGACTTGCGACACGACCGCCACCGAGTCCTTCTCGAGGCCGGACGCGTCGACGGGCACGAGCACGTTGCCGGGGAATGCTTCCAACGCGACGTTCGACGTCAACGGCACGACCAGGACGGTGGCGATCCGCGTGGCGAGCAGCCAGTCCTCCTGCATCACGACGGCAGGTCGCCGCTTCGCCGGTTCCGATCCCCGCGGTGAGCCGAAGTCGACCCAGACGACGTCGCCGTGGGCGATCACCACTCGGTCGCCTCGAGCATGCGGCGCTCGGACTCCGTGAGGAACGGGCTGTCGGCCGAGGGCTGCCCGACGCGTTCGATGACCGCGTCGGCCAAGGCGGTCAGCTCTGCCTCGCCCTCGAGTTCCTCGACGAAGCGACGGCCAGCGCGTCGAAAGAACTCCGAACGGTTCATGCCGTGCCGGGCGGCCACGCGTTCGAAACGCTCGAAGTCACCATCCGGGATGGAGATCGCAGTCTTCATGGCCATAGTATAACCGGTCATACCAACCGTGTCGTTGAGGGATCCAGGTCGTGAGAGCGGGAGATCGGAAGAATGCCACCAGAGCTGCAGAGCGATCGGGGCGGCGACGCCCCATGCGCCGTGACCACTCCCGGGCTCAGCGTTGGACGCCGAGCTTCGCGAACTCGTTCCCGGCCGCGAATACGCCGAGCGCGATGCAGAGCGCGACGGGGGGAATCCACGCGGCCCGCCGCCGCGAACGCAGAAGCGCGATCGAGCTGACGATCGCGACGAGGCCGACCACGATGGTGCCGAACCTCGAGATGTAGTGCCCCGCGAGGATGAGGTCGCGGTTGCAGTCGGTCACCGGCGGAGTGCAGCGATCGCCGACGAAGAACACGACGACGGCATACCAAGCGAGGGCTGCCAGGACCGGCACCAGGAGGACGAGACCGACGATGGTCAGGCCGCGGTCCTCGCGGTCGATGGGCCTCCGGGCCACGCTCAACTCCATCGGTGGATCGTCCATTCGCTCGACCCTACGGTCGATGCGTTCGTCCGGGACGGCGCCGGACCGTCCGCGCCGGAATGAAGCGGAGGTCGTCGCGTCGGCACCGGCTCGACGCGGGTGGGCGCCGGGGGATGAGGAGAAGTGGCGCCGACCGTAGTCTGAGCACGTCGCGCTGCGTGCACGAGGGGAGCCTCAGGGATGAAACCGCTTCGGTACTCGATCAACGTCACCCTCGACGGCTGCGTCCATCACGAGGCGGGAGTCGCCCCGGATGAGGAATCGATGCGGTTCTGGACCGCTGAGATGGAACGGGCCGATGCCATGCTCTTCGGCCGGACGACCTACGAGATGATGGAGTCGGCCTGGCGGCGGCCGGCCACGGGCACGTGGCCCGACTGGATGCGGGAGTGGGAGATCCCGTTCGCCGAGGCCATCGACCGCACGAGGAAGTACGTCGTGTCGAGCACGCTGAGCGCGGTCGACTGGAATGCCGAGCTGGTGGGAGGCGATCTCGAGACCACGGTCCGGCGACTCAAGGAGAAACCGGGCGAGGGCCTGTCGGTGGGTGGCGTGACGCTCCCGCGAGCGTTGGCGGACCTGGGGCTGATCGACGAGTACGTGTTCGTCGTCCAGCCGATCCTCGCCGGACACGGGCCGACGCTCCTCGCCGGGCTCCGCGAACGCATTCCGCTCGAGCTCGTGGATCGCCAGGAGTTCCGGTCGGGCGTGGTCGTACAGCGCTACCGGGTCAGTCGCCCGGCGGGCGGCGGAGGCGCTTGACGTCGGTTCGCCGCTTCTTCGCCTCGAGGCGCCGCTCCTTGGACCCGCGGCTCGGCTTGGTCGGTCGTCGTTCCGGCGCCGGTGGGCGCAGCGCGTCCGCCACGAGCGCGGCGAGCCGAGCTCGCGCGGCATCCCGGTTGCGCAACTGGGAGCGGTGCTCGGATGCGGTGATCGTCAGTACGCCGTCGGTCACGCGACTGCCGAGGCCCGCGAGGACTCGCTCGCGCTGGAGTGCGGAGAGCACCGCCGAGCCGGCGACATCCCACACGAGTTCCGCGCGGGAATCGGCGGTGTTCACGCCCTGCCCGCCCGGGCCGGACGATCGCGAGAACCGCCACGACAGCTCCGACTCGGGGATCGTGAGCCTCGAGTCGACCCGGAGGCCGGGACGGTGGACGGCAGGCATGGATCCATCATGCTCGTTCGCTCGGCCGCCAGGGCTCGTGCTCGTGTGCGAGCCAGACCCGGTCGGGAGCCAGCGAGCGGATGAGTCGCTGCCCATCGGTCTGCGGATCATCGAGCTCGCCGAACCACACTGCGGTGTCGCCGGCGATGACGACCGGGCCATCTGCGCCGTCGACGACGACGATCTGCGAGCCGGGGGTGTGACCAGGCGCCGGAAGAAGGCGGATGCCGGGCAGCAGCTCGAGTTCGCCGCCGACCTCGACGTAGTGCACGCCCGGCGGGTCGACCCATTCGCGGATCGTGTAGTCCTCCTGCGTCCGGGCGTCGTGGAGTTCCCGTCGCTGGACGTGGATCGGCGTGCCCGGGAAGAGGTGATTGCCGCCGCAGTGATCGAAGTGCAGGTGGGTGTTGACCACGAGGTCGACGCTCGCGAGGTCGAACCCCTGCTCGTCGAGCGGGAAGGGTCGGGGATCGAGGTCGGCGGCCGCCGGGTGGACCTCGGTGAAGCCGGTGTCGACCAGCACGCGACCGTCGGCATGGTCGATGACGTGCACGTAGACGGGCATGAGCTCGCCCTCGGCGACCAGGTCGGCGACGCGGATCGGCGTGACGCCGATCGAGGCTCGAGCGGTCATGGTGCGCCTCCGCCCGTCATCCCGCCGCGACCGGGAAGCGGGTCGCGATGCGGTCGAGGATCGGAACGAGGTCGCGAACCATCTGGTCGAAGAACTCGTTCTCCCAGTCGGCGCCGCTGCCGTAGGCGCTGGTGACGACGCGGAGCACGCACGTGCCGCCCGACGCCGCTTCGATCAGGAACTCCGTGGCGATCGGCGTGACCCCGTCGAGGTCGGCGTAGACCTCGGAGAGCGGGGCGCCGATCGATTCGAACCACTCCGCCATGTCGGCCGGCAGGTCCTCGGGTCGTGTGCCGATCGGCCACGGCTCCTCGTAGGCGAACCGGCGGTTGGGCGCGTACTCGGTGACCACTCCGGTCGAGGTGAGCTCGCCCAGTTCGAACGAGATCTCGCCGCCGGCACGAGGTTCGAGTCGGGCCGGCGCCATCCACGACGAGATCCCGTCGGAGGTGGCGATCGCCTCCCACACCTGTTCGGGCGTGGCGACGAGGTCGTAGGTGCGTTCCAACCGGTGCTCGACGCGGTCCGGTCGATCGGGCGAGGTCATGGCGACTCCTTCGGGCGTGGGTAGGACGAGACGGTCAGGCGATGCGGTCGACCCTCGTCGTGGTGGTACTTCGCGACGAGGGCGGCGATCGCCGACTGCAGTTCGGCGGCGAATGCGGCCCGATCGTCGGGCGTCGCGAACCCGATCACCGTGTCGACCGTGAGCGTCGGCAGTCGCGTGCCGGGAGGCGCGTCGGCCGCGATCGCCCCGACCTCCGACACGGCCCGCGCGTTCACCGCGATCAGGTACGCGGCGGAGAGGCGATCGGCGACCGCATCCGGATCGACCGCGTCTGGCTGCAGCACGTTCGGCGAGACCACGAGGTGCCGAGCGGATCGACGCACGAAGCGTTCGTTGATTCCGCCCCACGTGCGGGTCTCGACCGGCTCGACGAGCCCGTGTGCTTCGAGCGACTTCAGGTGGTAGTTCACCTTTTGCCGGGTCGAGCCGATCTTCGCCGCCACCGTCGTCGCCGAACCCGGTTCGGCCAGCGCGTCGAGGATCGCCGCTCGGATCGGGTCGAGCGCGGCCCCCACGGCGTCGCCGTCTGCGAGTACCCGAAGCTCCTGCACGGGGTCAACCTACGCTTGACAAGAAATATTGTCAATGGTTGAGCCTAGGACGCAGAGCGACAAGGTATTCCGGGGTCGGCTCAGTCGACGCCGACGCGCTCCCTCAGGCCACGGAGCATTCCCCGCGACATCACGAAGTCGGCGGGCACGATGAACAGGTGCGCCCCGAGCGTCAGCCACCACGGCGCCGTGCGCGCACGCCACCGGAAGACGAGGCGGGTCGCACGACCGCCGTCGACGGGCGCCAGGCGGAAGCACCACGTCCAGCGCAGCCGGGCGAGCCCGCGCTCCCGCCACGACAGGGGCAGGTGGGTCGTCGATTCGAGGAGCAGGAGTTCGCCGGGCGCGATCTCGCGCACGATGAAGCCGCACTCGGTCTCCGGTGGGCCGTCTGGGATGAAGTCGCCCGCGGCGAGTCCCTGGAATTCCGGACGGATGCTGCCCGCGCTCGGTCGGTTCGCGGGGAAGAGGAGCACGTCGACCCAGCGCGGGGTGTACCAGCCGCCTCGATGCCAGCCGACCTGCACGAGCCAGGGCCACACCTCGTCGGGCGGCGCGTCGATCGTCGCCGCGTGCGTTGCGACGATCTGCGGCCGGTCGACGATCTCGTCGCCGGGGAGTCGTGCCGAGCGTTCCGCCGCGGTCGAGCCGGCGGTGCGACCGCACCACTGCAGTGCGGAGAACCCGGCGAGCAGCGGGACCGCGACGGCCAGGGCGATGCGACGAGGCGACGGCATGCGCCGAGTCTGGTCGGCGTCGGCTCGCTCGCAGGGGTCGATGGTCCTGCTGGATCGGACGGCACGGCGCGGCAGGTCCAGGGGGCGGGGTCGGCCGCATGCCGGGTCGCCCGAGGCGTGGCGCTGAGGTCGCCGGCATCCGCACGCTCGACCCGGGCCGACCCTCGGTCGAGCGGCCGTGCGACACTGGCTCGATGGACCCGGACTGGATCGAGCACCGGCGCGGCATCGACGGCGAACTGCTCGGCTGGATGGAGCCTGCCGGCGACGGCTTCGTCGTGATCGACCTGCTCGGTCGCCCGCGCGCCGGGCCGCTAGACTGGCTCGAGGCCGAGGAGGTGCTCGACGCGCTGGGCATCGGCTACCTCGGCGAGCCACACGAGCTGCGGCTGGAGACGGGGGAGTGGATCCGGGTGCGGATCCTCGAGGCGTCGCCCCGCGGCATCCGCCTGAAGAAGGACGACTGGGCAGCGCAGGCCGTCGGCGCGCCGCAGGAGTTCTTCGCCGTCGTGTTCCCGGCGCCGGCGGGGTTCCGGGCGCTCGTTCGCGATCCCGGATGACGGTGTAGGCTTGGGATAGCGCTTTCCAAAGGCGAGCGACCGCCACAGCGAGAGCCCCACCGCCGCATCCCGGATCGACGACGAACCCGAAGGAGCCCGATGCCCGACCTCCGCATCGCCAGCGACGACGACCGCCTGATGATCCACGCCGACGGCGAGGTGCTCGCCGAGTACGTCTTCCGCCCCGACCACCCCACGTTCGAGTCGCCGCGCCCGTACCTCAGCCCGATCCGCACGCTCGGCGGCGAGACCGTCTCGCTGTACCGCCCGCACGACCACGTGTGGCACAAGGGCATCGCCTGGTCGCTGCCCGTCGTCGGCGACGAGAACTTCTGGGGCGGGCCGACGTTCGTGCGCGGCGAGGGCTACGTGCAGCTGCCGAACAACGGCGAGCAGCGGCACGTCGCGTTCGAGACCGGTGAGGCGGATGCCCCGGCCGCCGGCACCGCGAACGACGGCGTCGCCCGCATCCGCGAGCGCCTCGACTGGGTCACCCAGGCGGGCGAGACGATCTTCCACGAGGTGCGCTTGCTCGCGGCATCCGTCATCGCCGACGATGCGTGGCTGCTCGGCTTCGCGACCGCGCTCACCGATACGACCGGCCGCGCCGTCCCGATCGGCTCGCCCACGACCCGCGGCCGCGAGAACGCCGGGTACGGCGGCCTGTTCTGGCGTGGACCGCGCTCCTTCACCGGCGGGCGGGTCCTCGCGCCGGGCGTCGCGGGCGGTGACGAATTGCGCGGCACCCGCGCGCCGTGGATGGGCTTCACGGGCCGCCACGACGAGTCGGGAACGGCGTCGACCATCGTCATGGTCGACGATCCCGGCAACCTGCAGCACCCGCCCCAGTGGTTCGCGCGCAGCGAGGAGTTCGCGTGCCTCTGCCCCGCGCCGTTCTTCAGCGAGGAGCACCTGATCGAGCCGGGAGCGACCATGGCGCTGCGGTACGGGGTCGTGATCGCCGACGGCGAAGCCGATCCCGCGCGCGCCGGCGTGCTCGCGGCCGCGGCCTCCGAGCGGTTGCCCGCGTTGCTCGGCCCGCATCCCGCAGGGCTCCGAGGCACCGCAGGCGTCGCCGCCGTGCCCGGCGGCGCGGAGAGCCCGGGCGCGCCGTGACCACCCCCGCCTTCCCCGGTGCGACCTCGGTCAGCGCCCTCCAGGTCTACGACGGCGTCGCACCCGACGGCCTCGCGGGCGGCGCGCCCCACCTGCACCTCGTGTCGGCCGAGGCGTACCTCGTGGTCGCCGGACGCGGGCGGCTCCACACGATCGACGGCGCCGGCGTGTTCGACGAGCGCGCGCTCTCGCCGGGCGACCTCGTCTGGTTCGCGCCGGGCGTCATCCATCGCGCGATCAACGACGGCGCGCTCGAGGTGCGCGTCATCATGCAGAACGCGGGCCTGCCGGAGGCAGGCGACGCCGTGATGACCTTCCCCGACGACGTGCTCGCCGACCCCGACCGGTACGCGGATGCCGCGCGCTTGCCGGGCCCCGAGGCATCCGACGCCGATCGCCTCGCCGCCGCGCACGCGCGCCGCGACCTCGCGGTCGAGGGGTACCTCGCGCTGTTCCGGGGCGACGGCACCGTCGACCCGGAGCGCCTCACGTGCCTGCACGCCCGCGCGTCCGACCTGGCTCGGCCGCGCGTCTCCGAGTGGCGCGCACGCTGGGAGGCCGGTGCGCACGCCGTCGCCCGCGAGACCGGCCATCGACTCGACGCGCTCGCGAGCGGGGGCGACCCGGGCCTCGCCGAGTCGCGCGTGGCCGAGGCATCCGTCGCCCACGCCTTCGGCATGTGCGGGCGGCTGCAGCGCTACGACACGACCCTCGACCCCGACATCGTCCGCCACGGAGGAGCCCGATGACCGACCAGACCGACCAGGCCGAGCAGACCGGCCCGGTCACCCCGACCACTCCGCTGCGCGCCGCCATCCTCGGCACGGGCGCCATCGCCGATGCGCACGCGCAGGCGCTGCGCGCCACCCCCGACGGCGAGCTCGTCGCGGTGGTCGACCGGCACCTCGACCACGCGCAGGCGTTCGCCGACCGCTGGGGCGGACCCGCGGTCGCCGACTCCCTCGGCGCGCTCCTCGCGGCCGGCGACATCGACGTGCTGCACATCTGCACGCCGCCCGGCGTGCACGCCGAGCAGGCGATCGCCGCGCTCGATGCGGGCGTGCACGTGGTCTGCGAGAAGCCCGCGGCCCTCTCGCTCGACGAGCTCGAGGCGATGACGGATGCCGCGGCCCGCAACGACCGGCGACTCGCCGTCGTGTTCCAGCAGCGCACCGGCACGGCCGCGGCGCACGTGAAGGGCCTGCTCGAGTCGGGTGCGCTCGGCCGGCCGCTCGTCGCGACGTGCCAGACGCTCTGGTACCGCGCGCCCGAGTACTTCGCCGTGCCGTGGCGCGGCAAGTGGGCGACCGAGGGCGGCGGGCCGACGCTCGGCCTCGGCATCCACCAGATCGACCTGCTCGCGTGGCTGCTCGGCGACTGGGCGAGCGTGAACGGGCAGCTCTGGCGGCTCGCGCGCGAGACCGAGATGGAGGACGTCTCGACGGCGACCGTCGCGTTCGAGAGCGGCGTCGTGGCATCCGTCGTCACGAGTGCGCTCTCGCCCCGCGAGACGAGCTCGATCCGCATCGACACCGAGCTCGCGACCGTCACGGTCGACCACCTCTACGGGCACGGGCACGAGCACTGGCGCATCACGCCCGCCCCGGGCGTCGACCCGGCCGTCGTCGACGCGTGGTCGGCGCTGCCCGCCGGCGAGGAGCCGAGCGGACACGACCCGCTCGTGCGCGACATCTACCGCGCGCTCGCCACCGGCGCTCCGCTGCCCTCGACGGCGACCGATCCGGCGCGCTCGTTCGAGATCGTCACGGCGATCTACTCGTCGGCGACGAGCGGGCGCACCGTCGAGCGGGCGTCGCTGCGCGACGACGCCGACCGGATGCGCAGCCTGGAGAGTCCGATCGTCGACCTGCGGCGATGAGCGGGCCGATCGACGACGCCCTCTTCCACGACCCCGTGCACGACGGGGCGACCGATCCGACCGTGATCCGCCACCACCTGACGGGGGAGTGGTGGATGTTCTTCACGCAACGGCGCGCGAGCGTCGACGAGCCCGGCGTCGCGTGGGTGCACGGCAGCCGCATCGGCGTCGCGCGCTCGGTCGACGGGGTGCGCTGGCGCTACGACGGAACCGTCGACGACCTGCGGCTCGGCGAGCGCGACGGCACCTGGGGCGAGACGCACTGGGCGCCCGAGGTGATCCACGACGGCGAGCGGTACCGCATGTACCTCACCGTGATCGACGGCATCCCCGACCGGTGGGAGGGGCACGCGCGACGCATCGTCGAGTACCGGAGCGACGACCTCGCGTCGTGGCGCCTCGTCGGCGAGATCCCGTTGGGCTCCGACCGCGTGATCGACGCGTGCGTCGCGCGCTGCCCCGACGGCCTCTGGCGCATGTGGTTCAAGGACGAGGCGGACGACTCGACCACGTGGGTCGCGGCGAGCGCCGATCTCGCGCCCGGCTCGTGGCGGGTCGGGGGTCGCGCGATCGGCGGGCGTCCGCACGAGGGCCCGAACGTCTTCGAGCTCGGCGGCTGGTGGTGGATGCTCGTCGACGAGTGGCGCGGCATGGGCGTGTACCGGTCGGCCGATGCGGTGCACTGGGTCCGCCAGGGCGGGCCCGACGACGTGATCCTCGGTGCGCCCGGTCGGCGGCGCGGGGACGCGACCTTCGGTCGCCACGGCGACGTCGTGGTCGGCCGGGACCGCGGCATCCTGTTCTACTTCACGCACCCGCACTGGGACGGCTCGGAACTGGGGTCGACGGATGCCGCGGCCGCGCGCCGCAGCGCCGTCTTCGCCGCCCCGCTCGAGGTGGTCGACGGCGTCCTGACGTGCGATCGGGATGCTTCAGCCGATCTCGGTTCGATCACGGATTGAAACGATTTTCCTCGCCGCATTGACCATTGGCGTCGATGGGGCTACATTTGGGGAAGCGCTTTCCCACCCAGCGTGAATGCACCAGGCAGACAGAGACGTTTCCGGGAGGACAACGATGTTCAACATCCGCACCCGACGCGCGGCCCTCGCCGCAGCGGCGGTCACGGCGAGCGCGGCGCTCGTGCTGACGGGCTGCTCCGGCGGCTCCCAGCCGGCCGCGACCTACGACCCCGATGAGGAAGTGACGCTCAACCTCGCGTTCTGGGGCAACGACGTGCGCGCCGACCTGTACGACCAGGCGATCGCAGCGTTCAACGAGGAGTACCCGAACATCACGGTCAACTCCTCCTTCCTCGGCTTCCCCGAGTTCTGGGAGAAGCGGCAGACCGAGGCGGCCGGCGGCGGCCTCCCCGACGTCATGCAGTTCGACTACTCCTACCTCCGCCAGTACTCCGAGAACGGCCTCCTGCTCGACCTCGAGCCCTACCTCGGCAACATCATCGACACCGAGCCGCTGAGTGAGAACATCCTCTCGATCGGTGTCGTGAACGGCGAGACCACCGGCATCCCGACCTCCACCAACGCGTGGGGCATGTTCACCAACCCGGTCCTGCTCGAGCAGGCCGGCGTCGACGACTTCGCCGGCGGCAGCTGGGAGGACTACAACGACTGGATGGCCGAGGTCACCGAGGCATCCGGCGGGGCGGTCTACGGCGGCACCGACTGGACGGGCCGCATCCAGAACTTCGAGATCCAGCGGCGTGCCGCGGGCGAGGACCTCTTCACCGACGAGGGCGAGCCGAACTTCACCGAGGAGGACCTCGCGGCCTTCTGGGAGCAGGGCGACTCGATCCGCGAGGACGGCACGGTCATCAGCCAGCAGCAGCTCGAGGAGATCTACCCGGTCTCGGGCTTCGACGCGGCGAAGACCGCGAGCGAGCTGACCTGGGACAACTTCGGCGCCGGCTACCTCGGCAACCTCGGCGAGGGCTACACCGAGCTCGGCCTCATCGCCCCGCCGGTCACCGAGGAGGACGCGAAGGACCTCTACCTCAAGCCCTCGATGCTGCACTCGATCGCCGCGACGACCGACCACCCCGAGGCCGCTGCCACGCTCGTCAACTTCCTCGTGAACAGCCCCGAGGCGGGTGCGATCTTCGGCACGAACCGCGGCCTGCCCGCGTCGGAGACCATGCTCGAGGGCGCTGAGCTCGACCCGATGGGCGAGCAGATCCGCGCCTACGAGGAGTCGATCAGCGACCGCCTCGGCGACGCCCCGCCCGTGCCGATCGTCGGCTACGGCACCCTCGAGGAGAAGTTCCGCCAGCTCGGCACCGAGCTCGGCTTCGGCACCCTCACCGTGGACGAGGCCGTGAGCCAGTTCTTCTCCGAGATGGACGTCGTCCTGAACCAGTAGGGATCCTCCGGGTCCGGGCCCAGACGGCCCGGACCCGGGGTACCCTCGGCACGGAACCGGGAGAGAGACCATGAGCACCACCCTGACGAGAGCCATCGTCACGGCCGATCAGGAGAAGCGTCCGCGCCTCCTGGGCCGTCGCGGCCCCGAGACCCCCACGCGGCACGGACTGAAGGTCCGCAACCGTCGCGAGACGGCGACGGGCTACACCTTCCTCCTCCCGTGGATGATCGGCTTCCTCGGCCTCACCCTCGGGCCGATGATCTACTCGCTGTACCTCGCGTTCACGAAGTACAACCTCTTCACCGAACCCGAGTGGATCGGGTTCGACAACTTCGTCCGGATGTTCACGGAGGACCCGCAGTACATCCAGTCGGTGCAGATCACGCTGGTCTACGTGCTGGTCGGCACCCCGATCAAGCTGGCCGCCGCGCTCGGCGTGGCGATGCTGCTGAACTACCGTGACCGCGGGTCGACGTTCTTCCGTTCGTCGTTCTACGCCCCATCGCTGATCGGCGCGTCGGTGTCGGTCGCGATCGTGTGGCGGGCGATGTTCTCCACCGACGGACCGGTCGACAACACCCTCAGCTTCTTCGGCGTCGACATCGGCGGCTGGGTCGGCAACGTGGCCCTGGTGCTGCCGATGATGATCCTGCTCGCGGTGTGGCAGTTCGGCGCCCCGATGGTGATCTTCCTCGCCGGCCTCAAGCAGGTGCCGCGCGAGCTCTACGAGGCGGCCGAGGTCGACGGCGCCGGCCCGATCCGGAAGTTCCGGTCGGTGACCTTCCCGATGCTCTCGAGCGTGATCTTCTTCAACCTGCTGCTCGAGCTGATCAACGCGTTCCAGGTGTTCGCATCGGCGTACATCATCTCCAACGGCTCGGGCGGCCCGGCCGGCATGACGAACTTCTACACCGTCTACCTGTACAAGCGCGGCTTCGCCGACCTGCAGATGGGCTACGCCGCCGCGATGGCGTGGGTCCTCGTGATCGTGGTCGCGATCATCGCCGCCATCCTCTTCAAGACCCAGAAGTCGTGGGTCCACTACGCGGGAGACAACCGATGACGACGTCGACCAGCGAGATCGCCCGTCCCGAGTTCCTCGAGATCGAGCTCGAGCAGAAGCCGGCGCCCGAGCGGCGTCGTATCAAGCGCAAGACGATCAACACGATCATCTGGTTCGTGGTGCTCGCCGCGCTCACCGCGATCGTGCTCTACCCGCTCGTGTGGCTCTTCATCGCCACGTTCAAGCCCTCGAGCGAGTTCGGCCAGAACCCGGGCCTGATCCCCGACAACCCCACGATCGACAACTACTTCAAGGTGCTCGAGGGCATCGCGGGCGTGCCGCTCTGGCGGTTCTTCGCGAACTCGACCTTCATCGCCGTGATGGCCGTGATCGGCACCCTGTTCTCATCGGCGCTGGCCGCGTACGCGTTCGCCCGGGTGCAGTTCAAGGGCGTCGGCATCCTGTTCGCCGCGATGATCGGCACGCTGCTGCTGCCGTTCCACGTCGTGATCATCCCGCAGTACATCATGTTCCAGAAGCTCGAACTCGTGGACACGTACTGGCCGCTGATCCTGCCGAAGTTCCTCGCGACCGAGGCGTTCTTCGTGTTCCTGATCGTCCAGTTCATCCGCAACATCCCGCGCGACATGGACGAGGCGGCGAAGATCGACGGCGCCGGGCACTGGCGCACGTTCTTCTCGATCATCCTGCCGCTGATCAAGCCCGCCCTGATCACGTCCGCGATCTTCACCTTCATCTGGACCTGGAACGACTTCCTCGGCCCGCTGCTCTACGTCAACAGCCCCGAGCAGTACCCGCTCCCGGTCGCCCTGCGCCTGTACAACGACCAGACGTCCACGTCGGACTACGGCGCCACCGTCGCGGTCTCCTTCCTCGCGCTGCTGCCGATCCTGATCTTCTTCATCGTCTTCCAGCGCTTCCTCGTCGACGGCGTCGCCACCCAGGGCCTCAAGGGCTAGGAGCGAGCGGATGTCACGGGCAGGCGGTCGCGCAGAACGCGACGCGCGTCGCGCCGAGCGGTCGGGCTCAGGTCCGGTCCGCTCGGGCGCGGCGCCCGCCCGTTTCCCCGGCGCGACGAGCGCGTTCGCGCTGCTCGGCGAGGTGCTCCTCGTCGGGGTGCTCGTCGCGCTCGTGTCGATCCCGCTCGTGACCCTCCCCGCGGCGCTCGCCGCCGGCGTGCGGCACCTGCGGCGGTACCTGCTCGCGGAGGGCTCCCGGCTGGGTGGGTTCTGGGCCGACCTGCGGGCCGGTCTCCTCGGCGGGATCGGCGTGGGCGGGGCATCCGCCGTGGTCGTGCTCGTGCTGCTGCTCGACATCGACCTCGCGAACAGCGGCGCGCTGCCCGGCGGGCCGGTCGTCGCGGCCGTCGGCTGGCTCGGACTCGCGGCCCTCGCCCTCGCGCTGTTCACGGCGGCAGGGCTCTGGACGCCGAACCTCGGCTGGCTGGGCGCGCTGCGCGCGGTGCCGCGCGCCGTGGCGGGCGACCCCGTCGGGGCGGCGTACCTCGTGGCCTCCGCGGGGTTC
This sequence comes from Agromyces excoecariae, assembly GCF_051715505.1. Classification (NCBI taxonomy): domain Bacteria; kingdom Bacillati; phylum Actinomycetota; class Actinomycetes; order Micrococcales; family Microbacteriaceae; genus Agromyces; species Agromyces excoecariae. Next base: position 68,325 of record NZ_JBPSLA010000004.1, on the reverse strand, counting down.
GCGGTGGTCGTGACCTGGCAGCTGTTCCCCCTCGTCGTGCCCGCGCTCGGGTGCGTGGCGCTCGCGATCGTGGCGGTGCCCGAGCGGCCGCGGCGTCGCCATCGGGACGACGTCGGCGGCTGACTCGCGCCTGCCGGAGGGGCGCCGCAGCGACGGGCGTCCGGGGCGCCACGGGCGACGCCGGTCGGACCGACGGACCCGCGCGCCGCGCGGACCCTCGTTCGACGGTGTCCGGTGGGCAGGTCGAGCTGAGTGCCTGCCGGACGGGGCGGACGCCCGGCGTCGGGCGCGCCGGGGCGGACGCCCGGCGCGCCTGTCGGGAGGAATATCGCGCCGGCGCGCGGCGTGTCGGCCTGCGCTCGGCGGCGTGTCGGGCAGAAGTTCCTCCCGAAGCGATGGGGTGGGGAGCGGGACGTGAGCAGGATGGGGAGCGGGATGGGGAGCGGGACGGGAGTGGGCCAGGGGCCGGCCCGGGTTGGGCCGGGCCGGGCAGGGCCTGGCAGGGCCGGGGCATCGGCGAGATTCCGGCCTTGACGAGTGAAACGTTGCACGCTACTCTGCGGGGAAGCGCTTTCCCAAAGCGCAGCACCTCTCACCCCCATTGCACGGAGGACGACGATGTTCACGAGGAAGAACGGCCGCCACTGGCTCACCGCCGCGGCGATCACGGGGGCTGCGGCCCTCGCCCTGACCGGTTGCGCGGGCGGCGGCGACGCCGGCGGCGAGTACGACCCCGAGGAGGAGGTGACGCTGAACTTCACCTGGTGGGGCAACGACGACCGCGCCGACCGATACGGGCAGCTCATCGAGGCGTTTGAGGCCGAACACCCCAACATCACCATCGACGGCACCTTCACCGACTTCCCGTCGTACTGGGAGAAGCGCAAGACCGAGGCGGCGGGCGGCGGCCTGCCCGACGTGTGGCAGTTCTCCGACTCCTACCTGCGCGAATACGCCGAGCCGGGACTGCTCCTCGACCTCGAGACGGTCGGCGACTACATCGACTTCGACGCGTTCGACGACGGCCTCAAGCAGACCGGCCAGCTCGAGGGCACGCAGTACTCGCTGCCGACCGGGTACAGCGCATGGGCCGTGTTCCTCAACGACAAGCTCGTCGCCGACGCGGGCGTCGAGCCCTACGAGGGCGGCACGTCATACGACGAGTACACCGAGTGGATGGCCGAGGTCACCGAGGCCACGGGCGGCGAGGTCTACGGCGGCACCGACATGACCCAGCGCATCCAGACGTTCGAGAACGTGCTGCGGGCGCAGGGCGGCAACCTGTACACCGAGGACGGCGAGCTCGGCTTCACCGAGGACGACCTCGCCGACTTCTGGAACTCTGGCGCCGAGGCGCGCGACGGCGTCGCGATCCCGCAGCAGCAGCTCGAGGAGATCTCGCCGATCTCGGGCTTCGGCTCGAACCGGACCGCGAGCGAGGCGAGCTGGAGCAACTTCCTCGGCGGCTACCTCGCCGACTCGGGCGCCGAGTCGGTGACCATGGTCGCCCCGCCCATCGACGAGGCCGGCGGCAAGGACCTCTACCGCCAGGCCGGCCTGCAGATGGCGATCTCGGCCGACACCGAGCACCCCGAAGCGGCCGCGATGTGGCTCGACTTCGTCGTGAACAGCGAGGAGGCCGGGCAGGTCTTCGGCACCACGCTCGGCTTCCCGGCATCGGAGACGAAGCTCGCGGGCACGACCCTCGAGGGCGTCGACGCGCAGGTCGCGGACTACCTCGACTCGGTCGCCGACCGCATCGGCGACGCGCCGCCCGTTCCCGTCGTCGGCTACGGCTCGCTCGAGCAGACCTTCTGGGACCTCGGCAAGTCGATCGGCCTCGGCGCGATCACCGTCGACGAGGCCGTGGACCAGTTCTTCGCCGAAGCCAAGGTGATCCTCGGCTGACGTGATCCGGCCCCGCGGGCGCCGGCTCCCACTCGGGGGTCGGCGCCCGCGGCATGATTCCCATGCGCGGCAGCGCCCCCGAGGCATCCGCCCGCCAGACACCCGACGAGGAGACCGACGTGCACTACGGCGCCGACTACAACCCCGAGCAGTGGCCGGAGGAGACCTGGCCGGAGGACGTCGCGCGCATGCGCGAGGCCGGCGTCACGATGGTCAGCCTCGGCATCTTCTCGTGGTCGCGCATCCAGCCGCGCGAGGGCGAGTTCGACTTCGGATGGCTCGACCGGGTGATCGACCTGTTGCACGCGGGCGGCATCGCCGTCGACCTCGCCACCGCGACCGCGTCGCCCCCGCCGTGGGCGACCGCAGCCTACCCCGAGATGCTGCCGCAGGACGAGGACGGCGCCACCTACTGGCCGGGCAGTCGCCAGCAGTTCGCCCCGTCGTCGCCGGTCTACCGCCGCCTCGCGGCCGAGCTCGTCACCGCGCTCGCCGAGCGGTACGCGAACCACCCCGCGGTCGTCATGTGGCATGTCAACAACGAGTACGGATGCCACCTCAACGCCGACTACTCGGATGCCGCGCGCGACGCGTTCCGCCGCTGGCTCGCCGGTCGCTACGGCGACGTGCAGGCGCTCAACCGCGCTTGGGGCACGGATTTCTGGTCGCAGCGGTACCAGGCCTTCGACGAGGTGTTCCCGCCGCGCAAGGCGCCCTACTCGCGCAACCCGGGGCAGGAGCTCGACTTCCGCCGGTTCACGAGCGACATGCTGCTCGAGTGCTACCTCATGGAGCGCGAGATCCTCCGCGCGGCGGGGGCGACCCAGCCGATCACGACGAACTTCATGGGCGCCTTCAAGCCGGCCGACTACGCCGGATGGGCCGAGCACATGGACGTCATCAGCGACGACTGCTACCCCGACCCGAACGACCCCGACTCGTTCCGCGCGGCGGCGTTCCAGCGCGACCTCGTCCGCTCGCTGAAGCCCGAGGTGCCGTGGATCCTCATGGAGCAGTCGACGAACGCCCTGAACTGGCGGCCGACGAACGCACCGAAGGCGCCGGGGCAGATGGCGGCGCTCAGCGCGCAGGCGATCGGGCGCGGTGCCGACGGCATCCTGTTCTTCCAGTGGCGGCAGTCCAGGGCGGGTGCCGAGAAGTTCCACTCCGCGATGCTCCCGCACGCGGGCACCGAGACGCGAACCTGGCGCGAGGCGGTCGCGCTGGGCGAGGCGCTGGCCGCGCTGCCCGCGCTTCCGGCCGGTGCCGAGACGGCCCGCGACGCGCGCGTCGCGCTGGTGTTCGACTGGGAGAACTGGTGGGCCGTCGAGGCGCCCGACCACCCGCAGAACGCGCTCGACTACGTCGCCGTGATCCAGCGCTGGTACCGCGCGCTGCACCGCCGCCACGTGCAGGTCGACGTCGTGCCCGCCTCGCGCGTCGGCGAGGGCTACGACGTGGCGATCGCGCCCTTGCTCTACCTGGTGCGCGAGTCGGATGCCGCCGCGCTCACCTCGTTCGTCGAGGGCGGCGGGCACCTGCTCGTCGGTCCGTTCAGCGACATCGTCGACGAGGCCGACCGCTTCCGCGACGGCGGGTTCGCGACGCAGCTCGGCCCGCTCTGCGGCATCCGCATCGAGGACTTCGGTGCGCTCGTCGCGCCGGATGCCGCCGACGGGGTGCCGGGGGAGCGGGTCGCGCCGTTCGCCGGGGCGGGGGCGGCCGCGGCGACGGATGCCACGGGCGACGGCGCGGCCGCCTCCGGTGCCGCGATCTCCGGCGTCGGGACCCTGCTCGCCGAGGAGGTCCACGTCGTCGTCGCCGACGCCCGCGTCGAGGCCGCGTTCGCCGGCGGACGCCGGAGCGGCGACCCCGCGCTGACGGCGCGCGCGGCCGGCGCAGGCACCGCGCGCTACCTCGCGACCGTGCCCGACGAGGCGGGCGTGCAGTCCGTCGTCGACCACCTGCTCGCGGCGACCGGAGTGGAGCCCGTCGTCGCGGGGCTTCCCGATCACGTCGAGGCGGCCCGCCGCGGACGGCTCGTCACCGTCGTGAACCACGGCGGCCCCGAGGCATCCGTCGACCTCGTCGGCACCGACGCCGTGAGCGGCGAGCGCGTCGAGGGGGTCGAGCTCGGCGCGTTCGACTGGGCCATGGTGCTCGTCGACTGATCGCCGTACGATGCAGCCCGACGAGGAGGTTCCCATGGCCGCACGCCGGATCGTGTTCGCGCCCGATTCGTTCAAGGGCACGGCGACCGCCGCCGAGGCCGCCGAGGCGCTCGCGCGCGGCTGGCACTCGGTCGCGCCCGACGACGAGCTCGTCGTGAAGCCCATGGCCGACGGCGGCGAGGGCACGCTCGATGCGTTCGCCGCCTCGGTGCCGGGCGCGCAGCGCGTGGCCGTCACCGTGCAGGGGCCCGACGACCGGCCGGTGGATGCCGCGTGGCTGCGCCTGCCCGACGGCGGTGCGCTCGTCGAACTCGCCCTCTCGAGCGGCATCACGCTCTGCGACCCGCTCCGCCCGCTCGACGCGCACACCGTCGGCTTCGGCCAGGCGATCGCCGCGGCGCTCGACGCCGGCGCGACCCGGGTGCTGCTCGCGATCGGCGGCAGCTGCTCGACCGACGGCGGGGCCGGCACGCTCGCCGCGCTCGGCGGCAGGTTCCTCGACGGCGACGGCCGGCCCGTTCCGAACGGCAATCGCGGGCTCGGTTCGATCGCGCGAGTCGACCTTTCGGGGCTCCGCGAGCGACCGCCGGGCGGCGCGGCGATCCTCAGCGACGTGACGAACCCGTTGTTCGGGCCGTTCGGTGCGGCCGCGATCTTCGGCCCGCAGAAGGGTGCGACGCCCGAGCTGATCGAGCCGATGGAGCGCAACCTCGGCCGCCTCGTACGCGCCATGCCCGACCGGGCGGCCTTCGCCGACGCGGCCGGCGCGGGGGCGGCGGGCGGCACCGGGTTCGGGCTGCTCGTGTGGGGTGCGCACATGGCGGGGGGATCGGCGGCGGTCGCCGATGCGATCGGGCTCACCGCGGCACTCCACGGCGCTTCGCTCGTGATCACGGGCGAGGGGCGCTTCGACGGTCAGTCCGCCGCCGGCAAGGTGCCGAGCGAGGTCGCCGCGCGGGCGGATGCCGCGGGCGTGCCCGTCGCCCTCGTGGCCGGCGCGGTCGACGCGGACACGTCGGGCTACGCGACATCCGCTTCGCTCACCGACCTCGCCGGCGGGGGAGCGGCCGCGATGGCCGACCCGCTGCGCTGGCTCGAGGCGGCGGGAGCGGAGCTCGCGCGATCACTCGGATGATCGCGCGAGCTCCCGGTCGGCCGCTGCCGGGCGCTCAGCCCTTGTGCATCCCCGGGTGCGGCTTCGGCCGCTCGTCCTCGCGCGTGTAGTCGCCGTGCTCCTCGGACGCCGGGTGGGTCTCGGGGTGCTCCGCGGTCGACGTGTAGTCGCCGACCACCGATTCGTCCTCCACGACGCCGTCGGAGCGCGTGTACTCGCCCTCGACGGTGCGCTTCCGCGGTGCTTCGCCTTCGACGTCGGTGTACTCGCCCTCGACGTCGTCGGGATCGGGTCCGCGGACCTCATCGGATTCGGACATCATCATGGTCCTCCTACCTCGTCGGCGGGGCGTCGTCAGACGGCGACGTCCACTCGCCATGCTACGCGCCGAGCCTCGACGGAGCCCAGCGCCGGCGACGGGTGTCGGTGGGGTGGACGAACGGGGGGCGGGGCGCGAGAATACGCGATCCCGCCTCGAGCGGGCGACCCCTGCGCGGTGGACCGGGCGCGGTCCCGTCAGCCCGTCGCGCGGGCCCGCGCCGCGGCGTAGCGCCGACGGATCTCCGGTCGTTCGTCGGCCGGCAACGGGTCGCCCGCCTCGATCGGCCACGTCGGCCGCTCGCCGGTCAGCACCCATGCGGCCTGCCGGGCGGCACCGTCCGCGACGTACTCCCCGGGCGTCGGCACCACGACCGGCACGTCGAAGACCTGCGTGGCCGCGAGCTGCACCGCGGGATTCTGGGCCGCGCCGCCGATGAGGAGGATGCGCTGCGCGTCGACGCCCTGGGTGCGCACCGCGTCGAGCCCGTCGGCGAGCCCGCAGAGCAGCCCCTCCACCGCGGCGCGCGCGAACGACGGACGGGTCGTGTTCGCGAGCGTGAGCCCCGAGAACGCGGCGGTCGCCTCGGGCAGGTTCGGCGTGCGCTCTCCCTCGAAGTACGGCACGAGCACGGCGCCGGATGCTCCGGGTTCGGCCTCGAGCGCCAGCCGCCCGAGTTCGGCGTGGTCGACGCCGAGCAGCCCGGCAGTGGCGTCGAGCACTCGTGCGGCGTTCAGCGTCGCGATGAGCGGCAGGAACCGGCCGGTCGCGTCGGCGAACCCCGCGACGGTGCCCGAGGTGTCGGCGACGGCGACATCCGTCACCGCGAACACCGTGCCGCTCGTGCCGATCGAGACGACGACGTCGCCGGATGCGGCGTCGAGTCCGAGCGCGGCACCGGCGTTGTCGCCGGCGCCGGGGCCGACGAGGATGCCGTCGGGCGTCCGCCCGGCCGCCTCACCGGGACCGAGCACGCGCGGCAGGATCGCATCGTGACCGAGCGCGCGCACGAGCAGTTCGCGGTCGTAGCCGCCGGTGCCCCAGTACGCGGTGCCGCTCGCATCCGATCGATCCGTCCTGAGCTCGTCGAGCACCGGTCCGAGCGGCGACTCGCCGGCCGGCCCGAAGCCGCGCAGGCGCCAGGTGAGCCAGTCGTGGGGGAGTGCCACGGCGGCGACGCGCGCCGCGTTCTCGGGTTCGGCGTCGCGCAGCCAGCGCAGCTTCGTCGCGGTGAACGAGGCCACGGGCACGACGCCCGTGCGCTCGGCGTACGCCGGCGCACCGACCTCGTCGATCAGGTCCCGAGCGGCCTGCGCCGAACGGGTGTCGTTCCAGAGCAGGGCGGGGCGGATGACGCGGCCCTCCTCGTCGAGCACGACCATGCCGTGCTGCTGGCCCGCGATCGAGATCGCCGCGACGCCCTCGAACCCGCCGGCATCGGCGAACGCCGTGAGCAGCGCGCCCCACCATGCGGCGGGGTCGACCTCGGTGCCGTCGGGGTGCGCTGCGCGGCCGGAGCGCACGAGCTTCCCGGTCGCGGCATCCCGGATCACGACCTTGCACGACTGGGTCGACGAGTCGACTCCGGCGACGAGCGTCACGGTGTCCTCCTGAGTGGTTCTGTCGGTCTGCCCCGCGGTCCGAGCGCGCGGGCTTGCGTTCACGATGAAGGAGTCCACTCCCACCCGGCGGCATGTCGGCCGCCCCGGCCGGCGTGTCGGCGGAGAAGTCCTTCATCCTGCCCGCTGGGGCGCCCGCCGGGCCCGGAGGCGCGGCGGGGGCGGGACGGATCGGTCAGCGCGCGCCGAGCAGGTGCTCGGTGGCGAGCTGCTGCAGGCGCACGAAGCCGAAGCCCTTGCCGCCGAGGTACGCCGACGGGTCGAACTCCTCGTACGCCGAGCGGTCGGCGAGGAAGTCGTCGTAGGTCTCGCCCTCGCCCAGGGTCGGCTGCGCGAGCTCGTCGACCTTCGCGGCCGCGAGCGCGTCCTGCACCTCGGGGTCGGCGCGGAAGGCCGCGGCCCGCTCCTTGAGCAGCAGGTAGGTGCGCATGTTGGCCGCGGCCGAATCCCAGACGCCGGTCTCGTCCTCGGTGCGCGAGGGCTTGTAGTCGAAGTGGCGGGGGCCATCGTACGCGGGGACGCCGCCGGGGCCGCCGTTCTCGAGCAGGTCGACCAGCGCGAACGCGTTGTGGAGGTCGCCGTGGCCGAACACGAGGTCCTGGTCGTACTTGATGCCGCGTTGGCCGTTGAGGTCGATGTGGAAGAGCTTGCCGTGGTACAGCGCCTGCGCGATGCCGGCGGCGAAGTTGAGGCCCGCCATCTGCTCGTGGCCGACCTCGGGGTTGAGGCCCACGAGCTCGGGGCGCTCGAGCGAGTCGATGAAGGCGATCGCGTGGCCCAGGGTCGGCAGCAGGATGTCGCCGCGGGGCTCGTTCGGCTTCGGCTCGATGGCGAAGCGGATGTCGTAGCCCTTGTCGGTCACGTAGTCGCCGAGCAGGTTCACGGCCTCGCGGTAGCGCTCGAGGGCCGAGCGGATGTCCTTGGCCGAGTCGTACTCGGCGCCCTCGCGGCCGCCCCACATGACGAACGTCTTCGCACCGAGCTCGGCGCCGAGGTCGAGCTGGCGGAAGACCTTGCGGAGCGCGAAGCGGCGCACCTGGCGGTCGTTGGAGGTGAACCCGCCGTCCTTGAAGACGGGCGCCGAGAAGAGGTTGGTCGTGACCATGGGCACGATGAGGCCGGTGTCGGCGAGCGCGTCCTTCAGCCGGTCGATCTGCTTGGTGCGCTCGGCGTCGGGGGAGCCGAACGCGAACAGGTCGTCGTCGTGGAAGGTGAGGCCGTAGGCGCCGAGCTCGGCGAGCTGCTCGACGACGTGCACGACGTCGAGGGCGTTGCGGGTGGGGCCGCCGAACGGGTCGGTGCCGTTGTAGCCCACGGTCCAGAGGCCGAAGGAGAACTTGTCGTCGCGGGTGGGCGCGCTGGCCATGGGTGATCCGCCTTTCAGCGTCATCGATGATTTGTTGGCACTATCAACATAACCGGATGCCGCGCCGGCGGCAACTCCGATCGACACCGACGCGTGCGTCCCAGCGCACTCGGTGACGGTGCGGTCAGTGACGTGCGCGGCTGAGTGCGGTCCGTAAGTTTCGCGACTAGAATTCGAAACATGACAACGGATGCCGCGGCCGGGCGCGTCACGCTCGCCGACATCGCCGCCGAGGCGGGCGTGTCGCTCGCGACGATCTCGAAGGTGCTGAACGGCCGGTCGGATGTCGCCGCGGCGACCCGCGCGCGCGTCGAGCAGGTGCTCGCCGAGCGCGGCTACCGTCGGCGAGGGGGCGGGCGCAGCGAGGCTCGCGCCGAGCTCATCGAGCTCGTCTTCCACGAACTCGACCCGATCTGGTCGATGGAGGTCATCGACGGAGTCGAATCGGTCGCGAAGCAGCACGGGCTCTCGGTCGTGCTGACGGTGAGCGGCACCCGCCACTCGCCCGACCCCGACTGGGTCGAGGGCGTCATGCGCCGACGCCCGGTCGGCGTCGTGCTCGTCTTCAGCGACCTGGCGCCCGAGTACCACGAGCAACTGCACTCGCGCGCGATCCCGTTCGTGATCGTCGACCCGGCGGGCGACCCCTCGCCCGACGTGCCGTCGGTGGGTTCGGCGAACTGGTCGGGCGGGCTCGCGGCGACGCGCCACCTCATCGAGCTCGGCCACCGGCGCATCGCCGCGATCACCGGTCCGGCCGACATGATGTGCTCGCTCGCGCGCATCGACGGCTACCGGTCGGCCATGAACTCGGCCGGACTCCCGATCGACGAGGAGTGGATCCGCTTCGGCGACTTCCATGTCTCCGGTGGCCGCGACCGCGCCCGTGAACTGCTCGATCGCGACGACCGCCCCACCGCGATCTTCGCCGGCAGCGACATGCAGGCGCTCGGCGTCCTCGAGGCCGCGCGCGAGCGCGGCATCCGCGTGCCGGAGGACCTCTCCGTCGTCGGCTACGACGACATCCCGCTCGCCCGCTGGCTCACGCCGAAGCTCACGACCGTCCACCAGCCGCTGCGCCGCATGGGCGAGGAGGCGGCGCGTCTCGCCATCCGCTTGGCCGAGGAGCCGCTCGAACCGGGCGAGCCGACGCCTCGCACCGACCTGGCGACGAGTCTCGTGGTGCGCGACAGCACGGCCGTCCCGGCTGCTGCGATCACGGGGACGTCGCAGCCGGGCGTCAGAGCAGCGACGGCACCGTCGGCGTGACCGGCACGACGATGACCGACGTGCCCCCGTGCTCGAGCGCGTGCGCGAGCGCCGAGCGCACCTCGTCGTCCGTGCCGGCCTCGACGCCGCGGCATCCGTAGCCCTTCGCCAGCGAGACGATGTCGAGCCCCGGGATCTCGAGGCCCGGCACGCCGGGGGTCTCCTCGAGTTCCGCGAACGACTTGAGGATGGCGTACTCGCCGTTGCGAGGCACCACGACGATCAGGTGCGCGTCGTGCTGCGCCGCCGTCCAGAGCGCTTGGATGGAGTACTGCAGCGAGCCGTCGCCCATGACGGCGAGCACCGGGCGGTTCCGACCCGTCCTGCGCTCCGCGAGCGCGATGCCCACGGAGGCCGGCAGGTTCCACCCGAGGCTGCCCGAGGCGAACGTGAAGAACGTGTCGGGCACCTCGACGGGCCATGCGGCGTGGAGCTCGGCGAGGTTCGACGGCGACTCCTCGACGAGGACGGTGTCGGGCGGGGTCGCATCCCTGAGGATGCGGAACAGCTGCAGCGGGGTGAGGGCGCCCTCGGGCGCCTCCTGCTCGGCGTCTGCGGAGACCGGGGTCGGCGCCATCCGGTGCGGCAGCATCTCGACCGTGCGCATGGGCGCCGGGCTGGCCTCGATGATCTCGGTCAGCGCCTGCATCGTCAGCACCGGGTCGCCGATCAGGCTGTCGCCGACCGGTGCCTTCGCGGTCTCCGCCGGATCGTCCGAGACATGCAGGAGCTGGAGGCCGTCGGGCAGGTACGGGCCCGCGATGTACGGGTAGTAGCGGAAGACGGGGGCGCCGATCACGATCGCGACGTCGTGGCCGGCGAGCTTCTCGGCGAGCGGGCCGATCGCGAACGGCAGGCCCCCCGCGTACAGCGGGTGGTGCTCGGGGAACGGCGCCCGCTCGGAGGCCGGTGCCGCCCAGACCGTGGCGTTCAGGCGTTCGGCGAGCGTGACGGCCTGGTCCCAGCCCTGTTCGCGGGCGATCGAGGCGCCGAGGATGAGAGCCGGATGCTCCGCCGACGACAGGCGCACCGCGAACTCCGCGATGCGCGCCGGATCGGGGGCGATCCGATGCGCCACGCGGCGGACGACCGCGGGACCGTCGGCCTCCCGATCCCAGTCGTCCAGCGGGATCGAGAGGAAGACCGGGCCCTGCGGCGGCTGCGTCGCGATCGCGTACGCGCGCATGAAGGCGGCCGGGACGTCACCGGCCCGCACCGGCTCGTAGCTCCACTTCACCCACGGCTTCGGCAGCACCGACGGCTCGATGTTCGTCAGCCACGGCTCCATGAGCAGCATGTCGCGCGTCTGGTTGCCCGCCGTCACGATGAGCGGCGTGCGGTTCATGAACGCGGTCAGGATGTTCGACATCCCGTTCGACAGGCCCGCCGACGTGTGCACGTTGACGAGCGTCGGCGCGCGTGTCGCCTGCGCGAACCCGTCGGCCGCACCGACGGCGGCGGCCTCGGCGAGCGTCTGCACGTACGTGAAGTCGGACGGGAAGTCCTTGAGGAAGGTCTCCTCGGTCGAGCCCGGATTGCCGAACACGGTGGTCAGGCCCAGGTCGCGGAACAGCTGGAACGTCGCTTCTCGTACGGTGACCACGTCGCCTCGCCCCCTCGGCATCCCCGGGTCGTCTCGGCTTCCCGGGGTCGTCTCGGCGCACACCCTGCCAGAGCGGCCCGGATGCCGCAACGGCACGAGGACCCGCGGGGCCGATCTCAGCCGGCGAGCCCCGCCTCGTACGCGATGATCACCGCGTGCACCCGGTCGCGTGCGCCGAGCTTCGCGAGCAGCCGCCCGACGTGGGTCTTCACCGTCGTCTCGGAGATGAAGAGGTCGTCGGCGATCTCGCCGTTCGTGCGACCTCGGGCGACGAGGGCGAGCACGTCGCGCTCGCGATCCGTCAGTGCGGCGACGAGATGCGATGGGGCGGATGCCGCGTCCGGCCGCGGCCGCGCGACGAACGTCTGGATCATCCGCCGGGTGACGCTCGGCGCGAGGAGGGATTCGCCCTCGTGCACGGCACGCACCCCGGCGACGAGCAGCTCGGCCTGCACGTCCTTCAGGAGGAACCCGCTGGCCCCCGCCTGCAGCGCGTCGTAGACGTACTCGTCGAGGTCGAAGGTCGTGAGCATGACGACGCGCACGCCGCTGCAGTGCTCGGCGACGATCCGGCGAGTCGCCTCGATGCCGTCCACTCGCGGCATCCGCACGTCCATGAGGACGACGTCGGGCGCGAGTGCCCGGACCGCGTCGACCGCCTGCTCGCCGTCCGCGACCTCGCCGACGACCTCCAGGTCGGGCTCGATCTCGAGGATCATGCGGAAGCCGGTGCGCACGAGCGCCTGGTCGTCGACGACGAGCACGCGGATGGCGCGGTACTCCGCGCCGCGTTCGGTCGACGCGAGCGCCCTCGGGTCGCCAGTGCTCATGCGACCTCCCACGGCAGTTCGGCCGACAACTCGCAGCCGCCGTCGTCGTGCGGCCGCACGAGGAGGGAGCCGCCGTAGAGCGCCACCCGTTCCCGCAGCCCGGCGAGCCCGCTGCCGCTGCCGCCGACGTCGGGCCCCGCGGTCGGCGCACCGGGACCGGGCCCGTCGTCGCTCACCCGCAGCCGCAGCGCCGTGTCGCCGAAGTCGACGTCGACGCGCGCGTGCGTGGCGCCCTCTGCGTGCCGGAGCGCGTTCGTGAGGCCCTCCTGCACGAGCCGGTAGGCGGTCACGTCGAGTGCCACGGGCAGGTCGCGCGTCTCGCCGGTGACGGATACCGAGACCGGCAGCCCGGCCGCCGTGACCCGCTCGGCGAGACGATCGAGGTCGCCGAGACCCGGTGCGGGCTCGCGCCCCGCGGCTTCGTCGGTGCGGAGCACGCCCACGAGACGGCGCATCTCGGTGAGCGCCTCGCGCCCCACGGACTCGACGGACTCGAGGGCTGATCGCTCGACCTCCTGCGCTGCGGCCAGGCGACGGCGGACCGCGGCGGCCTGGACGATCATGACCGACAGGCTGTGCCCGACGACGTCGTGGAGTTCGCGCGCGATGCGGTTGCGCTCCTCCGCGATCGCGCGCGACTCGCGCTGCGCGAGCGCCGCGCGCCGCTGTTCGCGTGCCTGCAGCGTCGCGCGCACGAGCGCCCCCACGAGCCAGGCGATCACCCAGGGGGCGAGCCACACGATCGTGTCCATCCGGTCCGCGAAGGTCGCGTTCAGCGGGTCGAACCACGACCAGCCGGCCCAGAGCACCGCGCCCAGCGCGACCCCGAGCAGTGACCGCGGCATGGTCTCGAGCCGACCGACGGTGTAGATCGCCACGAGGGGCGTGATCAGCACCGCGGTGCCCTCGGGCGCGCCGAAGACCGCGAACTCGACCAGGTACACGCCGGTCACGCCGGCGAGCACCCCGAGCGGATGCCGCCGTCGGAACAGGAGCAGGGCGGCGGCCGCGCCGAACGCGAGCGAGCGAGCCCATTCGGGGCCGACCGCGTTCGTCGTGCCCAGTCCGGCCCAGACGTCGAGCTGCGCGATCACGAACACGACCGCGACGACCGCGATGTCGATGGCCCGTGTGTTCGCCCGCACGTGGGGATGCTACGCCCGGCAGCGCGCCGAGGGCATCCTCCCGTGGGAGGACGCGGCGGTTCGTCCCACGGTCCACCCGTTCCGTCCGCCGGCACGACGCCGCGGCATCCGCTCGCCCCTACCGTCGGCGGCGACCGCACCGCATTGCACCAGCACCGAAGGAGAAGAACGACCATGAGCGACCGCATCGCGACCACCGCACCCGAGACGACGCCCGCGGCGCGCCGCACCGCCGAACCGCGCGTCTCGGCGAGCCGCGCCCGACTGATCGCGGCCATCGCGTGGACGATGGCCGCGTTCGGCACGGTCGCCGGCCAACTGCACGCCCTGAGCCGCGTCGCGGCGCACCCCGAGGACCTCGAGTCGCCGATCGTCGCCGCCTGGGCGCCGCCCGCGATGGACGCCCTTCGACCGCTGCTCGACTGGGGCGATCCGACGCTCGTCTACTGGACCTACGGCAAGATCTGGCTGCCGGTCGGCCTCGCCTTCCTCGCCGCGTCCGTGCTGGCCTACCGGGCCCGCGGTCCGGTCGGGGCCGAGCGGGCGCTCTGGCGTGTGCAGCTCGGCGCCTATGGCCTGCTCGTCCTCGCGCTCGCCGGAGATTACTGGACGCCGTGGACCGACGCGTTCTTCCTCGTCGGCCTCGCCGCATTCGCGGTGATCGGCCTCGGCGGCATCCCGCTCGGCATCGTGCTGCTGCGGCGCGGGTTCCGTCCGCGCACGACCGCCTGGCTGCTGATCGCGATGCTGCCGTTCTTCTTCCTGATCACCCAGGTCACGTCGATGGGCAGCGCCATGCTCCCGCTCATGTGGGGGTGGGCGATCGCCGCGGAGTCGGTCGCGCGTCGCGCGGCCGCGGCATCCGTCGGCTGATGCACGGGCGGGGCGCCCGGGATCGATCCGGGCGCCCTGTTCGCAGGCCGCGGGGGAACGTAGAGTCGAGCCATGGGGGAGAACACACTGCAGGCGGTGGCGCGACCGCACCTGAGCGACACGGTCCAGGACTCGGGATGGTCCATCGCCGTCTCCGGCGCCGACGGGACGGTGCTCGACGTCGAGGTCGTGCACCCGAGGGACATCGGCGCCGACGGCGACGAGGCGGCGATCCGTTCGAAGCTCGCGAAGCGCTACGACGTCTCGGACCTCGAGTTCTCACGCGGTCTCGAGGAGACCGACGACGGCCTGCGCGAGCCGGTGATCCGGATCACCGGGCTGCGCACCGCGTCCTAGCCGTCATCGGACGCGGGTCGCGGTTCCGAGTCGACGGGGCCGACCTGGAGGTCGTCCGCGTCGTCGTCGACGCACACCTCCACGTCGGCGGGCGCGACGACCGGCGCGGATGCCCCCGGCAGCACCATCGTCACGCCCGTCGCCGAGACGGGGAGCCGGCACGGGTCGTCGCTCGTGCGCGCGTCCGTGCGTGAGATCCGAGCCCAGACGTAGGCGCGCCCGCCCGGCGTACACATGGGCTTGCCTTATAGGCATATATCTTCCTATAGTTTCGACATGCCGAGACGAACGCCAGGGGTGCTCCTACCGATCGAGGTGTCGATCCTCGACGTCGGGTCGACGCTGCAGGCCGCGGAGGGGTCGTTCTTCGGGTTCGGGCTCGCTCGCGCGCTCGCCGATCACGACGGCTCCGCCCTGCTGGCGCACGGCACGTTGTACAAGGCGCTCAACCGGATGTCGGAGGCGGGGCTGCTCGAGTCCGAATGGGAGGCCGCCGAATCGGCCGAAGCCGCTGGGCGTCCGCGCCGCAGGCTGTACCGCGTGACGGGTGCGGGGGAGGCGGCGCTCCGCGCGTCCGTTCGCGCCGCGTCAGCGCCGAGCACCGTCACGAGGCCGGCGATCGCGTGAGGGTCGGATCGAGCCGCCACTTCCGGCGGGCCGCGCGCGGCGTCCTCCGCTGGACCATGGCCTACACCCGCGGCCTCGACGCGGCGGTCGCGACGGGCCGCCAGGACGAGATCGCGTCCGACCTCCACGAGCATGCGGCCTGGGCCGCCGAGGCGGGCGTCGGCGGTCGGAGACTCGCCTGGTCGATCGGCCTCCGCGCGATCCGCGGCGTGCCGGCCGATCTCGCCTGGCGCGCCGGCGTCGTGCGTCGGGCCGACCACGACGTGCGGGTCGTGCTCAGCGCCGACGCGGCGCTGCTCGCACTCGTCGCGACGATCGGCGTGCTCGACGTCGCGCTGGGCGCGTTCGTGGCGTACCGGCTCGTCCGCGCACTGGTGATCGGCGACATCGGGAACGTTCCCGGCCCCGTGGTCGGCGCATCGGCCCTCGGGCTGATCGCCCTGCTCGCACTGATCGCCCTGACGAGCGGACTGCACCGGGCCTGGGCCGCGCTCGTGCTGGCGGTTCCGACCACGTTCATCCTGGCCGAGACCGGCCGGGCACTCTACTTCCTCAGCGCCAGCGCGGTGCTCCTGGTGAACCGTCTCCCCTGGTGGGAGACCGCCGCATCCGCCGTCGGCGTCGCGCTCGCACTCGCCTGCGTCGCCGCCGCGATCCACTGGCACCGCGCACCCGGGAGCCACGGGGCTCCGCGCCCCACCGCCACCGATGATGAAGGAGCACCCCTTGGCTGAGATCGACGACCTGCTCGAGGCCGCGCGCAACCGGCCGCGACCCTCGAGTCGCCGCGCGCTGGTCGCGCTCGTGGTCGCCGGTGCCGCCACGATGGTCGCGATCGGCACCGGGGCGACGCTGGCGGCGACGGCTGCGGTGTCGCTGCTCGAGCACGAGGCCGAGTCATCGGCGGCCCGGGACCCGGGTGCGTCGATCCGACCAGCCGCGCCCGCGGTCGACTCGGACGTGGACGTCGTCACGTCGACCCCGACGGTGCCCTCACCTGAGGCGACCCCCACCGCGACGCCGCTCGCGCCGAGCGAGTTCGGCTTCCCGGTCTACGACGCGTCGACCGACATCGCGACCATCCCCCGGCCGGTCGACGACTCCGACCCGGCCCACACCGAGATCTGGCTGACCCAGCAGGGCATCATCGCCGACTGCATGCTCGAACAGGGCTTCGACTACGTGTTCACGGCCTACTGGCTCGTGCCCTCCGACCCCGCGGCGCAGCGTGCCATGATCGGGCTCGGCAACGCGCGACCCGGGACCGTCGAGTTCGAGGCGCTGTACGGCGTCCCCGAGTTCGGTCCCGACGATCCCGACGTCGCGCCCGCGTACCGGTGGGAGGACGCCGGCTGCGTCGGGTACGCCGTCCACGTCACCGGCATGGACGACGCGCACTGACCGCGCGGGGCCGCCGCCTCACACCCCGCCGGCGACCGGGATCGGCCGGGTGAGCGGCGGCTCCGCCACGCGTCGCGACTCGACGAGCGCCCGGTGCACGCGCCAGGCGGCGAACACTGCGAGCACGCTCACCCCGAGGTGCATCCAGAGGAACCCGTCGACGAGGCCGGCTCCGAGCAGCACGCCCGCCACGAGCGGCCCGGCCGCGGTGAAGGCCGTCTGCAGCGCCGCCATGGTGCCGAGCGTCTGCCCGACCATGCCCTTCGGCGCGAGTGATGCGGTCAGCGGGTTCAGCACGGGGCTGTAGATGGTCTCGCCGACCGCGAAGACACCGTACGTCGTGACGAAGATCGCCGCGGCGATGCCGGGTGCGAGTTGCGCGGCCGACAGGCCGAGCCAGGCGATGACCCAGATCGCGCCGACGCCCATGAGCAGCACGGGCGCGCTGCGCTTCGCGGTGAGGCGCACCATCACGACCTGGATCGCGACGATCACGAGGCAGTTGACGGCGGCCGCGGTGCCGATCACGGTGGGGTCGACGCCGAGCACGGTGATGCCGTAGGCCGGCAGCCCCGACTCGAATTGCGCGTAGAAGCCGAGCGCGAGCGTGATCGTCACGATCGCGGTCCAGCGCAGGGCCGGGGTGGCGAAGATGATGCGGAGGATGCCGCGGGAGCGCGCCTCGACGGCGCGGACCGACCCGGTCGGATCGGCCGCGAAGTCCGACGGGACGGTCGCGCCGCGACCGGCGATCCAGATGATGGCGGATGACACGGCGAACCCCGCGGCCGCCATGAGGAAGCCGACGTCGAGGCCGTCGTGCCGGTCGAGGTCGACGAGCAGCCCGGCGATGAAGGCGCCGGCGGCCATGCCGAGCGCCTCGCCCGTGAACTTGTAGGCGAACACCTTGCGGCGGTCGTCGCTCGTGGACCACTGCAGGGCGAGCACCTGCTTCGCGGGCGCGGCGGCCGAGAGCCCCATGCCGAAGACGAGCATGCCGGCGAGGAACGCGCCGGGCTCGTCGGCGACGATGAGCGAGGCCGCGGCCGCGGCGCCGATCAGCTGGGCGGCGACCGCGACCCGCACCGGCGGGAACCGGTCGCTCAGGCGGCCCGCGAGGGGCGCGGCGACGAGCGCGCCGACCGAGAACAGGGAGGCGGCGCCGGCCGCGACGAGTGCGCCCCAGTCCCTCGTCTCCGCGGCATAGGCGTACTGGTAGGGCAGGATCCCGCCCCATCCCAGAGAACCGATGCTCGAAGCGAGGACGAGCAGCATCGCGCGCACGGGCGCACCCCTTTCGTGTTGCCGATCGTCGGGCGATCGATGACGGATGCCGCGGCAGGTCACCGCGGCGACACCGTCGCCACACGGGGCTTCGGTGTCGAATACTTCGATGTCGAAATCTTAGCAACCGAAAGACGTGTGCGAGAATTCCCGCATGGCGAGACGCGGGCCGAGTGCAGCCGAGCAGCACCGCAGGGCCGTCGCGGCCTACGTGGCCGCGGGCGGCGAGGAGTCGGTGCAGCGCGTGATCACCGCCGTGCAGGGCCTCTCGAAGAAGCTCGACCAGTGGTACGCCAGGCAGCTCGCCGACCTCGACGTCACGGCGGGGGAGTGGGCGGTCGTCGCCACGCTCGCGAAGGACGGCGGCGCACTCACGCCGAGCCAGCTCGCCGACCTCACGAACGTGGCGCCCTCATCGATGACCCATCGGCTCGACAAGCTCGTGGAACGGGGCTTCGTCGAGCGCACGCCCGACCCTGAGAACCGGACCCGTATCCTCGTGCGACTCACCGACGGCGGCTGGGAGCTGTTCAGCCTCGCGATCCGCAGCTCCGACGTGGTGGAGTCCGACGTGCTCCAGGACCTCGGCGACGCCGAGCGCGCCGAGCTCGCACGCCTTCTCGAGGTCGTGATCGCCCGCCTCGACGACATCGAGGCCTGAGGCGGCGTCGCACCCGGCGAGCGCATCCCGGTCCGCGACGTCGGCGGTGGTCGCGTCAGACGGGTTCCGGCATCGTTCCGCCGGCCGCCAGGTGGTCGAGGATCGTCGTCCGCCACTCGTCGAGGTAGGCGTCGTACCCGTCGGCGAATCGTGCGAGGTCGGCCGCGGCATCCGTCGTCATCGCGGTGAGGTCGTAGGCGACGCGCACGATGCAGCCCTCGGCGGCGTCGGCGAGTCCGACCGTCACGGTGCCCGCCGTCCACCCCTCGGCGACCCGGGCGTATCGGACCGACCTGCCGATCTCGCAGTCGAGGACGATCCACGTCGTGGGGCGGGCGTCGGCGCTCGTCTGCCAGACCGTGCCCACCTCGAGGTCGTCGGCGCCGTCGACGAAGAACAACGGCAGCCACCCGGGCACCCAGAGCTCCTCGCCGCGCGCCGTGAACAGCCGGAACGCGGCGCCGCGTGACAGCGGAAGCGCGAAGGCGCCGTACAGGACGGCGCGGCCACCGGCCCCCGGCGTCGTCACGGCCCCACCGGCGGGATCGCCGCGATCGCGTCGACCTCGACCAGCGCGCCGGGCCGGGCCGGGGCGACCATGAGGACGGTCACGGCCGTGCGATGGGACCCCCAGACGGCTGCGCTCGCGGCGAAGCCGTCGGCGGGGTCGATGCCCGGCGCGAGGTGGATGTTCAGCTTCACGACGTGCTCCGGTCCGCAACCGGCGGCGGCGAGGACCGCGAGCACGTTGCGGAGCGCCTGCTCGGTCTGCGCTCGGAGGCCCGTGAGCAGCGCCCCTGAGGCATCGATGCCGTTCTGGCCGCCCACGAACAGGAGCGGACCGGCCGGGGCGATCATGCCCTGCGCGAAGGCGGGACTCATCGCGAGGTCGTCGGGATCGACCGGGGTCACGTGCGTCGTCATGGGAGCTCCTCTCGGCTCGATCCGAGTCTTGCGCCCGCCTCCGACACCGGACGTCGGCCGACCCCGACGGTCACCGCGTCATCCGGTCACCCGCTCACACCTGCCACCCGGTCGATCGCGATCGTCGGATGCAGCGTCCGCCGATGGTCGACCACGCGAGTCGGCCCGTCCAACCGCACGCGGTGCGCGTGCACCAGGTCACCGCTCGAACGCCCCACCGAGAGCACGATCTCACCCGGCTCGACGATCCGCGCGCCGGAGCGCGAGGTGAACGACGTGAGGTCCGCCGGCACGCTGAACCCGACGTCGGCGGCGGCGCCCGGCTCGAGCACGACGCGCGCGAAGCCGATGAGCCGCTGCACGGGTCGCACGACCGAGGCGACGGGGTCGTGCAGGTAGAGCTGCACGACCTCGGCCCCGGCGCGCTCGCCGGCGTTCCGAATACGCAGCCGCACGGTCGCCGTGCCATCCGTCGCGATCGACGACTCGTCGCCCGCGAACGACGACCACTCGAACGTCGTGTACCCGAGTCCGTGGCCGAAGGGGAACGCCGCGGTCGGATCCACGTTCGAGACGTCGCTCGCCCGCGCGAGCGGCGCGGCGAGGTAGGTCGTCGGCTGTGCGCCGGGCGTCGACGGGATCGACACGGGCAGGCGCCCGCTCGGGTTCACCCGACCGCTGAGCACGCCCGCGATCGCCCCGGCCCCCTCCTCGCCCGTGAAGAAGGCCTGTACGATGCCGGCCGCCTCCGTCGCGGCCCGTCCGAGCGCGTACGGGCGCCCCGCGAGCAGCGTCAGGACCGCGGGGGTCCCCGTGTCGAGTACCGCGTCGACGAGCGCCTGCTGCGCGCCGGGCAGCGCCAGCGACTCCGCGTCGCAGCCCTCCCCGCTCGTGCCGCGGCCGAAGAGTCCGGCCCGGTCGCCGAGCGCGAGCACGACGACGTCCGCGGATGCCGCGAGCCCGACCGCCTCCGCGAATCCGTCGGTCTCCCCGCCGTCCACGCTCGTGCCGACCGCGTGCCGGATCTCGCTGCCCGGGAACTCCGCGCGGAGCGCGTCGAGCAGGGTCGGGATTCGGATGCCGATCTCCACGCCGGGGTGCTGCGTCACGACGTGCGTCGGGAACGAGTAGCAGCCGAGCATCGCGTACGGGTCGTCGGCGTTCGGGCCGATCACCGCGATCACCGGCGGCGACGCGATCGGCAGCGTCCCGTCGTTCCGCACGAGCACGACCGCGCGCTCGGCGAGCTCGCGCGCGAGCGCGCGGTTGCCGGGCGGGTCGAGGTCGATGCGGCCGCGGAGCCGGTCGGCGTGGGCCGCATCGGCCTCCGCGAGGTCGGCGTCGGCGAGGCCGAGCCGCCCGAGTGCGGCCGGCACGGGGGACCAGCCGGCGTCGAGCAGGCCGAGCTCGGCCTTCTGCCGCAGCACGCGGCGCAGGGCCGTGTCGACGAGGGCCACGTCCACCGCGCCCGACTCGATCGCGGCCCGCAGCGGCTCGCCGAATGCCTTGACCGTGGGCAGCTCGACGTCGATGCCCGCCTCGAGCGCCGCGGCCGCGGCATCCGCCCACGTGTCGGCCACGCCGTGCAGGAGCTTCAGGAAGGCGACCGCGAAGTAGTCCGCGACCACCGTGCCCTCGAACCCCCACGTCTCCCGCAGCAGCTCCGTGAGCAGCCACCGGTCCGCCGCCGACGGCACGCCGTCGAGGTCGGAGTAGGAGTTCATCACACTCCGGGCCCCGCCCTCGCGCACGGCCATCTCGAAGGGCGGCAGCAGCACGTCGCCGAGCTCGCGCGGCCCGATCGAGACGGGCGCGAGGTTGCGCCCGCCCTTCGAGGCGGAGTAGCCGACGAAGTGCTTCAGGGTCGCGACGACGCCGGATGACTCGAGCCCGCGCACGTACGCCGTGCCCACCGTCGCCACGAGGTACGGATCCTCGCCGATGGTCTCCTCGACGCGGCCCCAGCGCGCGTCGCGGACGACGTCGAGCACGGGCGCAAGGCCCTGGTGCACCCCCACCGAGCGCATGTCGGTCCCGATGCGGCGCGCCATCCGCTCGACGAGCACCGGATCGAACGACGCGCCCCACGAGAGCGGCACCGGGTAGGCGGTGGCGCCCCACGCGGCGAAGCCCGCAAGGCACTCCTCGTGGGCGACCGACGGGATGCCGAGCCGGCTCGCCCCGACGATCCGCTGCTGCATCCGCGCGAGCGAGAGCGCGCCGACTGCGGCGTCGACCGGCGCCGTGCCGAACGGCCGCGTGATCTGGCCGAGCCCCGAGGGGAGCAGTGCGTCGAGGTCGACGTCGTCGTTCAGGTCGTGCTGGTGCGGGGCGACGTCGCCGCCACCGTCGTCGGCAGCGCCGACCCACACGCCGTAGAGTTGCGCGAGCTTCTCGTCGAGCGTCATCTCGGCCATGAGGGCCGCGACGCGCTCGTCGATCGACCGTGCGGGGTCGCGCCAGGCGGCATCCGTCACCGGGGTCGTCGGATCGATCGCGGTCATCCCTTCACCGCCCCCTGCAGGCCGCCGACGATGCGACGCTCGGCGACGAGGAAGAACGCCAGCGCCGGGATCATCGCGAGCGACGTGTACGCGAGCACCGCCGCCGTGTCCTGCGAGTACTGGGTCGAGAACTGCGTGACGCCGAGCGGCAGCGGCCAGAGCTCCTGCGGCAGCGTCCCCGTCGAGATCACGAGCAACGGCAGCAGGTAGCCGTTCCAACTGCCGACGAACGCGAGCACGCCGACCGTCACGAGCCCGGGCATCGACAGCGGCAGGAGGATCCGCCAGAAGAACCCGATGCGGCTCGTGCCGTCGATGGACGCCGCCTCCTCGAGTTCGTCGGGGATGGCGCGGAGGAACGGCACGAGGATGATGATCGTCGTCGGCAGTGCGAACGCGATCGACGGGATGATGACCCCGAGGTAGGACCCGTGGAGCCCGAGCGTGCGCAGGAGCAGCGTGAGCGGCAGCGCTGCGACCGTGAGGGGGAACATGAGCCCAGCGGTGAAGAGGGTGTAGAGACCCTGCCGCCCGCGGAAGTCGTAGCGCGCGATCACGAACGCGGCCATGATGCCGACGATCACGACGCCGGCGGTGGTGCCGACGGCGAGGATGACGCTCGCGAGCACGTTGCCCCAGAACCGCTCGGAGCCGAGCACGTTCGCCCAGTTCTGCACGGTCCACGGGTCGGGCAGGCCCGCCGGGTCGGCGTTGAGGTCGGCCGTCGTGCGGAACCCGCCGAGGAAGACGTAGAGCACCGGGCCGATGGCGACCGCGGCGACGACGAGCGCGACGAGGTACACGAAGGGCTGGCCCCAGTCGATGCCACGACCGGCGGCGCGGCGCGGAGGCAGGTCGTCCTCGGGTCGCCCCGTGGTGATGGAGGTCGTCGCGGTCATGTCAGCGCACTCCTCGGGTGACGGCTCCGGCGAGGTCGCGGCGGAGGGCGAGGCGCTGGTAGATCAGCGCAACGGCGAGCGAGATGAAGAACAGGATGACGGCGATGGCGCTGCCGTAGCCCGGCTGGCCCGCGAACTGGCCCTGCTGGACCATGTAGGTCGCCATGGTCTCGGTGGCCATGCCGCGCACGGTCGGCGCGACGGTGACCCACACCATGTCGAACAGCTGGAGCGCGCCGATCATCGACAGGAACGCCCAGATCCGGATCGTCGGACCGAGCAGGGGGATGGTGATGTGCCGCTGGATCTGCCACCAGCTGGCGCCATCGATCGCGGCGGCCTCGGCGAGCTCTTCCGGCACGCCCTGGAGCCCGGCGAGCATCAGGATGATCGCGAAGCCGAGGTACTTCCACGTGAGGATCCAGAACAGCGTCCACAGCGCGATGCTCGGGTCGGCCAGCCAGTTCTGCTGGAGGAAGCCGAGCCCGAGCGCCTCGAGCATGGCGTTCACGCCACCCGTCGGCTGGAGCAGCAGCTTCCAGGCGAGGCCGGCGATGACCTCGGCGAGCACGTAGGGGACGAAGATGAGGAGTCGGAGCGCCGTGCGACCGCGCAACGGGCGGTTGAGCAGGAGCGCGATGCCGATCGCGAGCGGTCCCTGGATGAGCAGGGACGCGAACAGGATGATGAAGTTGTTGCCGATCGCCCGCACGAACTCGGGGGACTCGAACGCGCGCTGGTAGTTGGCGAAGCCGACGAAGCGGTCCGGCTCTGCCAGCTGCTCCCAGCGGAACGCCGGGGGCAGGTTGTAGAGGCTGTAGACCGCGGCGAGGATCACGGGCAGGATCACGAAGCCGAGGAACAGGATCAGGGCGGGGCCCACGAGCAGCACGATCTCGCCGCGCTGCGGAGCCGCGGTGGCGCGCGGGCGCGGGGGGCGGGGGGGGGGGGGGGGGCCGGGGGGGGGGGGGGCCCCGCCCGGCTGGAGCGTTGCGGTCATCAGAGCGTCGCCGCAGCGTCCTGCATCTTCGTGACGATCTCGTCGGGCGTGCCTGAGCCGCCGAAGAGGTTGACGATGCCGTCGTTCATCGCGTTGCCGACGGTGGTGCCGAAGGCCGTGTCGAGCCAGAGCTGCACGAACGACGAGGCCGCGAGGCCGTCGGCGACGAGCTTCAGGTTCGGGTCCTCGAGCGACTCCGTCGCGGCGGGGACGGTGGGGATTCCGGCGCCGCTGGCGGCGAACTTCGCCTGGATGTCCTCGCTCATGATGAACTCGAGCAGCTCGGCGCACTCCGGCGGAGCCTCGGCCGAGCAGGCGAACCCATCGCCGCCGCCGAGCGCTGCGGTCGGGTCGCCGGCCGCGCCCTCGATGCCGGGGAAGGGGAACCAGCCGAGGAACTCGGGCACCTGCTGGTCGGGCGTGAGGCCGCCGATGACGCCGGCGTTCCAGTGGCCCATCAGCTCCATGGCCGCCTGGCCGTTGGCGACGAGGCCGGCCGAGCTGCCCGCGCCCTGCTGGGCGGGCGTGCCGAGGAAGCCCTCCTGGAACGGGTCGATGCCGAGGAAGTCCTCGAGCTGCTCACCCGCCTCGACCCAGCAGTCGTCGCTGAAGTCGAATTCGGTCTCGGCGGACTGCAGCGTCTCGGGGGAGCAGGAGTGCAGGGCGAACTGGTACCACCAGTGCGCGGCGGGCCACTTGTCGCCCGCGCCGACCGCGATGGGCGTGATGCCGGCCTCGCGGAGCGCGCCCACGTCGTCGATCAGCTCGTCGAGCGTGGTCGGCGGTTCGTCGATGCCGGCCTGCTCGAAGAGGTCGGTGTTGTACCAGAAGCCCTCGATGCCGAAGGTGAACGGGATGCCGTAGGTGGCGCCGTCGACCTGCCACGGGTTCACCGTCGCGCCCACGCTGTCGATCGTGTCGGGGATCGCGTCGTCGAGCGGCATCAGGTAGCCGTTCTCGACCTGGTCGCGGAGCTCGCCGCCGGGCCAGACCTGGAAGAGGTCGGGCGGATCGCCGGCCGCAAGGGCGTTCGGGATGAGCGTGCGCTGCAGGTCCTCGTTCTGGTAGCCGGTCTGCTCGACCGTCACGCCGGGGTGCGCCTCCTCGAACTCCTGCGCGACCTCCTCCCAGACCTCGGGGAGTGGACCCGTCGTGCCGTTGTGCCACCAGGTGAGGGTGACCTCGCCATCGCCGCCCTCGTCGCCGCCGCCGGCGCAGCCGGTGAGCGAGGCGACGGCGAGCCCGGTCGCCGCGGCGAGCGTGACGAGCCGCGTGGTGCTGCGTCTGTTCATCATCGAACCTCTCGAAAATTTCGACCACAACGTCGAAAGTGATCTGGACGTGACGAATATACGCTGCGCCCGATATGCGGTCAAGCGCAACATATTCGGCGCGGGAGCGCACGTTCGTGCTCGGGCGAACCTAGAGTGGTGCGCGTGACCGACCGCAGCAACGGCAGCACCGGCAGCTTCGACGGGGTGCATCGACGCAACCTCGCGAGGATCCTGGGGCTCGCTCATCTCGAGGGCCCGCTGTCGCGCGCGCGCATCACCGCGCTCACCGGGCTGAATCGCTCGACCGTGGCCTCGCTCGCCGGCGAACTCGTCGAGCTCGGACTCGTCGAGGAGCGCGCCCCCGGCCCGACCAACCGCGTCGGTCGCCCGTCGCCCGTCGTCGCAGCGCACCCGGGCGTCGTCGCCGTCGCGGTGAATCCGGAGGTCGACGCCGTCACGCTCGCCGCGGTCGGCCTCGGCGGCCGCATCGACGTGCGCGAGCGCATCGAGGTCGACGACCTGGTGACGCCCGAACGTACCGCACTGCTCGTGGCCGACGCGATCGATCGCTGGCGGGCGGGAGACCTGGCTCACGCGCGGTTCGCGGGCGTCGGCCTCGCGGTGCCCGGGCTCGTGCGTGCCGCCGACGGGCTCGTGCGGTTCGCTCCCCACCTCGAGTGGCGTGACGCGCCCGTACGCGAGTTCGTCGAGGAGGCCACCGGCATTCCGACGACGGTCGGCAATGACGCGAGCCTCGGCGCGCTCGCCGAGCACCTGTTCGGCGCGGGGCGCGGCGTCGACGACCTCGTCTACCTGAACGGCGGCGCGAGCGGCATCGGCGGCGGTCTCGTCGTGCACGGGCGCGCCGTCGGCGGCCACAGCGGCTACGCGGGCGAGTTCGGGCAGAACCGACCCGGGATCGCCGCATCCGACGACCGACGTGCCGACGGCGGCGTGCTCGAGGACGAGGTCGGCCGCGCCAGGCTGCTGGAGGCGGTCGGCATCCGCTCGGCGGACGAGCCGACGCTGGCGGGAGCCATCCGCTCGGCCGTCGAGGCGGGCGACCCCGCGATCGCATCGGAGCTCGATCGCCAGCGCCGCATCCTCGCGACCGCGCTCGCGAACGCCGTCAACGTCCTGAACCCGTCGCTCGTGATCCTCGGCGGGTTCCTCGCGACGCTCGCCGAGCAGGATCCCGATGCCCTCCGGGCGGCAGTCGCCGCCCAGGCCATGCCCGCCGCGATGGAGGACGTCGACGTCGTGGTCGCCGCGCTCGGTGAGGATCGCCTCATGATCGGCGCCGCCGAACTGGCGTTCACGAGGCTCCTCGACGACCCGCTCTCGGTCGCCGGCTGAGGCGTCGGCGGGGCCTGCGGCCAGAATCCGAACGCAGTTCGGCTTGCGTCGACGGGGGGACGTCGCGCTAGACTCGAAGTTCAGTCGAATCGATTCGAGGCCAGGACGGCCGAGATCGCACCCGACGGCGCCCCACGGGGCGCCGTTCCTGTTCGCCCGGCGCCCGACGGCGTGCGCCAGCGCAGCCGCCTCCGCAACCGCACTCCAGCACGCCTCGGGAACCGCCTATGTCAACCGCCTCCATCCCCATCGTCCGACCGGACGACTACGCCGCACCCCGCCACCCCGGCGACCTCCTCAGCCGCCGTCAGCGGCTCGTCTACGTGCTCGTCCTCGGGGCGCTCACGGCCCTCGGGCCGTTCACGGTCGATCTCTACCTGCCGGCGTTCCCCGCGCTCGAGTCCGAGCTCGGCGTCTCGGCGGCCGCGGTGCAGATCACGCTCACGGGCACCATGATCGGCTTCGGCCTCGGCCAGCTCGTCGTCGGCCCCTGGAGCGACAAGGTCGGCCGCCGGCTGCCCCTGATCCTCGCGACCGTGCTGCACATCGCGGCATCCGTGGCCGCGGCCCTCGCTCCCGACATCACCTGGCTCGCGGTCTTCCGCCTGCTGCAGGGCTTCGGCGCCGCCGCGGGAGGCGTGGTCGCGATGGCCATGGTGCGCGACCTGTTCGGCGGCAAGCCGCTCGTGCGGATGCTCTCGCGCCTCGCACTCGTCAACGGCCTCGCTCCCGTGCTCGCGCCCGTGATCGGCTCGCAGCTGCTCCAGTTCATGGACTGGCGCGGCGTCTTCTGGGTGCTCGCCGGCTACGGCGTCGCCGTCGTCCTCGCGGTCGCCTTCCTGATCGTGGAGACGCTGCCCGAGTCGCGCCGCCACATCGCGGGCCACTCGTCGATGCGCGAGCGCTACCGCGCCCTGTTCCGCGACCGCATCTACCTCGGTGCCGCGATCATCGGCGGCATGACGTTCACCGGGCTGTTCGCCTACCTGTCGACGTCGTCGTTCCTGTTCCAGCAGGTCTACGCGTTCAGCCCGCAGGAGTTCGGCCTGCTCTTCGCGGTCAACTCCGTGGGCGTCATCATCGGCGTGCAGACCTCGTCGCGGCTGATCCGCGGCCCGATCCCGCCGCAGTACGTGCTCGCCGGCACGACGATCGTCCACGCCGCGATGGCGATCGCGATCGTCGTGCTCGACTCCTCGGGCGCCGGGTTCTGGGGCACCGCCATCCCGCTGTGGATCTACATCACCGCGTGCGGCTTCACCTTCCCGGCCGTGCAGGTGCTCGCCCTCGCCCACCACGGGGCCGAGGCCGGAACCGCCGCGTCGCTGCTGGGCGCCCTGAACTTCGGCCTGGCCGGCGCGATCTCGCCGCTGATCGGCCTGTTCGGCATCCACAACGCGGTCCCGATGGCCTCCTTCATGCTCGGTGCCGCGATCATCGCGATCGCCTCGGTGTGGCTGCTCGTGCGACCGAAGACCGTGCCGGCGCTCTCGGACTGATCGGCGCGACGAGCGGATGCCGCGTGCCGCATGCCGGCTGCGGCATCCGCTCGTCCCACGGCGCCGCGGGCCGTTCCGTCCGGGTCTCGGGCCACGCGGCGGCGCTGCACCGGCGGCTCAGGTCGGCGCGACTAACGTGTCGACATGAGCGAACCCGACCGGACCGCGTCCGACCTCGACTCGACCGTCGACGGTCGAGGACCGGTGAGCGCCCCGGATGTCGACCTGGACCCCGGCGTCAGGGAGCAGCGCACCGAGCACGTCGGCCGCTTCGTGCCGTTCGCCGCGGGGATCGCCTCGCTCGTCATCGCGGTGGTGCTCGGCATCGTGATCCTGTTCCGCGCGGGAACCGTCTTCGAGATCGACGAGGAGTGGGCCGAGGAGATCTTCACGCTCCGCGGGCCGATCGGCGACCTCTTCGCGTTCGGCATGAACGCGCTCGGCGGCGGGATCATCGGCGTGTTCGTCGTGCCCATCACGATCGCCGTCATCCTGCTCGCCATCCGGAGGCCCTGGGCCGCGCTGTACTTCATCACCGCATCGGCGGCCAGCGCCCTCGTCGTGCAGGTGCTGAAGAACCTCTTCGGGCGCGCCCGTCCGGAGGACATCATCGTGCTCTCCGACTTCGGCTCGTTCCCCTCCGGGCACGTCGCGAACGCCGCGACGATCGCGGTGACGCTCGGCATCATCGTCCCGCGCGGCTGGGTCTGGTTCTGGGGTGCCGTCTACACGGTGCTCATGGCGATCAGTCGCACCTACCTCGGCGCCCACTGAATCACCGACACGATCGGCGGCGCGCTCGTGGGCGCCGGCGCCGCGCTCCTCGTCTGGACGGTCTTCGCCCAGCGGATGGAACGCGAGCGCCTCGCCCGAGCGGCCGCGATCGCGGAGCACAACCGCGCCGTCGCGGCCTCGCACGTCACGCCGCCGGCGCGCCCGCGCGAGTAGCGCGCGGTGCCGTGCGCGAGAGTTCGGGAGGAGATCTCGGCCGGCGCCCGGCGTGTCGCGGGGCGACACGCCGGGCCGGCCCCGGAAGTTCCTCCCGAGCGGCGTTCAGGTGCTGCGGGAGCCGCCGGCCGGCGACTGCTCGACGCGCTGCAGCAGCTCGGCGGCGACGCTGACGGCGATCGCCGCCGGCTCCTTCGAGCGGATGCCGTCGATGCCGATCGGGGTCTCGATACGGGCGAGCGCCGCCTCGTCGTGGTCCGCCGAGGCGAGCTGCGTACGGAAGCGCGCCCACTTCGAGCGCGAGCCGATGAGGCCGATCGACGCGAGGCCGGGGGTGCGCAGCGCGGCGTCGCAGATCGCGAGGTCCTCGGCGTGGTCGTGCGTCATGACGAGCACATGCGCCCCCGTCGGCAGGTCGGCGAGCGCCGCCTCGGGCACGGGCAGGTGGTGGATCCGGATCGTCGCGACCGCATCGGCGAAGGGCCCGGAGACGCCGGGCTCGCCGAGGCGATCCGGCGCGAGCATGGCCGCGCGCGAGTCGACGAGGTCGAGTTCGAGCGGATGCCGCGCCAGGATCCGCGCGAGCTCGAGCCCGACGTGCCCGAGGCCGAAGATCGCGACGGCCGGGACGACCGGAAGGGGTTCCAGCAGCATCGTGACCTCTCCTCCGCAGCACTGCACGCCGTAGTCCGCGGCGGCGCGGTCGCTCAGCGTGAGCGTCAGCAGTTCGGGCTCCGCGGCCCCGGCGGCGAGCATCTCCCTCGCCCGGGCCAGCGCCGTCTGCTCCAGGTTGCCGCCGCCGACCGTGCCCACGACCTCATCACGGGCGACGACCATCTTCGCCCCGCCGTTGCGCGGCGCGTGGCCGCGCACCATCGCGAGCGTCACGAGCACCGCGGGCGTGCGCGCGACCCGGAGGCGCTGCACGGCGTCGACCCAGTCCATCGGCGACCGTCCGTCAGCGGTCGGCGGACACGCGTCCGGCGCGCGCGGTGCGCGACGCGGCATCCGTCGCGTCGATCGCGACCGGCTCGGCCGAGGCATCCGTCGCCCGTGGCGCGGCCGACGCAGCCGCCCGACCGGCCTCTCGCGCGGCTTCGATCGCAAAGAACACCGCCTCGGGCGTCGACGGCGCGGCGAGCTCGACCGAGTGCCCGGGCGGGCCGAAGGCCGCGACGGCCTCGCGGATCGCCTCGCGCGCGCTGAACGCGAGCATGAGCGGCGGCTCGCCCACGGCCTTCGAGCCGTAGATCGCGCCGTCCTCGTGCGCGCGCTCGAGGAAGTGCACGTTGAGCTCGTCGGGCAGCTCGGAAAAGCTCGGCAGCTTGTAGGTACTCGCCGACGGCGTGAGCAGGCGCCCGCGGCCGGGGCCGTCGGTCTCGTCCCAGCGCAGCTCCTCGAGGGTGAGCCAGCCGACGCCCTGCATGAACGCGCCCTCGACCTGCCCGAGGTCGATGAGCGGCGAGAGCGAGTCGCCGACGTCGTGCACGATGTCGACCCTCCGCAACCGGGTCGCGCCGGTGAAGCCGTCGACCTCGATCTCGCTCGCGGCGACGCCGTAGGCGAAGTACTTGAAGGGCGTGCCCGTCATCGTCGCGGGATCCCAGCCGAGCCCCTCGGTGCGGTAGTAGCCGGCCGCGAACAGCTGCACGCGCTCGGCGTACGCGGTCGCCGCGAGCTCGCCGAAGAGCACGGAGACGCCGGGGTCGCCGCCGTGGACGCGGCCGTCCTCGAACCGCACGTCGGCCGCGTCGACGCCGAGCACGTTCGCGGCCACTGGACGCAGCCGGGCGATGATCTGGTCGCAGGCGTCCTTCACGGCGGCGCCGTTGAGGTCGGCGCCGGAGGAGGCCGCGGTCGCCGAGGTGTTCGGCACCTTGTCGGTGCGCGTGGGCGCGAGGCGCACCTGCGCGAGCGGAACGCCGAGCGCGGTCGCCGCGACCTGGAGCATCTTGGTGTGCAGACCCTGCCCGAGCTCGGTGCCGCCGTGGTTCACGAGCACGGAACCGTCGCGGTAGACGTGCACGAGCGCGCCGGCCTGGTTGTAGGCCGTGAAGGTGAACGAGATGCCGAACTTCACCGGCGTGATCGCGAGCGCGCGCTTCACGTCGGGATCGGCGGCGTTCGCCGCCGCGATCTCCTCGCGCCGCCGCGCGACGTCGGCCTCGTCGAGCACGCGCGACCACGCCTCGCCGAGGCGCTCGGCGTGCCGCACCTCCATGCCGTACGGCGTCGTCTGCCCCGGACGGTACAGGTTGCGCTCGCGGAGCTCGGCGGCGTCGATGCCCAGCTGCGGGGCGACGCGGCCGAGGATGTCCTCGATCACGAACATGCCCTGCGGGCCGCCGAACCCGCGGAAGGCGGTCTGCGAGGTGACGTTGGTGCGTGCGATGCGCCCGTGCACCTCGATGTCGGGGATCCAGTAGGCGTTGTCGACGTGGCACAGCGCGCGCCCGAGCACGGGGTCGGAGAGGTCGAGGCTCCAGCCGCCGTTCGAGGTCAGCGTCGCCTCGAGGCCGAGGATGCGCCCGTCGTCGTCGAACCCGGCCCGCCAGGTCGCGTGGAACGGGTGCCGCTTGCCGGTCATGGTCATGTCCTGCGCGCGGGTCAGGCGGAGTCGCACCGGCCGGCCGGTGCGCACGGCGCCGAGCGCGGCGATCGCGGCGAGCCCGTGCGGCTGCATCTCCTTGCCGCCGAAGCCGCCGCCGAGGCGCAGCGACTGCACGGTGACGCGGTGGTTCGGCACGCCGAGCACGTGCGCGACGATCTCCTGCGTCTCGGACGGATGCTGCGTGCTCGACTCGACGAACACCTGCCCCTCGGAGTCGACGTGCGCGAACGACGCGTGCGTCTCGAGGTAGAAGTGCTCCTGCCCGCCGACGACGCTGACGCCCTCGAAGACGTGCGGCGCCGAGGCGAGGGCGGATGCCGCGTCGCCGCGCCGCACGGTCGGCGCGATGCCCTGGAAGGAGCCGGCGGCGATCGCCTCCTCGACGGTCACGATCGACGGCAGCTCCACGGCGTCGACCACGACCGCGGCGGCCCCGAGCCGCGCGGCCTCGGCGGTCTCGCCGAGCACCCACGCGAGCGCGTGCCCGTGGTACTGCGCCTCGTGGGGGAAGAGCGGTTCGTCGCCCTTCGCGCCGGCGTCGTTGACGCCCGTCACGTCGTCGGCCGTGAGCACGTGCACGACACCGGGTACCTCGAGCGCCGGCGAGACGTCGAGCCGTACGCGGGCGTGCGCGTGCGTCGAGGTCACGGGCCACGCCGTGAGCACGTCGCGCCGGGTGGCGGCGAGGTCGTCGGTGTAGACGGCGGTGCCGGTCGCGTGCAGCCGGGCGCTCTCGTGCGGAACGGGCGTGCCGGCGACGGCGCCGGCGGGGCGGTCGCTGAGCTCGCTCATGCGGGCACCCCCTCGCGCGCGGTGCGCCGATGCAGCTGCAGCAGCGACTGGGCGAGCATCGCGGACCGGTACTCGGCGCTCGCGCGGTGATCGGACATTGGAGTGCCCTCCCCGCCGAGCACGGAGGCCGCCTCCCGCACGGTGTCGGCGGACCATTCGCGGCCGACGAGCGCGGCCTCCGTCGCCCGCGCCCGGATCGGGGTCGCGGCGACGCCGCCGAGGCCGATGCGCGCCGATGCGACCGTGCCGCGCTCCTCGTCCAGGTCGATCGCGAAGGCGACGGCCACGCTCGAGATGTCGTCGTAGCGGCGCTTGGCGACCTTGTGGAACGCGGTCAGGTTGGCCGTCGGCCGCGGGATCCGGATCGTGCGGATGAGTTCGCCGGGCCGGCGGAGGGTCTCGCGATACCCCGTGAAGTAGTCGGCGAGGTCGACCTCGCGCTCGCCGTCGGGCGAGGCGAGCACGAGCCGCGCCTCGAGGGCGAGGAGCGCGGGCGGCGCGTCGCCGATGGGGGAGGCGGTGCCGAGGTTGCCGCCGAGCGTGGCGCGGTTGCGGATGAGCGGCGACGCGAACTGGGGAAACAGCGCGGCGAGCAGCGGCACGCGCCCCGCGAGCTCGCGCTCGACCTCGGTGAGGGTGAGCGCGGCGCCGAGGTCGAGGCCGGCGTCGTCCTCGTGGAAGCCCCGCAGCTGGTCGAGGCGGTCGATCGCGATGACGAGCGGTGCGCGGCGCCCGCGCAGGTTCGCCTCGACGCCCCAGTCGGTGCAGCCGGCGATCGCGACGGCGTCGGGTTCGACGTGCAGCAGGGCGAGCGCCTCGTCGAGCGACTCGGGCCGCACGAATCGTCCGCCCTCGCCGGCGAGGCGGGTCGGGCGGGCGGCGGGCGCGGGCCGCGCGCGCCGCTCGGCGAGCACGTCGCCCGCGGCGGGCCTCGTGTCGATCCCGAGCGCGGCGTCGCGGATCGGTCGGTAGCCCGTGCATCGGCACAGGTTGCCGCTCAGCGCGTGGAGGTCGAAGTGCTCGGGACCACCTGGCGGCGAGGCGCCGGCGACGGCGCCGTTGCCGCCGTCGGCGCCGGCGCGGACGGAGGTTGCGCCATCCGCGCCGCCTCCCGTGCTCCGCGCCGCTCCGGCCCGGTAGAACTCGGCCGCCATGCTGCAGGCGAAGCCGGGCGTGCAGTAGCCGCACTGCGATCCGCCCGCCTCGGCGAGGGCGGCCTGCACCGGGTGCATCCGCTCCGGCGTGCCGAGGCCCTCGGCGGTCACGACCTCCTGGCCGTCGAGCGAAGCGGCGGGCATGAGGCAGGCGTTCACCGCCGTCCACGCGGTGCCGCCGCCGTCGGGCGTGGCGACCAGCACGGCGCAGGCGCCGCACTCGCCCTCGGCGCAACCCTCCTTCGCGCCGGTCAGGCCGATCGACCTGAGCCAATCGAGCGCAGTGGTGTGGGCCGCGATGCCGGAGGCATCTCGCGGCCGGCCGTTCACGGTGACGACGATGTCCATGCCTTCGCTCCCTCTGTCCGGAGTCTACGCCGCGCGCAGGCCCGGCTTCCGGTCGCGCTCATGCGCGCAGGCCGGTTCCGACCCGCGCGCTTCTGCGCGAAGATGAGGGCGAGGCCTGGAGCAACCACCCCGCAAGGGAGCGGAAGGGAGCGAGCGCCGCATGACCATCGAGATCGTCCACGCCGACGGCGTGGCTGACGACGACATCCTCACGGAGGATGCGCTCGCGTTCGTGGAGCAGCTGCATCACCGGTTCGACTCGCGACGACGCGAACTGCTGGCGGCACGCCGCGAACGTCGGGAGCGCATCGCGAGGGGTGAGCCGCTCGACTTCCTCGCGGAGACCCGCGACGTGCGCGAGGGCGACTGGCGCGTCCCCCCGCCCCCCGACGCGCTCGCCGACCGCCGCGTCGAGATCACCGGGCCCGCCGCTCCGGCGAAGATGGCGATCAACGCGCTGAACTCGGGAGCCCGCGTCTGGCTCGCCGACCTGGAGGACGCGTCGAGCCCGACCTGGGGGAACGTCGTCGGCAGCGTTCGCAACCTGCGGGATGCGGCTCACGGCACGCTCGCCTGGACCTCGCCCGAGGGCAGGTCGTACACGCTCCGCGACGACCTCCGCCGGCCGACCGTGGTCACCCGACCGCGCGGCTGGCACCTGCCCGAGAAGCACGTGCTCGTCGACGGCGAGCGGGCGTCGGGATCTCTCGTCGACTTCGGCCTGCACTTCGTGCACACCGCTCACGCCCTCATCGAGCAGGGCGCGGGCCCGTTCTACTACCTTCCGAAGCTCGAAGGTCACCTCGAGGCGCGGCTCTGGAACGACGTGTTCTCGTTCGCCGAGGAGCGGATGGCACTGCCCGCCGGGAGCATCCGCGCGACGGTGCTCATCGAGACGATCCCGGCGGCATTCGAGATGGACGAGATCCTCTTCGAGCTCCGCGAGCACGCGTCGGGGTTGAACGCCGGCCGATGGGACTACCTGTTCAGCATCATCAAGGTGTTCCGCGACGCAGGGCCCGAATTCATCGTTCCCGATCGCGCCTCGGTGGCGATGACGGCGCCCTTCATGCGCGCCTACACCGAACTGCTCGTGAAGACCTGCCACCGGCGCGGCGCCGTCGCGATGGGCGGCATGGCCGCGTTCGTGCCGAACCGCGCCGACCCCGAGGCGACCGCGATCGCGTTCGACAAGGTGCGGGCCGACAAGACCCGCGAGGCGGGCGACGGGTTCGACGGCTCATGGGTCGCGCATCCCGACCTCGTGCCCGTGTGCCGCGAGGTCTTCGACGACGTGCTCGGCGAGCGACCGAACCAGATCGACCGGCAGCGACCGGAGGTCGAGGTCACGGCCGCCGAGCTGCTCGACGTCGCCTCGACGGGCGGTGCCGTCACCGAGGCGGGGCTCCGTACGAACCTCTCGGTGGGCGTGGCGTACACGGCGGCGTGGCTCGCCGGCAGCGGCGCGGTCGCCCTGCACAGCCTGATGGAGGACGCCGCCACGGCGGAGATCTCGCGCTCGCAGGTCTGGCAGCAACTGCAGCACGACGTGGTGCTCGCCGACACCGGTCGCACGATGACGCGCGAGCTCGTGCGCGAGGTGCTCGACGAGGAGGTGACGGCGCTCCGCGCGGCGACCCCTGCCGCGCCGTACGCGGCCCACTACGCGCGCGCGGCCCGGCTCGTCGCCGACCTCGTCCTCGACGACCACTACGTCGACTTCCTGACGCTCCCCGCCTACGAGCTGCTGGGCTGACCCGTGCGGACCGCGCTGCCTCCGACGCTGTCGACGTCGCTCGACGACCGCCTCGCCGAGACGGATCGACTGCTCGCGTCGGCCTATCCCGGCGATGACGGGTCGCGTCAGCCGGTGCACACCGTCTACGTCCCGGGTGACACCGTCACCCACGACCTGCCGGCCGCGTGGGGCGCGCAGGCGCTCGCCGCCGCGGACTCGGCCGGGGGCGTCGAGGCGCTCGCGAACGCGGTCGGCATCCCGCGAGACGTCGCCGCGACCGTGGCTCCGCTCGTCGAGCGCAAGCTGCAGCGCGAACCCGTCGAGGACCTCCGCGTCGACTTCGAGGACGGGTACGGCGACCGCGGTGACGATGTCGAGGACGCCGACGTCGTGCGCGCTGCCGGGCAGGTCGCCGCCGGAGTCGAAGCGGGCACCGCGCCGCCCTGGATCGGGATCCGGTTCAAGTCGTTCGAGGCCGCGACGCGGGCCCGCGGCATCCGCACGCTCGACCTGTTCGTGACCGCGCTCGCCGAGCACGGCGACCTGCCCGACGGGCTGGCACTCACGCTTCCGAAGGTCTCGACACTCGCGCAGGTCGAAGCGATGGCGGAGGTGGCCGCCGCCCTCGAGCGCGTCCACGGGCTGCCCGACGGCAGGCTCCGGTTCGAGGTGCAGGTCGAGACCCCGCAACTCGTGCTCGGCGCCGACGGCCTCGCGCCCGTCGCCCGCATCGCGCACGCGGCGGGAGGTCGGGTATCGGGACTGCACTTCGGGACCTACGACTACACGGCCGCGCTCGGCATCGCCGCGCCGCACCAGTCGCTCGCCCACCCTGCGGCCGACCACGCCAAGGCGGTCATGCAGCTCGCGGTCGCCGGCACCGGCATCCGGCTCTCCGACGGCTCCTCGAACGTGCGGCCGATCGGAGATCTGGCGGACGAGGCGTGGCGCCTGCACGCCCGCCTCGTGCGGCGCTCGCTCGAACGTGGCTTCCCGCAGGGCTGGGACCTGCACCCGGCGCAGCTGCCCACCAGGTTCCTGGCGACCTACGCCTACTACCGCGACGGCTGGGCCGAGGCCTCCGAACGGCTGCGGCACGTGCACGACCGCACGTCGGCCGCCGTGCTCGACGAGCCCGCGACGGTGCGCGCGCTCGCCGACTTCGTCCTCCGAGGCGTGCGGTGCGGGGCGATCACCGTGGAGGAGGTGGCGACCGGCACGGGGCTCGACGGGTCGGGCCTCGCCGCGCTCGCGAACCCGAGGCGCATGACGAGCTGGGCGGACGCCGCTGCCGCACCGGACGTGCGGCGGCCGGCATCCACCGACGAGGAGGTCGAATGAGCTACTACACCCCAACGGGCGGACTGCCCGCGCAGACGGAGCTGCTCACCGACCGCGCCATCGTGACCGAGGCGTACACCGTGATTCCCAAGGGGGTGCTGCGCGACATCGTCACGAGCAACCTGCCGGGCTTCACGGGCGCCCGGTCGTGGATCATCGCCCGCCCGATCGCCGGCTTCGCGACCACGTTCGCGCAGCTCATCGTGGAACTCGCGCCGGGCGGGGGAGCCGAGCGGCCCGAGGCCGAGGCCGGGGTCGAGGGCGTCCTCTTCGTCACCTCCGGGTCGCTGACCGTCGACCTCGACGGCGCGCGACACGTGCTCGGTCCGGGCGGCTACGCGTACGTCGCGGCCGGCGAGGCCTGGTCGATCGCGAACGACGGCGACACCGCGACCTCGTTCCACTGGATCCGCAAGGCGTACGAGCCCGTCGACGGCATTCCGGCGCCGGCCTCGTTCGTGACGAGCGACGCGGACGTCGCGCCGCAGCCCATGCCCGACACCGACGGCGCGTGGGCGACCACGCGGTTCGTCGACCCCGACGACCTCGCGCACGACATGCACGTGAACATCGTGACCTTCCGGCCGGGCGGGAAGATCCCGTTCGCCGAGACGCACGTCATGGAGCACGGGCTCTTCGTGCTCGAGGGCACGGGCGTGTACCGACTGAACGGCGACTGGGTCGAGGTCGAGGCGGGCGACTTCATGTGGCTCCGCGCGTTCTGCCCGCAGGCCTGCTACGCGGGCGGGCCGGGGCCCTTCCGCTACCTGCTCTACAAGGACGTGAACCGGCAGGTGCGGCTGACCGGGCCGGGCGTCGGCGAGGGCTCGCCGCCGGGCGGCGCGCGGACGGCGGGGTGAGCATGGGCGAGCGGATGCCGCAGGGCGACGCCTCCCCGATCGGGGGCGCCGAGGCATCCGTCGTGTTCGACCTCGTCGTCACCGGCGACCGCGTGCTGGTCGACGGTGCGTTCGCGCCCGCCCAGGTCGCCGTGCTCGACGGTCGCATCGCGCGCATCGCCGAGCCCGGCGCCGCGCTGAGGGCGGCCCACCGCGTGCGTCTCGGCGCCGACGAGGTGCTCATCCCCGGCCTCGTCGACACGCACGTGCACGTCAACGAGCCCGGTCGCACCGACTGGGAGGGGTTCGAGACCGCCACTCGGGCCGCCGCGGCGGGCGGCGTCACGACGATCGTCGACATGCCGCTCAACAGCATCCCGCCGACCACGTCGGTCGCAGCGCTCGCGGTGAAGCGGGCGCGGGCGACCGGACGCGTGTTCGTCGACGTGGGCTTCTGGGGCGGGATCGTGCCGGGCAACGAACCCGACCTGCTGCCACTCGTCGCCGAGGGCGTGTTCGGCTTCAAGTGCTTCCTCATCGACTCGGGCGTGGCGGAGTTCCCGCCGGTCACGGCCGAGCAGATGGAGCGCGCGATGACCGTCCTGTCACGCGGCGAGCCCGCCGCAGACCGCGGGGACCATGCCGACGTGCCCGTCATCGTGCACGCCGAGGATGCCGAGATCATCGACGCCGCGCCGCACCCGCACAGCCGGCAGTACGCCGACTTCCTCGCCTCCCGGCCCGACGCCGCCGAGGGAGCGGCGATCGGGGCCGTGATCGGGGCCGCCGGCCGAACCGGCGCCCGTGCGCACATCCTCCACCTCAGCTCGTCGGCCGCCCTCGACGCGATCGCCCGCGCCCGGGCCGACGGCGTCCGGCTCACGGTCGAGACGTGCCCGCACTACCTCGTGCTCACCGCCGAGGACGTGCCGGACGGCGCCACCGCGTTCAAGTGCTGCCCGCCGATCCGCGGGGCAACGAACCGCGACGCGCTGTGGCAGGCGCTCGAGGACGGCGTGATCGACGCGATCGTCTCCGACCACTCGCCGGCGCCCGCGTCGGTTAAGTTCGCGGGCGACGGCGACTTCGCCGTGGCGTGGGGCGGCATCGCATCGCTCCAGCTCGGACTGCCGGTGGTCTGGACCGAGGCGCGTCGCCGCGGCATCCGCCTGGAACGCGTCGTGGAGTGGATGTCGGCGGGGCCCGCGCGACTCATCGGCCTCGACGGAGCCGGCAAGGGTGGGATCCGCGAGGGCGCGGACGCCGACCTCGCGATCCTCGCGCCCGACGAGGCCTTCACGGTCGATGCCGCGGCGCTCCACCATCGGCACCCGATCACGCCGTACGCCGACCGCGAGCTCGTCGGGGTCGTGCGGGCGACCTACCTGGCCGGCCGCGAGGTCGACGGCACGGTGGCGCGCGGGCGGCTGCTCCGACGGGCACGATCGGATGGAGGACCGCGTGTCCACGCTTGACACGTTCAACGGGGCCGACCGCGACGACGCGATCGCGTTCCTCCGGCCCTGCCTCGACGTCGACCGCTGGTGCGCCGAACTCGTCGACGGTCGCCCCTACGACGCGATCGACGCCCTCGTCGCACGCGCCGAGGTCGCGGCGAGCCCGCTCACGCCCGCCGAGGTCGAGGCAGCGCTCGCCCACCACCCGCGGATCGGCGAGCGGCCGTCCGGCGGGGGCGCGGAGGCCGCGATGTCGCGCGCCGAACAGGCGGGCGTCGACCCCGCCGACGCCGCGCTCGCCGCGGGCAATCGCGCGTACGAGGAGAGGTTC
The DNA here is from genome assembly GCF_051715505.1 of Agromyces excoecariae. NCBI lineage: Bacteria > Bacillati > Actinomycetota > Actinomycetes > Micrococcales > Microbacteriaceae > Agromyces > Agromyces excoecariae. Next base: position 28,763 of record NZ_JBPSLA010000004.1, on the reverse strand, counting down.
GGGCGGGTGTTCCTGATCCGCGCCGCCGGACGCTCGTCGCGCGAGATCCTCGACGCGCTCACCGTGCGGCTTCGGCACACGCCCGACGAGGAGCAACCCGTCGTCGCCGACCAGCTCCGCCAGATCGCCGTGCTCCGACTGAAGGGACTCCTCGCATGAGCAACCAGGACGCCGCGCGATCGCGGTCGCGCATCACGACCCACGTGCTCGACGCCACGTCGGGTCGTCCGGCCGAGGGCGTCGCCGTCGCACTCTCCGCCCGCGGCGGCGACGGGGACGGCGCAGGCGACGGATGGCGCGAGCTCGACCGCGCGGTGACGGATGCCGACGGTCGGATCTCCCGCATCGGCCCCGACGAGTTGCCCGCGGGCGACTACCGGCTCCGCTTCGACACCGCGGCGTGGTTCGCCGCACGCGGCACGCCGACGTTCTACCCGGAGGTGGTGCTCACCGTCCACGTCGCCGACGACGGCCGGCACGTGCACGCTCCGCTCCTCCTCAGCCCGTTCGCCTACTCCACCTACCGAGGGAGCTGACCATGTCCGAACCCGCCATCGTGCTCGGCGCCAACCAGTACGGCAAGGCCGAGGTGCGCGTCGTGAAGGTCGCGCGCGAGAGCGCGCGCCATGAGATCGACGACCTGAACGTCACCTCGCAGTTGCGCGGCGACTTCACCGCCGCCCACCTCGTGGGCGACAACGCGCACGTCGTGCCGACCGACACCCAGAAGAACACGATCTTCGCCTTCGCCCGCGACGGGATCGGCTCGCCCGAGGCGTTCCTGCTGCGACTGGCCGATCACTTCGTGTCGTCGTTCGAGTGGGTCTCCGGCGGGCGGTGGGCGGCTGAGCGGTTCTCCTGGCAGCGCATCGCGGTCGGCGGTGCCCCGCACGACCACGCCTTCGTGCGGTCGGGGCACGAGGTGCGCACCGCCGTCGTCGTCGCCGAGGGCGCCACCCGCCATGTCATCGCCGGGCTCAAGGACCTCACGGTCATGAAGTCGACCGGCTCTGGCTTCGAGGACTACCCGCACGACCGCTACACGACGCTGGCGGAGACCCACGACCGCATCCTGGCGACGGATGTCTCGGCCCGGTGGCGCTACGCACGCGCCGACGTGGACTTCGACGGGCGGTTCGAGAGCGTGCGGGCGCTGCTGCTGGAGGCCTTCGCCGAGGGGTATTCGCCGGGGTTGCAGGCCACGCTCTTCGCCATGGGGCGTCGGGTCCTCGAGGCGCACGACGACATCGCCGAGATCCGGTTCTCGATGCCGAACAACCACCACTTCGTGGTCGACCTCTCGCCCTTCGGGCTCGACAACCCGAACGAGGTGTTCTTCGCCGCCGACCGGCCCTACGGGCTCATCGAGGCCGCCGTCGTCCGCGAGGGCGTGGAGAGCCCTTCCGCAGCCTGGGACGGCATCGCCGGTTTCTGCTGACGGATGCAGTCGCACCCTCGGGAGGAACTTCCGGCCGCAGGTCGGCGTGTCGCAGGGCGACACACCGCATGCCGGCCGAATCCTCCTCCCGTGGGAGCACGTCCGTTCGCGACCGCTCCTCCCGAGGCCGTCTGTCGACGGCTGTTCCCCGGATCCGGCCGACCGGCACGGGCGCGTGCACCGGATTCGCGACGCTCGCCGCATGCCCGGACTGTTCGACGAGCTCTCCCGGCTCGGCCACGTGGCCCGCGCCAGCACGCTGATCGCCCACGGCGTCGATCGACGGCAGATCTCGCGGGCCGTCGCACGTGGGGACGTGTTCCGGCCTCGGCGTGATTGGATCGCCGCTCCGTCGGCCGACTGCGAGCAGCTCGAGGCGATCGCCACCGGCGCCGCGATCGGCTGCGTCTCGGCCCTGCGACGGCTCGGGGTCTGGGCCGGCGAGCATGACGTGCTGCACCTGCACGCACCGCCGTCCGCGGGGCACATCCGTCCTGCATCGCGGTCGTACCGGGGAGGAGCGTCGAGGGTGTGGCATCCGCTCGCCGCCCACCACCGTCGGCGAGCAGACGGAGTCCGTGCCGCGATGGAGGGCTCGCCGCGCGTGCACTGGGCGCCCGATCCGGCTCCGGAGCGGGCGTTCGACTGGATCGTCTCACCGGAGGCCGCGCTCGCGCGCGCGGTGCGATGCCTCCCCGAGGAGCATGCGCGAGCGGCCGTCGACTCGGTCCTGCACGAGCGCGTGCTGACCCGCCTCGGGGTCGAGGCCGTCCTGGCGGGCGTCGCGACGACGCGCGTGCTCGTCGACGAGTACACGGGAAGGCTCGAATCGGGGGTCGAGAGCCTCTTCGTCCGCAGGCTCGTCGATGCGGGCCATTCGGTCATGCCGCAGGTGCGCTTCCCGAACGTCGGCCGGTTCGACGGACTGATCGATGGCGTGGTCCTCTTCGAGATCGACGGACGCGCCCACCACTCGGGGCCGGAGGAGTTCCATCGTGACCGGGACCGAACCCTCGTCGGTCACGCGTTCGGCGTTCCGGTGGTCCGACCGAGTGCCCGGCACGTGCTCGAGGACTGGCCGACGGTGATGGCGGCGGTCACGCGCGCGGTGGCGGATGCCACGATCGTCCGGGCCTCGCGCGGCCTGCCTCCGGCGTTCGACTGACTCGGGGGTCCGAGCCTCATCCCGACGTCGTGCTCGCGTCTCGGCGTCGTCGACCGGTCGTCGCCGGGCTCGTTCGGGAGGAAGAACGCCGGGACACGCCGTTGCGACGCCCGCGACGCGCCGCACCGGAATCGGAAGTTCCTCCCGAAGGCCTCGGCGCCGACCGATGCGCCGACGCGCATCCGTTCAATTGTCCAACTGGACAATTCAGCGGATGACGGCTACCGTACCCACCATGCGAATCCTCCTCATCGGTGCGGGGGGCGTGGGCGATGCCATCGCCAAGATCGCCGCCCGCCGTGACTTCTACGAACTCCTCGTCGTGAGCGACTACGACGAATCCCGCGCGCGGCGAACGGTCGACTGGATCGCCGCGAAGCACGGCGACGCCGTGGCTGCCCGGTTCGCCACGGCGCAGGTCGACGCGAGCGATCCCGAGGTCGTGGCCTCCGTCGCCCGCGAGCACGGGGCCACCCACGTGATGAACGCGGTCGAGCCGAAGTTCGTGCCGTCGATCTTCCGCGGCGCCCTCGCTGCGGGGGCCGACTACCTCGACATGGCGATGAGCCTGTCGGAGCCGCACCCGACCGAGCCGTACGCCGAGACCGGCGTGAAGCTCGGCGACGACCAGTTCGCGCAGGCCGACGACTGGGAGACCGCCGGGCGCCTCGCGCTCGTCGGCATGGGCGTCGAGCCCGGCCTCTCCGACGTGTTCGCGCGGTACGCGGCCGACCACCTCTTCAGCGAGATCGACGAGCTCGGCACGCGCGACGGCGCGAACCTCGTCGTGCGCGACGAGGCGGGGAACGAGATCTTCGCACCGTCGTTCTCGATCTGGACGACGATCGAGGAGTGCCTGAACCCGCCCGTGGTGTGGGAGAAGGACCGCGGCTGGTTCACCACGCCGCCGTTCAGCGAGCCCGAGGTGTTCGAGTTCCCCGAGGGCATCGGCCCGGTCGAGTGCGTGAACGTCGAGCACGAGGAGGTGCTCCTCATGCCGCGCTGGGTCGACGCGAAGCGCGTGACCTTCAAGTACGGCCTCGGCGACGAGTTCATCAACGTGCTGAAGACGCTGCACCTGCTCGGGCTCGACTCGACCACGCCCGTGCGCGTGCGGAGCGCGAACGGCCCGGTCGAGGTCGCTCCGCGCGACGTGGTCGCCGCGGCACTGCCCGACCCCGCCACGATCGGCCCGAAGATGACCGGCAAGACCTGCGCCGGGCTCTGGGTGACGGGCACCGGCACGGATGGCGAGCCCCGCGAGGTGTACCTGTACCACGTGAGCGACAACGAGTGGACGATGCGCGAGTACGAGGCGCAGTGCGTCGTCTGGCAGACCGCGCTCAACCCGGTCGTCGCCCTCGAGCTGCTCGCGACCGGCGTCTGGTCGGGCCGTGGCGTGCTCGGCCCGGAGGCCTTCGACGCGAAGCCGTTCCTCGACCTCATGGCCCGTGCCGAGGCCGAGGGCGGCTACGGGCAGGCGTGGGGCATGGAGGACCGCCTGGCCCGCTGACGCTCGGCGCGCGGTGCGGCTCGGACGCATCGCGCGCAGCGCGCGCACGGTCGGCCTGCGCATTGTTGGCCAGGCCGACCGACCCGGCCGCGCGCGATCCGTTCGAGTCCGGTTCCTGCGGCGCAGTGCCGATCGAACCGGGCCTCGACCGTCGGAACGGCACTCGAACCGCGCGGGAACGAAGGCCGCCCGTGCGGCTCGCGCACGCGGTAGGGTCCGGAACATGACGGATGCCGCGACCCTCGCCCGCGCGGACGAGCTCGCCGACGAGGAGGACCGACGCGCTGGCGTCGTCACCCGCGAGGCGACGCCCGATGAGCTCGCGGGCGCGCTCGCGCGCTTCGACGCGACGTGGGGCGCGGGCCGCACGGTCGACCTCGCGTCGCTGAAGGCGATCGCGCACGCCGGCAACACGGTGCTCGTGGCCGTTGCCGCGCCGGGGCGGGCGGATGCCGCGCGCGAGCTCGCCGATCCGGCCCGTCCGCCGCTCGGCGCCGCGCTCGGATTCCTGGGCTGGGAGGGCGGCCTGCACGTGCACTCGCACATGAACGCCGTCGATCCCGCCGCGCGCGGCCGGGGCATCGGCGTCGCGTTGAAGCTGCGACAGCGCGCGATCTGCCTCGACCACGGCGTCGACGAGATCCGCTGGACGTACGACCCGCTCATCCGCCGCAACGCGCGCATGAACCTGGTCCGCCTCGGCGCCGAGGTCGCCGCGTACCGCCCCGACTTCTACGGCGAGCTCCGCGACGCGATCTCGGGCGGCGACCGCAGCGACCGGTTCGAAGTGCGTTGGCGACTCGCCTCGCCCCGGGTGGCCCGCGCCCTCGAACGGATGCCGCAGCCGGCCTGGCGCGCCGAGGGCGGCCTGCCGCTCGTGGCCGACTTCGAGGCGGTCCGGGCGGCCGATCGCGAGACGGCGGCCGCACTCCGCGACGCCTCCCGCGAGGCCTTCGCCGCGCTCGCGGACGGCCGCCTCCGCCCCGAGCTCGATGCCGCGGGCGACTACGTCTTCACCGCCGACGACCCCGACCGGGAGGCATGATGTCCGAGACCGCCGAAGCCACGCGGGCCGATGTGCCCGCACCCCGCATCGAGGCGATCGAGCTGCACCGCCTCGAGGTGCCGCTCGTCCGCCCGTTCGAGACCTCGTTCGGCCGGGAGGTCGCGCGCGAGGTGCTCCTCGTGCACGTGCGCACCGATCGCGGCGACGGGTGGGGCGAGTGCGTGGCCGGCCGCGACCCGTTCTACTCGGCGGAGTACGTCGACGGCGCGGCATCCGTGATCGAGCGCTACCTCGCACCCGCGCTGCTGCGCGCCCCGGCACCGCACGTCGACGACGACGGTCACGTGAGCGGCGTGCTCATCGAGGATCCGGCCCACGCGACGGGGATCTGGCTCGACGACCGCGAGCAGCAGGTCGATGGCGCAGGCAGGGGCGCGGCGGGCGCGGGCGGAGGAGCGGCCGCGTCGATCCGGAGCGTACCGCTCGCCGCATCCGTCGGCCCGGCTCTCTCGTTCGTCGCGGGCCACCGTATGGCCAAGGGCGCGCTCGAGGCGGCCGTGCTCGACGCCGAGCTGCGGGCGCAGGGACGCTCGATGGGGGAGTGCTTCGGCGCGGTGCGCGACTGGGTCGACTGCGGGGTCTCGGTCGGCATCGCGCCGATCCTCGAGGAGCTGCTCGACGAGGTGACCGGCTACGTCGAGGAGGGGTACCGGCGCATCAAGCTGAAGATAAAGCCCGGGTGGGACCTGGTCCCGGTCGCCGCCGTGCGCGAGCTCATCGGTCGTGACGCCATGCTGCAGGTCGATGCGAACACGGCGTACACGTCCGACGACATCGCGCTGCTCGCGGGCCTCGACCCGTTCGACCTGCTGCTCATCGAGCAGCCGTTCGCCGAGGAGGACCTCGCGACCCACGTGGCGCTGGCCCGCGCCGCCCGGACGCCCGTGTGCCTCGACGAGTCGATCCTCGACGTCACGACCGCGGTCGACGCGATCGAGCGCCGCGCGACGAGCATCGTGAACATCAAGCCCGGCCGCATGGGCGGGTTCCTCGAGGCGCTGCGCGTGCACGACGCGTGCCGCGCGCGCGAGGTGCCGGTGTGGTGCGGCGGCATGCTCGAGACGGGCGTCGGCCGTGCGGCCAACGTCGCGATCGCCGCTCTGCCGGGCTTCGTCCTGCCGGGCGACACGTCGGCGTCGGGCCGGTACTTCGCGGAGGACCTCACCGAGCCGTTCGTGCTCGGCTCGGGCGAGCACCGCGGACAGATGCGCGTGCCGGACGGCCCCGGCACGGGGGTCGCGGTGCGCGAGGATCTCGCGCGCGACTGGGCGGCGCGGCCGGCGGTGACGATCGGCGCGTAACGCCGGCCTACCGTCGCGCCCGATCGGCCGTCGCCCGCTCGGGCTTCGGCGCGAGCACCGGCAGTGCGAGGCCGCCGACCGCGGAGCCCAGCCCGCCCCACACGAGGTCGCCGATCGTGTCGCGATAGTCGACGTAGATGGCGTCGTCGATGAAGTTCTTGCCGAACCACTCGAAGACCTCCCAGATGACCGCGAGTCCGAGCCCGAACGCGGTCGTGACGAGCACCGCGGCGAGCACGGGGCTGGGCAGTCGCTGCGGGTCGGCGATGAGGCGGAGGCGCACGAACAGGAGCACCGCGATCACGGCCGCCAGCCCGTTCATGAGGAAGTGCATCGGGATGTCCCACCAGCGGACGGCCACGTAGAGATCGGTCACGCTGCTCCACACGGAGACGAGTGCGATGAGGCCGAACGAGAGGTCGAGCGCGGGGCGCACGTGCAGCAGGCGTGGCAGCACCATGGCCGCGGACACGAACGCGAGGCTGACGAGCCCGAGCGGACCCCATCCGATGCCCGCGATGGGGATGCAGACCAGCGCGACGAGACGCAGCACGTCGGCGGCGATCTCGCCCGGGCCCTCGGCCCGCTTCGTGAGTCCGCTCCAGATGCTCCGCATCAGGCCTCCCTCTCCCGGCGGTCGCCCGCCGCCTCGTCGTGGGATCGCGTCGCCGCGCCGCTCGTCCGGTGCCGCAGCACCGCCTGCACGGGTTCGTGGTCGGATGCGGCGCGCCCCTCGAACCTGGTCGCGTTGATGCCGGCGTGCGTCACCTCCGCGGCGCCGCCGACGAGGATCAGGTCGATCCGGCGTCCGCCGCGCTTGCGGGGGCCGTAGTTCGAGAAGGTGCCCCACTCGGGCGTCAGGCGTTCGGAGGTCGCATCCCAGGCGTCGCGCAGGACCCCGTCCCCGGTGAGGCGGCGGTGCACGGCGGACCGCTCGTCGGCGTTGAAGTCACCCGTGACGACGATCGCCGATCCGGGGTCCTCGAGGTGCGCGGTGTGCGCGAGACCGGCGATCATGAGCGCCGACTGCAGCCGCGAGCGACGCGAGAAGTGGTCGAGGTGCGTGTTGAGGACGTGCAGGCGCCCGCCGGTCTCCCGGTCGGTGAAGTCGACGGAGACCACGACGCGGCGGGTGAGGTTGCCCCACGACCGGGAGCCGTGCTCGTCGGGCGTCGCGGAGAGCGCCAGCTGCCGCCAGTCGGTGAGCTCGAGTCGCTCGTCGTCGTAGTACACGGGGCAGGCCTCGCCGTGGCCGCCCGGGTCGCGTCCGGTGCCCACCCAGCGGTGGTTCGCCCCGAGGGCGTGCCCGACGACCTCGACCTGCTCGTCGAGCGCCTCCTGCACGCCCAGGACGGTGGGCCGCTCAGCCGCGAGGAGGCGCCGCAGGAGCGGCTTGCGCGTCGCCCAGCGGTCGGGGCTGCCCGGGCGGTTGCGCGGCATCCGTCGTCGGATGTTGAACGACATGACGTGCAGGTCGGGGGCCTCGACCGGGCCGATGAGCGGCTGGTCCGTCATCATGCGCTCAGCGTACGCCCGGGCCGGGGCGGGTGACGGGCCGTTCAGCCCAGCAGTTCGCGCCGCGCCTCGGGGTAGCCGAGCAGGTTGGGTTCGGTCGCGTCGGCGGAGCGCGAGAGCAGGTCGGTCGGGCACCATCCGGTGATCGCGCCGATCGCGAGGAAGGTCGAGCAGATCCCCGCGGGGATCGCGCACCAGGGGTTGTCGAGGTTGGAGAGCGCGAACGCACCGAGGAACACCGCGATCACGCCGCGGAGCGCACGTTCGCCGCGGCCCACCGCGCACGAGCGCGCGGCGAGCGAGCGGGCCAGGCGGCTCACGCCTGCGCGGCGGCGGCGGCCTGCTGCTCGGCGAGCTGGCGACGCACGTCGTCCATGTCGAGCCCCTTGGTGCCCTCGATGACCTGCTCGAGCTGGGCGCCGTTCAGCGCACCCGGCTGGGCGAAGACGATGATGCCCTCGCGGAAGACGACGAGCGTGGGGATCGAGGTGATGCGGAAGCCGGCGGCGAGCGCCTGCTCGGCTTCGGTGTCGACCTTGCCGAAGACGACGTCGGCGTGCTTCTCGGACGCCGACTCGAAGATCGGGGCGAACATGCGGCAGGGGCCGCACCATTCCGCCCAGAAGTCGAGGAGCACGATGTCGTTGTCCTTGATGGTCGACTCGATCGTGTCGTGGGTGATGTTCACGGAAGCCATGCCCCGATTCTAGCATGAGATACCCCTGGGGTATTATTCAAGGCATGCAGACCACGATCATCCGCCCCTCGACCACCGCGTCGACCCGTTCAGAGCTGCCCGCGCGTCGCGCCCGCGGCATCCGCACCGCACTCGTCGCGGCCGTCGGCGCCGCGGCGCTCGCCCTCACCGGGTGCGCCTCGACCGAGCCCATCGAGCTCGGCGCCGACACCGTCGTCGTCGACGTGCGCACGCCTGCCGAGTACGCCGCCGGCCACCTCGACGGCGCCGTCAACCTCGACCTCACCTCGGGTCAGCTCGCCGCCGAGATCCCAGCGCTCGACGCCGAGGGGGAGTACGTCGTCTACTGCAAGTCGGGCAACCGCTCCGCCCAGGCCACCGCGCTCATGGAGGGCGCGGGCCTCGACGTGACCGATGCCGGCTCGATGCAGCAGGCTGCGGATGCCACGGGGCTGCCGATCGTGCAGTGAGCCGTGCCCGGCGGGGCGAGGCCGGGCAGGGCCGGGCAGGGCCGCGTCGCCGCGCCGGGCGTGGTCGTCGTCAGACCGCCAGCCCGGCCGCGACCTCCCCGATCCGGGCCGCCGACGCCGCGCGCTGCGGGCGGCCGTCGAGTTCGAACCACGTCGACGACAGCGCGCTCCACGCGACGAGCCAGTCGCGGAGTCGCTTCGGCGCGAAGCCCGTCGCGTCGAAGACGACCGCGAACTGACGGGCCAGCCGGCCCGGGACCAGTGCGCGCTCGTGCGACGGGTTGCAGAGCAGGTTGCACACGTCGAACTCCGCGTCGCCGAGGAGCGCCTTCGGATCGATGGCGAGCCAGCCGCGCTCGCCGAAGTCGAGCACGTTGCCGTGGTGCAGGTCGCCGTGCAGGAGGACCGGCTCGCGATCCTCGTCGAGGAGTCGCCGGGCGAGGTCGGCGCCCGCGCGGTGCAACGGCTCCAACCGGTCGGCGTGGGCGAATAGCTGGCCGAACCAGGTCTCCAGCGGAACGAGGGGCGGGGGGTCGGGGAGCGCGAGGACGCGGTCCGTCTCGCCGTGGAGTCGCTCGGCGACCGCGCACAGGATGCGGGTCGCGGCGTCGTCCTCGCCATCGCGCACCATCGAGACGAGGTCGCGCGGGCCCATCGCCCGTTCGATGAGCAGCGCGCGGTGGTCGTGCCGGATGACCCGGACGGCGCCGTGCCCGTCGAGCGCGACGAGGAGCGCCGACCCGCGCGCCTCCTCGGTCTCGTGCGCGATCTTGAGGACAGCGGCGACGTCGTCCTCGGTGCGCACGGGGATCAGGCGGCTCGACGCGGTGGTCGACGGTTCGCCGTCGGGACGGAGCCGCCAGCGGCGGAGCCACGCCGCCTCGTCGGCTCTCCCGGGATCGACGGGACCGAGATCGCTCACCAGCCCAGTATCCCGACGCGGAGGTGCCCGCGCCGTTAGGATCGGGCCCATGTCGGACGACGCGGTGAAGCGGGCACAGGAGGCGGCGGAGGCGGCGGCGGCAGCGGCGGCGGCCCTGCAGGAGCAGGCGGCAGAGGCGATCCGCAAGGCCGAGGAGGCCGCGGCCCTCGCGAAGGCGGCGGCCGCGGCGGCGACGGATGCCGCGACCACGACCGTCACGACGGATGCCGCTTCCACTCCCGAGGCATCCGCCCCGCCCGCGATCGCCGGCCCCCTCGCCGCCGACGAGGTCGACCGCATCCGAGCCGGCTACGCCTTCGAAGGGGCGGCGCTCGAGATGGGTGCACTCGTGAACGGCGAGGCGATGCCCGACGTGCCGGTGCGCATCCCGCTCGCGATGACGAACCGACACGGCCTGGTCGCGGGCGCGACCGGCACGGGGAAGACCCGCACGCTCCAGGTGCTCGCCGAGCAGCTCGCGGCCGCCGGCGTCGCGGTGTTCGCGGCCGACATCAAGGGCGACCTGTCGGGCGTCGCGACACCGGGCACGGCCAGCGAGAAGCTGCTGAAGCGCACCGACGGCATCGGGCAGGCCTGGGAGGCGGCGAGCTTCCCGACCGAGTTCTTCTCCCTCGGCGGCGTCGGCCGGGGCGTGCCGATCCGCGCGACGATCTCGGGCTTCGGCCCGCTGCTGCTCAGCAAGGTGCTCGGATTGAACGGGACCCAGGAGTCGAGCCTCGGCCTGGTCTTCCACTACGCGAACGCGAACGGGTTGGCACTGCTCGACCTCGACGACCTGCGCGCGGTGCTCGCCTACCTCGTGAGCGACGAGGGCAAGGGCGAGCTCGAAGGGCTCGGTGGCCTGTCGAAGGCGACGGTCGGCGTCATCCTGCGCGAGCTCATCGCGTTCGCCGACCAGGGCGCCGACGTGTTCTTCGGCGAGCCCGAGATCGACACGGCCGAGTTCCTCCGCACGAGCCCCGACGGCCGCGGCGTGATCAGCCTGCTCGAAGTGCCGGGCGTCGCCGACAAGCCGGCGCTCTACTCGACGTTCCTGATGTGGCTCCTCGCCGACCTGTACGGCGCCCTGCCAGAGGTCGGCGACCTCGACCGGCCCAAGCTGGTGTTCTTCTTCGACGAGGCGCACCTGCTCTTCCGCGACGCGTCGAAGGACTTCCTCGCGCAGGTCGTGCAGACCGTGCGGCTCATCCGGTCCAAGGGCGTCGGGGTGTTCTTCGTCACGCAGACCCCGAAGGACGTGCCCGGCGACGTGCTCGCACAGCTCGGCTCGCGCGTGCAGCACCAGCTGCGCGCATTCACGCCCGACGACGCGAAGGCGCTGCGCGCCACCGTCTCGACGTACCCGAACTCGGGCTACGACCTCGAGGAGACGCTCACCGTGCTCGGCACCGGCGAGGCGATCGTGACGGTCATGAACGAGAAGGGCGCTCCGAGCCCCGTGGCCTGGACCCGGCTGCGTGCGCCGCAGGCGTCGATGTCGCCGAGCGACGGCGCCGCGATCGAGGCCGCGGTGGCGGCATCCCCCCTCACCGCGAAGTACGGCACGGCGATCGACCGCGAATCCGCGCACGAACTGCTGACCAGGCGGATGGCGGATGCCGCGGCGGCGGCGGACGCGGCCGACGCCGCCGAGGCGAAGGCGAAGGCCGACGCCGAGTACGCCGAGATGCAGGCGAGGATCGAGGCCGACCAGGCGAAGGCCGAGAAGAAGGCGCAGGCCGAGTACGACCGGCTCATCAAGCAGACCTCGTCGCGCTCTCGCTCGCGGACCCCCCAGCGGTCGCCGCTCGAGGAGGTCCTCGGCTCGAAGTCCACGCAGAAGGTGATCACGCAGGTGCTCACGGGCCTCTTCGGCATGGCGAAGCGGAAGTGAGCCCGGCCGAGGGCGCCGCGGTGGAGCGGGCCGCGGGTGAGCCGATCATCCGCCCGTACCGCGACGCGGACCGGTCCGCGGTGGCCCGCGTGTGCCTGAAGACGGCCGCCGCCGGCGGCGATGCCACCGGCATCTACTCGGACGACGCGCTCATGCCGGAGGTCTACGCCCTGCCTTACGTCGACTACGCGCCCGACCTCGCCTTCGTCGTCGAGCTCGACGGGCGCGTCGCCGGGTACGTGCTCGGCATCGCGGACACCGCCGACTTCATCGACTGGTACGCGAGCGAATGGGCGCCGGGTTTCCGTGACCGGCACCCGGTCGTGGGCCCGCCGACCGCGCATCGACCGGCGTATTCCGAGGCGCAGCTCATCGCCGACGGGGGCGACCCCGAGCGGATGCGGATCCCCGAACTCGAGGCGTACCCCGCGCACCTGCACATCGACCTGATGTCCGAACTGCAGGGTCGAGGTCTCGGCCGCCGTCTCATCGACACCCTCCGAGCGGCGCTGGCGGAGCGGGGCGTTCCGGCGCTGCACCTCGGGATCGACGCGGCGAACGTCGGTGCTCGGGCGTTCTACGAACGTCTCGGCTTCCACGAGTTGACGTCGAGTCGACCCGACGCGCCCCGATTCGGCATCACGACGGCGTGAGGCAGGATGTCGCCCCGGACTCGGCGGCGGTCAGCGGCGGAGTCCGCGTCCTTCGAACCAGTAGAGCAGGTGCGGGTCCGACGCCCTGAGCTCGGTCAGTGTCACCGGCTCGGTGCGCACGGTCTCCTCGAGCTGGAGGACGTCGGCGATCGTGTCGAGGGACCGATCGTCCCAGAAGGCCCCGCGCATGCGGAAGAGGCAGGCGCCGTCGGCGTCGACGACGAATAGCTGCCGGACGGTCTCGAGCGAGTCGCCCCGGTAGGTCTCGATGCGGAGCACTCCGGCCATGTCGCGACGGGCGACGCTGTGGATGCGACCCAGGAACCCGCGCTCGACGATGCCGTGCGGGCTGACCACGACCTCGGTGCGCTGGTAGCTGACGTAGGCGGCGACGCCGAGCGCCGCCAGCACGACGACGACCACCGCAGTGAGTCCCACCGCGGTGCTTCCGAGCGGGGAGACGAGCCAGGCGACGGTCAGGATGACGGGCACCAGAAGGGCGACCACCGGGAGCCCCACGGCCCTGGTCAAGGAGCGACGGGGTCTCAGGGTGAGCACCCTGAGACCCCCGCCCCCTGCCTGGCCGATGCGGGATTCCCCTGCGTCCCCGTATCCCGTTCTCATCGTTGCCACTGACATCGGGACCATGATGTTCCGTCGACGGCGATGCCGCCATTCGGCATTAAGGGGGACTTGCGCAGGCCGGGATGGTCGTGCTCGCGTCCTCGCTCAGGACACGGCCGGGAGTACGGCGGCGCAGAAGTCGTCCGTTCGACCGGTCGAGCCCTTCACGACGCCGAGGAACTCGAGGAACTCGTCGTCGGAGGGGTCGGAGATGTCATCGCCGTAGTCGATCAGCACCTCGTACCGCACTTGGCCGGGATTGCGTGCGATGGCCTTGCCCGACTCGTCCAAGACGTTGGCGCTTCCGGTTGCGAGCACGAGGATCGTCATCGTCCCGTCACCGTTGTCGGTGATCGCGAGATCCTTGTCGACCGTCTTGCTCAGCTCCGTGACCGTCCCTCCCGGTCCCGTGTAGGTGCCGGTGAGCTCGGTGTTGGCGTGGAAGTACGGGGCCGTCCCCGGCTTGCGCGAATTGAAGAGGATGCGGACCTCGCGAATGAACTCGATCTCCACCGTGATTCCCGCACCGCAGAAGTCGTCGTCGGTGAACGACTCCTCCTCGGTGAACCTGACGTTCTCGAGCGGCCGCGCCATCGCGGTGGGTGCGGCGATGACGGATGCCGCGAGCGCGGCAGCAGCGGCGGCGGCGATCATGCCGCGACGTTGGTGCTGGATGGATGCAGACACGGATTCCCCTTCGTGAGGCGTGCGACGCAGGTCGTGCGTCGTTGCGCGACGGAGTCCGGGCTGTGCGCATCATCCCGCGTTCGTGTGCGGGCGGCGACGCCCGTTCGGGGACGAAACGGCAGAACCCCCGGTGCAGGACCGGGGGTTCGCGTCGCGGAGGATGGGGGATTCGAACCCCCGAGGGCTTTCACCCAACACGCTTTCCAAGCGTGCGCCATAGGCCACTAGGCGAATCCTCCTGGGACCCCTCACGCACCCGCCAGAGCCCGGTTACCCTTGCTGCGTTTCCGCCCTGGGGGAGTTGGCCTGGATGGCGCCACGTGAGGAGCCTCGGACAGTCTACCCGAGCGAACGCGTGCGTCGAACCGCGAGGTACTCCTCGAACGCCTCGCGGCTCGTCCGCTCGGGCGAGTAGCCGAGCACGTGCTTGAGGCGGGTGTTGTCGAGCACCGGGCGGAAGCGGAGGAAGCCCACCCGCTCGGGCCCGTGCACGGTGAGCCGCAGTGCGTGGGCAACGCGCAGCATCGCCGTGAGGGCCCGCGCCGAGACGGTCACGGTCGGCTTGCCGAGCGCGTCCGCGATCTCGGTCACCGTGACTCGCCCGTCGCCGGCGACGTTGAAGGCGCCGGTGACCTCGCCGGTCGCACCGCGGACGATGGCGCCGACCACGTCGTCGACCCACACGAACACGAACGGGCTCTCCGAGCCCGCGATGCGGAGGATCCGCTTGGCCTCCCACAGCGCCGTGATCTGGTTCGCGACGGTCGGGCCGAGGATGGTGCCGATGCGGAGCACGACCTGGCCGAGCTCCGGGTGCCGCGTGCGGTACTCGGCGAGCATCTCCTCGACGAGTCGCTTGTGCCGCGAGTAGCTGAACTCCTGGTTGCCGCGGAGCGGTGCGTCCTCGGTGAGCCACTCGGGATTGTCGGCGTGGTAGCCGTACGCGGCGCCGGAGGACGACACCACGATCCGGCGGACGCCCGCGGCGACGGCGGCGTCGAGCACGTTGCGCGTGCCCTCGACGTCGACGCGGTACTCGACCTCCTCGCTGAGTCCGCCGGGATTCACGATCGCGGCCAGGTGCACGATCGTGTCGATCGCGTGTCGTTCGACGACGGCGGCGACGGACGCGGCGTCCGTCACGTCGCACGGCTCGACGACGACGCCGTCCGGCACCGGGGCCGCGGGCGGGCGCACGTCGCCCGAGACGACGAGCTCGACGTCCGGGTCCCAGGCCAGTGCGCTGACCGCGTTCGAGCCGAGGAACCCGCTGCCGCCGGTGACGAGGATGCGCCGGGTCACGACGACGCCCCGGGCTCGTCGACCGTCTGGCTCGGGCTGTCCGACTCGGATGCCGCGGCGGCCGCGGCATCCGCCCGCCTGGTGCGCCGCGCCCACAGCGTCGCGAGCGCGAGCCCGGCGATGATGTCCCAGATGCCCCACCAGCCGGCGACGATCGCCATGCCGCCGATTCCGCCGAAGAACGAGAACACGAGGCCGAGCCCGAGCCCGGCGTTGCGGATGCCGACCTCGAAGGTGATCGCCTTGCGGTCGCGCACGCCGAGCCCGCCGATGCGGGCGCTCGCGTAGCCGAGGCCGAGGGCGATGGCGTCGTGAAGGAACACCGCGAGGAGGACCACGCCGATGTAGGCCATGAAGATCGCCCAGTTGCCGACGAGCGCGGCGACGATGAAGCCGACCAGGGCGAGCAGGCTGATCCAGCGCGCGTAGGGCTGCACCCGGGCCGCGAAGCGCGGCCAGAGCGCGCGGATGGCGAGGCCTGCGATGAAGGGCAGCCCGATGATGAGGAAGATGTCGAGCAGCATCTGCCAGCCGTCGAGGCTGACGGCCCGCACGAGCTCCGACGCCTTCGGGTGGATTCCGCCCCAGAACGCGATGCTGAGGGGCAGCACGAAGATGTAGACCACGTTCGCGACCGCGGTCATCGACACCGAGAGCGCCACGTTGCCGCGGGCGCGGTAGGTGAGGACCTGCGAGATGTTGCCGGGCGGGCATGCGGCGACGAGCAGCATGCCGAGCGCGACGGACGCCTGCACGTCTAGGAGCAGCGTGAGCCCGAACGTGACCGCGGGCAGCAGGACGACCTGCGCGAGGAGCGCGATGAGCATCGCCTTCGGCGCGCGTGCGACGGCACGGAAGTCGGCGGGCGAGGTGTCGAGCGCGATGCCGAACATGATGAAGCCGAGCACCACGTTCAGCGCGATCATCGAGCCGGGCGCGAAGTTCAGGACGACGTCGTCGATGTTCATGCGCGGGTGCCCGCCTTCGGAGTGCCGGTCGCGGTGTTCGGGACGGGTGCCGCCGGGGCGGGCGAGGCCGCAGCGCCGACGGATGCCGCGGGCCGGCTCAGCGTCCGCAGCATCCGCTTCACCGTGCGCCGGTAGGCGTCCTTGTTGACGTAGTACGACATGCGGTCGAGGCCGAGGTAGCGGTACCCGCCCGTGAGGTCGGGCCACGGCTTCGCCGCGGCGTCGCGGAAGCGGCTCGCGGCGTCCGGCTCGTCGCGCTGGGCTGCGAGGTAGGCGGCGATGAGCTCGGCCTGCTCGTAGCGCCCCTGCCAGCCGATACCGGACGCCTCGATCATTCCGAGCACGAAGAGGCCGTTGAAGCTCGGCGGGAAGACGTTGAGGTACAGCTCGGGTGCCGCAGCCGTCCAGTTGAGGTGGGTGCGGTCCACGAACGGGTAGTCCAGCCGGTAGCCGGTCGCGAGGACGACGAGGTCGTACTCGCCGGCGCTGCCGTCGGCGAAGCGCACCGACCCGCCGTCGAAGCGGTCGATGTCGGCGACGACTCGGAGGTCGCCCTGGCCGAGGTGGTTCAGGATCAGGGTGTTGACGATCGGATGCGACTCGTAGATCCGGTAGTCGGGCTTCGGGAAGCCGAACCGCACGGGGTCGCCCGTGAACGCGCGAAGCACCCGCGTGTCGACGAACTGCTTGATGCGCGCCGGAAGCGGCCGTCCCTGGTTGAGGGTGTCGCTCGGGCGGCCGAACAGGTAGCGGGGCACGAAGTAGTAGCCGCGGCGCACCGAGAGGTCGACGGATGCCGCGTGGTGCACGGCGTCGACGGCGATGTCGCAGCCCGAGTTGCCCGCGCCGATGATGAGGACGCGCTTGCCCTCGAACACCTTCGGCGACTTGTAGGCGCTCGTGTGGATGAGCTCGCCCGCGAACTCGCCGCGGAAGCCCGGCACGTTGGGCTCCGCGAGCGTGCCGTTGGCGAGGACGACGGCCGAGTGCTCGGTCGTGGTGCTGGCGCCGTCCGCGTCGACGGCGGTCACGCGCCATCCGCTCGCCCCGGTCGCATCGCCGTCGATCGGCTCGACCGCGGTGACCCGCGTGTCGAAGCGGAAGTGCTCGCGCAGGCCGTACGCGTCGGCGTAGTCGCGGAAGTAGCGGTGCAGCTCGCGGTGGCCGGGGTAGTCGGCCGTCGAGTCCATCGGGAACTCGGCGAACTCGGTCGTGGTCCGCGACGAGATGAGGTGCGCGGACTCGTACATCGTCGACCGGGGGTTGTCGATGTTCCAGAGGCCGCCCACGTCGGGGCCGGCCTCGAAGCCGATGAAGGGGATGCCGGCGCGACTGAGCGCGCGGGCGCCGGCGAGACCGGATGGGCCCGCTCCGATGAGGGCGATGGGGTTCACGGGTTGATTCCTGGTGCGTGGGCGTCGTCGGGGGTCGACGCGGTCGGGTCCGAACAGCATAAGCGAACGGTGCTCGGCTTCCGGACCGCGACGTCCGGAACGGCCTCCGCGAGCCTGCGCCGCCCTGATCCGCCTCGGTAGGCTGGCCGGGTGGCGCACAGCATCTACATCTGCTCCGCCGAGGGGAACACCGGCAAGTCGACGGTCGCCCTCGGAACGCTGGACACGCTGAGCCGACGGGCGACCAGGGTGGGGGTGTTCCGGCCCATCGCCAGGTCCACCGACGAGCGCGACTACGTGCTCGACCTGCTCCTCGCGCACGACGGCGTCATCGACCTCGGCTACGACGAGGCGATCGGCGTCACCTACGAGGACGTCCACGGCGACCCCGAGGCCGCGCTCGCGACGATCGTCCGCCGGTTCAAGGCCGTCGAGGCGCGGTGCGACGTGGTCGTCGTGATCGGTTCCGACTACACGGATGTCGGCAGCCCCACCGAGCTCGCCTTCAATGCCCGCATCGCGGCGAACCTCGGGGCGCCGGTCCTCCTCGTGGTCGGCGGGCGCGTGACGCAGGGGCGGGGCGCGAGCGAGCGGCTCGGGTACACGGACGCGAGGACGCCCGACGAGCTCGCGCAGCTGACCGAGCTCGCGGTCGAGGAACTCGTGCGCGAGCACGCGACGCTCCTCGGCGTCGTCGCGAACCGCGCCGACCCCGACCGGCTCGACGACGTCGTCGAGGCGGTGCGATCGGCCTCGGGCGCGGCCGGCGGTCCGGAGGCATCCGTCTCGGTCTGGGCGATCCCCGAGGACCAGTACCTCGTCGCGCCCTCGATGCGCTCGGTCATGCGCGCGGTCGGCGGCGAGCTCTACGCCGGCGATCCCGAACTGCTCGAGCGCGAGGCGCTCGGAGTGGTCGTCGCGGCGATGTCGATGGAGAACGTGCTCGCCTGGCTCACCGAGGGCGCCGTCGTCGTGGTGCCGGGCGACCGCAGCGAGGTACTGCTGGGGGTGCTGACGGCTCATTCGTCGGCCACGTTCCCGTCGATCGCGGGCATCGTGCTGAACGGCGGGTTCCCCGTCTCCGAGACGGTCGAGCGCCTGATCGAGGGCCTGAAGTCGGGCCTGCCGATCATCCGGACCCAGCTCAGCAGCTACGACACCGCGCTCGCGATCACGCAGACCCGCGGCAAGCTCGCCGCCGAATCCCAGCGCAAGCGCGACACGGCCCTCGCCCTCTTCGAGAAGCACGTCGACGGCGTCGAGCTGCTCGACCGGCTCGACGTGGCACGAACCGACGTGGTCACGCCGCTCATGTTCGAGTACGGCCTGCTCGCCCGCGCGCGCGACGCGCGCAAGCACATCGTGCTGCCCGAGGGATACGACGACCGCATCCTCCGCGCCGCGGCGACGCTGCTCTCGCGCGACGTCGCCGAGCTCACGATCCTCGGCGAGGAGATCGAGATCCGCTCGCGCGCGATCGGCCTCGGCCTCGACATCTCGCGGGCCACCGTGCTCTCGAACCACGACCACGTGCTGGTGTACCGGTTCGCCGACGAGTACCAGCGGCGTCGCGCGCACAAGGGCGTCACGCTCGAGCAGGCCCGCGACACCGTGCAGGACGTCTCGTACTTCGGCACCATGATGGTCGAGCTCGGCCTCGCCGACGGCATGGTCTCCGGGGCGATGCACACGACGGCACACACCATCCGCCCGGCCTTCGAGATCATCAAGACCAAGCCGGGCGTGCAGGTCGTCTCGAGCGTGTTCCTCATGGCGCTCGCCGACCGCGTGCTCGTCTACGGCGACTGCGCGGTCGTGCCCGATCCGACCGCCGAGCAGTTGGCCGACATCGCGATCTCGTCGGCGCAGACCGCGGCGCAGTTCGGCATCGAGCCACGCGTCGCGATGCTGTCGTACTCGACCGGCGAGTCCGGCTCCGGGGCGGATGTCGACAAGGTGCGACGCGCGACCGAGCTGGTGCGCGAGCGCGCCCCCGAGCTGCCGGTCGAGGGCCCGATCCAGTACGACGCGGCCGCCGATGCCGCGGTGGCGCGCACGAAGCTGCCGGGATCGTCGGTCGCCGGTCGCGCGACGGTGTTCGTCTTCCCCGACCTGAACACGGGCAACAACACCTACAAGGCCGTGCAGCGCTCGGCGGGCGCGGTCGCGATCGGTCCGGTGCTGCAGGGCCTCAGGAAGCCCGTCAACGACCTCTCGCGCGGCGCGCTCGTGCAGGACATCGTGAACACCGTCGCGATCACGGCGATCCAGGCGGCGTCGTGAGCTCGGCGGATGACGCAGACGTCGTCCTCGTCGTCAACTCCGGGTCGTCGTCGCTGAAGTACCAGCTCGTCGACGTGGCGGCGGGCGAGCGGCTCGCCTCGGGCCTGGTCGAGCGCATCGGCGCGGGCGCGGGGCGCGCCACCCACACGGATGCCTCCGGGCGGACCTTCCGCGAGGAGGTCTCGGTCGCCGACCACCACGCGGCGTTCGCGTGGATGCTCCGGGCGTTCGCCGAGCACGGGCCGTCGCTCGACGAGCACGCGCCCGTGGCCGTGGGCCATCGCGTGGTGCAGGGCGGCGCCAGGTTCTTCGAGCCGACGGTTATCACCGAGCTCGTGAAGATCAACATCGACGAGCTGTCGCTGCTCGCGCCGCTGCACAACCCCGCGAACCTCGCCGGCATCGTCGCCGCCGAGCGCGCGTTCCCGTCGGTGCCGCACGTGGCGGTGTTCGACACCGCCTTCCACCAGACGATGCCTCCAGAGGCGTACCTCTACGCGATCGATCGCGACGTGGCGGAGAAGCATCGCATCCGGCGGTACGGCTTCCACGGCACCTCGCACCGATACGTCTCCCGTGCCACGGCAGCGTTCCTCGGCCGGCCGGTCGAGGAGCTGAAGCTCATCGTGCTGCACCTCGGCAACGGCGCGTCGGCGTGCGCCGTCGACGGCGGGCGGTCAGTCGAGACGAGCATGGGGATGACCCCGCTCGAGGGCCTCGCGATGGGCACGCGGTCGGGCGACCTCGATCCGGCCGTCGTATTGCACCTGCAGCGACGGGCGGGGTTCCGCGTCGACGAGGTCGACGACCTCCTGAACAAGCGCAGCGGCATGCTCGGGCTCGGCGGGCACGGCGACATGCGCGACCTCACCGAGGCCGCGGCATCCGGTGACGAGCGGGCGCGGATCGCGCTCGAGGTGTACGCCCACCGCGTCCGCTCGTACGTGGGCGCGTACGCGGCGCAGTTGGGTCGCGTCGACGCGATCGTGTTCACGGCGGGGGTTGGGGAGAACGCGGCCGTCGTACGTGCGATGTCGCTCGCCGGGCTCGACGGGTTCGGCGTCGAGGTGGATGCCGAACGGAATGCCGTGCGGTCGGGTGAGGCGCGCCGCATCTCGACCGATGACTCGCGGACCGCGGTGCTCGTGGTGCCCACGAACGAGGAGCTCGAGATCGCGAGGCAGACGCTCGCAGCCCTCTGAGAACTCTGCAAGAAGTGTTGTGCAAGGAATCTTGTGGAGTTAGCATGGCCGCGTGAGCGAACACGGGAAGTCCATCGACCTGCGCGATGCCGGGGCCATGCGCGCCATGGCGCACCCGCTGCGGCTGCGCATCCTCGGCCTGCTGCGCATGCAGGGGCCGCATTCGGTCGGCATGCTCGCCGCGGCGACCGGCACGGCATCGGGGTCGATCAGCTACCACCTGTCGACGCTCGCCAAGTACGGATTCGTCGAGCCCGCCCCCGAGC
Organism: Agromyces excoecariae; assembly: GCF_051715505.1. NCBI lineage: Bacteria > Bacillati > Actinomycetota > Actinomycetes > Micrococcales > Microbacteriaceae > Agromyces > Agromyces excoecariae. The sequence continues at coordinate 7,403 of NZ_JBPSLA010000004.1, read as the reverse complement.
ACGAGCGCGACGGGCGCGAGCGCTGGTGGCGCGCGGCGCACGAGATGACGAGCCTGGATGCCGAGAGCTACCTCGACGACCCCGACCGTCGCGAGGCGGCCGAGGCGATGCGCCGCACCGTCATCGACTCGTACCACCGCGAACTGCTCGCCGCGCTCGATGCCGAGCTCGATCTCGAACCCGAGTGGATCGCGGCATCCGACTCGAGCGATGGCGGCGCCCAGCTCACCCTCGACGAGTTCCGCGAACTCACATCCGACCTCGCGGCTGTGCGCGAGAAGTGGTGGGCCGTCGGTCGGGAGCCGCGCCCCGGCACCCGTGCGGTGCGCTGGATCACGCACACTTTCCCGCGGAGCGAGCGATGAGCGCGGAGGCCGACCTGCGGCTCGACGAGCCGACGACGCCGGAGGGCGGGTCCGCGAGCGCGGCGGCCGCGCCGCGTCCGGACCGACTGCAGCTGCCGCGCCGCCGATCGCCGATCATCGCGAACCTCACGGCCGCGTTGTTCTCGCGCGGCGGCAACGCGATCGCCCTCGTCGCGCTGCCGATCATCGCCCTCCAGCAGACCGGCTCGCCGCTCGCCGCCGGCGTGGTCGGGGTGTTCGCGACTGTGCCGCTCGTCATCGGCGGGGCGCTCGGCGGTGTCCTCGTCGACCGCTTCGGCTACCGTGCGTCGAGCATCGTCGCCGATCTCGCGAGTGCGGTGACGGTGTTCGCGATCCCGATGCTCCACGCGACCGTCGGCCTGCCCTTCGGAGCGCTGCTCGCCCTCGTGTTCCTCGGCGGTCTCCTCGACCCGCCCGGCGACACCGCGAAGACCTCGCTGACGCCCGACCTGGCCGCGCTCGCGCACTGGCCCATCGAGCGCGCCGCGGGTGCGCAGTCCGCGGTCGAGCGGAGCGCGATGATGCTCGGTGCGGCCACCGCGGGCGGCCTCGTCGCGCTGCTCGGACCCATGCCGGCGCTCCTGGTCGACGCCGGCGGCTTCGTCGTCTCGGCACTGCTCGTCGCGTGCTTCATCCCGCGTCGCGTCGCACGACCGTCCACCGGGCCGGACGCGGGTGCTGCGCAGTCTCCGGACGGGGCCGCGTCGGCCGGGCGCGGCGGCTTCGTCGAGGGGCTCCGCTTCGTGGCATCCTCGCCGCTGCTGCGCTCGATCGTGCTGCTCGTCACCCTCACGAATGCGATCGACGCGGCGGGCCTGACGGTGCTGAAGCCGCTCTATGCGACCGAGGTGCTGGGCGACCCGGCCCAGCTCGGCTTCATGGTCGGCTGCTTCGCGGGCGGCGCCCTCATCGGCTCGGTCGTCTTCGGGGCGGTCGGGCACCGCTTCTCGGGGCGGCTCGTGTTCGCCGCCTGCTTCACCGTGGCCGGCACCGTGCCGTACCTGACCATGGCGCTCGGCGCTCCGGCAACGGTGCTGCTGCCTGTGCTCGCGCTCTCGGGGCTCGCCGCCGGAGCGATCAACCCCATGATCTCGACGGCGATGTACGGGCTGATCCCCGACGGCATGCGGGCCCGCGTCTTCGGCGTCACGACGGCCGGCGTCACCGCCACGATGCCGCTCGGCGCCTTCCTCGGCGGCCTCGCCGCCGAACAGCTCGGCCTGGTGCCGACCGTCGCGGCGTGCGCTGTGATCTACCTGGTCCTTGCGTCATCGCCGCTGTACCTGACGTCGTTCCGAGGTCTGCGGTCGGTCGGCTGAGGCTCGGGCCCCCTCCGGGCGCGGCGGTGGCGGATGCCGCGGCCGTGCCGTCATCGACGGACCGACCCCGCCTCTCCGGTCAGCGCACGAGCCTCGCGCAGTCGATGCAGAGCGTCGCGGTCGGGCGCGCCTCGAGGCGGGCGACGGTGATCTTGTTGCCGCAGCGCTCGCAGACGCCGTAGGTGCCCTCGTCGATGCGCGCGAGCGCACGGTCGACGTCGGTCAGCTCGTGCTCGACGTCGTGGAGGACGGCGGTGCGCTGCGACCACTCCTGGCTCATCGTCGGGCCGTCGGGGTCGTGCTCGTCGTCGACCGACGTGTCGGATCTCGCCGCGCGGACCGCGGTGATCCCCTCGCTCTGCTCGGCGAGCCGTTCCTCGGCCTCGCGCTGTTCCGCCAGCAGGAGTTCTCGGAACCGCTCGAGTTGCGCGGCTGTGCTGACCCCCGTCGTCACGTGACCACCTCCGTCGTCGTGCACCGGGGCGAGCGGATGCCTCGTCCGCGCCGATGCGGTCCACCGATCCTATGCCCGCCCGCCGACATCGCGGCCGGGTCGAACGGCCCGTTCGCGGGCGAAGCATTCCACATCGGCTCCCGGTAAGCGCTCCCCCAGAACGGGTGTATGTGAGGCTGATCTCCGCTTCGATAGCCTGCACGAGCGGCCTCGACTCGGGGCCGCTGACGCGTGCAAGGGAGACAGCATGGTGGATCGGCGCGGTATCGGTTCGACGGACCGGAAGGCGGCGCGCCCACCACGTAGGGTCGTCCGCTCCGCGCTCGCTCTCCTCGTCACAGCGGCGCTGACCATCAGTGTTGCGCCCGTCGCGTTCGCGGATTCGCGGACCGGAGCGGCCGGTCGCGACGCCGCAACGTCGGCAACGAGATCGGCAGCTGACGCGGAGCCGACCTTCGACCTGACGGGTGTGCAGATCGGAACGATGCCCGTGGCTCGAACCGACGCCGCCGCTGCAGCACCCGCGACGGTGACGCTCTCCGGGACGATCGTCGACCTGAGCGGCGAACCCGTGTCGGGGGTCGAGGTGCACGCGGGCTACACGTACCACGAGCTGCCGATCGCCACCGCCGTGACGGCGGCCGACGGGACGTTCACGATGCCGGTGACCACGGAGTGGAAGTTCCCGTTCCAGGTCGGTGATGCCGACGCCCTCGGGCTGGTCGGCGGATTCCTGGCGGTCGATGGGACCCTCATCGACGGGTACGAGACCATGCGTCGGTTCGAAGCCGTCCCGGGCTACGTGGAGCTCGGAGACATCCAGCTCAGGCAAGGACATCAAGTCGGCGGCACGATCACGGTCGCGGGGCTGCCCGCTGGCGCGACGACCGAAGCGCGACTGCTGCTCTCCCCTGGTGGCGCTGACTACACCTACCGTGAGGAGTTCATCCGGATCGGCAACGGAGCGAACCCTTGGTCGATCGTTCTGCCGGACGGCGAATTCGGAGTCCGGTTGAGCGCCTCGTCTCATGCGATCCTGACGTATCCCACGAGGGGGGCGGAATCGGTGGTCGTCTCCGGCGCGTCCGTTCCCGACGTCGACTTCACTGTGGACCTGTCGGGACGCTCGGTCGCGGGCTCCGTCGTGGACGCCGATGGTTCGCCGGTCGGCGGCGCCCATGTCAGCCTCGCCCCCGAGGATTCCAACGGGCAGTACCACTGGACGACCACCGCGGATGACGGCGCCTACGTCCTCGGGAGCGTGAAATCGGGGAGCTACCGACTCGCCTTCTCGTTCGAGAATGGCCCCGCGAGTTACTGGGATGGCGCGACCTCGTACGAGGACGCCGACCTGATCGTCGTGGTCGAATCGACTCCGAGCCTCGCCGGCTACGACGCCGTGGTGTATCGAGGAGCCAGCGTGGCGGGCACATCGACCGATCCCGACGGCACACCGCGAAGCGGAGACGTCGTGAGGGCGTATCGCGACGGCGTCGAGCAGCGGATGGCCTACGTCGGTTACGACGGGACCTTCACGTTCACCGGACTGCCCGCGGGCGACTACACCTTTTCCATGGAGCAGGGTGGCTGGGGCGGACTCCTCCAGTACTTCGACGGCGTGATCACGGCCGAGCAGGCCACCGTTGTGCCGCTCACCGAGGGCGAGGCCGTCGATGGCATCGACTTCGTATCCCGGGAGGGCGCCTCGATCGCGGGAACCGTCGAGCTGAGCGACGGCACGCCGATCGCGGGTGCGGTCGTCCGGGCCTTCGCGGCGAACGACCAGGACTCGCCGATCGCCGAAGCGACGACGGATGCGGCGGGCACCTACGAGATCGACGAATTGAACGCCAACAACTACGCGCTCGCGGTTTCGGGCGGGACGCCCCTTGTCGCGTCGAGGTGGTTCGGCGGATCGGGGGTGCGTTCGGATGCGTCGGCAATCAGTCTCGGTGCCGATGAGTCCGCCACGGCGGCCTTCGAGGTCGACCTCGGGGCGACGATCCGGGGCACGGTGATCCTGCCTGAAGGTGAGACCTTCGTATCGCTCAGCGCATGGGAGGCGATGGGTTCCGCAGACTCCACCTGGATCGGAGTCTCGAGCGAGGAACCCGGCGGCCAGGTCGAATGGGCGCTGCCGGGACTGGCGGCAGGCACCTGGAGGGTCACCGCGAGCGCCGGAAACGCATGGATGGACACAGCGGACATTCCGCTTGAGGGCGGTGACGAGGTCGTCGACATCTCCATCGACCTGAGCGCACCGTCTCAGCTTGCGGGCGACGTCACCCTGAAGGGCGAACCCGACGCGACGCTCTCCGGCCGAGTCACGCTCCTCGATTCGGCGCAGGAGTGGGTCGCGGAAGACTGGATCGACTCTGGCCGCTACTCGTTCTCGAACGTCGCGCCCGGTACCTACGTCATGGTGGTGCAGGCGAAGGACTGGGACGGCGGCGCGACCCGAATCGCCCGGGCCGAGGTCGAGATCCCGTCCGACGGGTCTCCGCCCGTCGCCTTCGACGTCGAGGTCGAGCCCGGCATCCCGGTCGGTGGTCGGGTGTTCGATGCGGCGACCGGTTCGCCCATCTCCGGAGCTAATCTCAACTGGAACCGGGAGACGGGATTCGGTTCGCTCGGGTCGGACGGCTGGGGCTCTGGAACGACAACCGGGCAGTTCGAACTCACGGTCGACGACCCCGGCATCGTCGAACTGTCGGCTACCGCGGAGTACGAGGACTATCTCCAGACTGCAGTCGACGTCGATGTGCCCGAGTCGGGGGTCTCGGGACTCGAGATCGGGTTGACGAAGGGTGCGAGCGTCTCGGGTCGGATCGTCTCGGAGAACAACGGCGTTCCCCTGCCGAACGTCTCCGTGCACCTCACCGACGTCGGCGGCTCGTGGCGCTACTCCGGCTACACCGATTCCGACGGTCGATACACCGTGCACGGCGTGCTCACCGGCACCTATCGCGTCGAGCTCACGAACTACTCGGGCCTGTACGTCTCGGAGTGGTACGACGACCAGCCCTCCTTCGAGACCGCTGCGGAGATCTCGGTCGGAAGCGAACCACTGACCGGCGTCGACGCGGCCCTATCCCTCGGGTCGGTCATCACCGGCACGGTGACCGACCCCGACGGGGCTCCGATCCCGTGGGCCGAGGTCGGACTCGCAGTGCCGCCGACCCCGGTCGAGACGTTCATGGGCTTCGTTGCGGAGGTCTTCGGTGCGGAGCCCGCCGTCGGGCGCCTCCTCGACGTCGAGGTCTACACGGATGAGAACGGCGGGTTCCGCTTCCCCGCGGTGCCCGCCGGCGAGTACGCGATCTACATTCGAGAGGGCGCACATCGCACGACTTGGTACAACGGAAAGGCGACGCTCGACACCGCAGACCTCGTGTCGACCAGCACGGGCGGCGTGGCCACCGTTCAGATGACGGCGGAACCCCTGGCCGATGGCGAGTCCTCCCTCGCTCCCGAGCAGACCCTCACGACCGAGTTCGCGGTCACGCTGCACCCTGACGACACGTCAGCCGCCGACGGCGAGTGGGTTGAGCTCCGCGCGGCCGCCTCCGGCACGCCGGTGCCGACTATCGAGTGGGAACGACGTGCTCCCGGCGGGGAGTGGGAGTCCCTCGGCGTCGGCGACGTCTCGTACTGGTTCGCCGCGGAGTTCGCCCTCGACGGGTACCAGTACCGGGTGGTGTTCACGCATGACGGGGCCACGCTGATATCGGAGGCGGCCACGCTGACAGTCCGCGCGGCCCCGTCGGTCCCAGACGCGCCGGCCGCGCCGTCGGCCGACCAGATCACGAGCACCGGCGCGACGATCAGCTGGGTGCCCCCGGCCGACAACGGGGCCGCGATCAGTGGTTACACCGTCCGTCTCTTCGAGTCGGGTTCCGATGTACCGATTCGCACGCTGGAACTGGGAATCACCACGCAACAGGTGTTCGGCGGACTCGATCCGGAGTCGGAGTACGAGGTGGAGGTGAGCGCGCGCAACGCCGTCGGTTCTGGCGAGCACTCGGAGCGAACGTCGTTCTCGACTCCGGAGGCTCCGCCCGGCGTCCCGGATGCTCCGGCGGCGCCGACGGTCGACGACGTGATGATCGACGGCGCGACGATCGCGTGGGTGCCTCCGGCCGACAACCGTTCCGCGATTCTCGGCTACGCCGTGAGCGTGTACCTGGCCGGGTCCGAGACGATCGTCGAACGGCTCGACGTCGGGCCGCTGACCGAGGTGTCGGTCGATGGTCTGGATCCCGGAATCGACTACGAGGTCGCCGTGACGGCTCGGAACGCGATCGGGGAGGGAGACCCGTCAATCCGGACGGCGTTCACCACCCCGCCGTCAGTTCCAAGCGCTCCCGGCGCGCCTGTCGTGGACGAGGTCTCGAGCATCGATGCGAAGGTGACGTGGGGCGCGTCGGCGGACAACGGGTCCGTCCTCCTCGGATACACGGTCCGGCTCTTCGCGGCCGGCGCGGGCGAGCCCGTTCGAACGCTCGAGCTCGGCGTGGACATGAGCGTGACCGTCGGTGGTCTGGATCCTGAAACGGACTACGAGGTCGACGTGACTGCACGCAACGGCGTCGGCTCGAGTGCGGCTTCGCCACGGACATCGTTCACGTCGGCGGCTGCGCCGCCCCAGCCGACGGTACCTGCTGCTCCGACAGACGTCAGTGCAGCGCCGGGTGACCGTCAGGTCGCAGTGTCGTGGACTCCGCCTGCCGACGACGGCGGATCGGCGATCACGGGGTACACGGTGACCGCCTCGCCTGGGGGTGCGACTGTCGAAACCACGTCGGCCTCGACGAGCGCCACGGTCCTCGGCCTCTCGAACGGCACGTCGTACACGTTCGTGGTCAGTGCGAGGAATGTCGTCGGCGACTCGATGCCCTCCACCCCGAGCGCATCCGTGACTCCCAGCGCCGCCGTGGATCCCGTGGTCGAGCGGTTGTGGGGTGCGGACCGGTACTCGACGTCGGCGGAGATCTCGTCGAAGAACTTCAGTTCGGGTGTTCCGGTGGCGTACGTGGCCAGTGGTGCGGGTTTCGCCGACGCGCTTTCCGGGGCGCCCGTGGCGGGTATGAAGGACGCACCTGTGCTACTTGTCGGTTCCGGCATCTCGTCCGAGGTCGCGGCCGAGTTGACGCGGTTGAAGCCGGGCAAGATCGTCATCCTGGGTGGCGCCGGTGTGGTCTCGTCGTCGGTGGCAGCCCAGCTCGATGCGTACACGAGCGGGGC
>NZ_JBPSLA010000003.1:0-17326 GCF_051715505.1 Agromyces excoecariae | reverse complement strand
ACGGCGACGGGTCGCTCACCAAGAGCAACCTGCTGCCGGGCACCTACACCTGCGTGATCATCATCGACCCGTGAGCTGAGAAGGCAGCTCGCACCTGACACGAGGAGCCCCGCCGGCATCGCCGACGGGGCTCCCCTGGTGTGTGCCCATATCTGGGTACATGAGGTTTTCTCATTCTTGTTCCGGGCGATGACGTACGGGAGTAACGTGCGAACTGGCGTGAGAGACCCCTACGGCGCGATGCACGCCCGGTGAAGCACCTACCCACCTCGTCGGACGCGCCGTTGCGGACCGCCCGAGTCCGCCCACCGCCCGCAGAGGCCGTCCGGTCCGACCGGACCTGGCGAACCTGCGACACCGGAGGCGAACATGCCATCCACTACCCGAATCCGAACGCCCGAAGAGCGCGCTGCGCTCCGGCGGCGGCTACTCCGCGGCGCCGCCGGCGCCGGCTTCCTGGCGCTCGTCGGCACGGTGATGATCGGAGGTCCGGCACAGGCCGTCAACCCGCCGGGCATCATCAGCCTCGACGGCAGCAACTTCGAGATCGACTCCGACGCGAACCTCGAGGTCGACAACGGCGGTTGGGACGACTGGGCCTCGGTGAGCTACGTCGTGCAGCCGGATGCGCCATCCGGGACCGGCGACGACTCGTTCGGCCAGGGCTCCAAGGAGGACACCGCAGTGCCCTCGCCCGTCACGGGCAGCATCCCGCCGAACAAGTCCGACCTGAAGAACTTCGGCCTCTACCTCGAGGAGACGCCGGGCGACGACTTCCTCCACCTGTTCTGGCACCGGGTGCAGGACCCGACCGGCACCACGAACATGGACTTCGAGTTCAACCAGTCCGACGTCGACTCCGGCAACGGCGTGACGCCGCAGCGCACCGCGGGCGACCTGCTCATCCAGTACGACCTCGCCAACGGCGGCACCAACCCCGAGCTCTTCCTCTCGATGTGGGTCGCGTCCGGCAACAAGTCGCTCTGCGAGGCAGCGAACAGCACCCCGTGCTGGGGCGTCCGTGAGAGCCTGACCGCCGCGGGCGACGCCACCGGATCGATCAACACCAGTGTCATCCCGGCCGCAGAGAACGACGGGTTGCAAGCCGAGGACATCTCGCCGCGGACCTTCGGCGAGGCGACGGTGAACTTCTCCGCGATCGTCGGCGACGGCTGCGTGGCGTTCGGCAGCGCGTACCTGAAGAGCCGGTCCTCCGACTCGTTCACCGCCGCGATGAAGGACTACATCGCACCTGTGCCGACCGGGATCAACAACTGCGGCGCATTGAAGATCGTGAAGACGAGGAAGCACGCGGCAGCCACCCCGACGACGCAACCGCACGCGGGAGTCGTGTTCAACGTCTCGGGCGGCACACTGCCTGCCGGCACCACGGCGACGACCGACGCGAACGGCGTGGCCTGCATCGCGGGCATCGACGCCGGCAGCTACACCGTCACCGAGCAGGTTCCGACCGGCTACGCCGTGACCTCCGCCAACCCGCAGAACGCGACGGTCGTCGCCGACACCGACTGCGACACGGCCACGCCGCTGACGTTCACCAACATGCCGTTGACGGACTTCACGATCACGGTCGACTCCCAGATCGACGGCGGCACGGCGTCGACGATCGACTGCGATGCCGCATCCGACCCGCCGTACGAGGCGACGACCGGTGCCGACGGCGACGGGTCGCTCACCAAGAGCAACCTGCTGCCGGGCACCTACACCTGCGTGATCATCATCGACCCGTGAGCTGAGAAGGCAGCTCGCACCTGACACGAGGAGCCCCGCCGGCATCGCCGACGGGGCTCCTTCCCTGTGACGCGGCCGGTGCGCGAGGCGCCGGCCGCGGCATCCGCTGTCTTACGCGCCGAGCGCCTCGTAGACCTCGCGCAGCAGGCGGGCGGTCTCGGACGGCGTCTTGCCGACCTTGACGCCGGCGGCCTCGAGGGCCTCCTTCTTCGCCTGGGCGGTGCCGGCCGAGCCGGACACGATCGCGCCGGCGTGGCCCATCGTCTTGCCCTCGGGCGCGGTGAAGCCCGCGACGTAGCCGACGACCGGCTTGGTCACGTTGGCCTTGATGAAGTCGGCCGCGCGCTCCTCGGCGTCGCCGCCGATCTCGCCGATCATGACGATGGCCTTGGTCTCGGGGTCGGCCTCGAACGCGGCGAGCGCGTCGATGTGCGTCGTGCCGATGATCGGGTCGCCGCCGATGCCGATCGCGGTCGAGAAGCCGAGGTCGCGGAGCTCGTACATCATCTGGTACGTCAGCGTGCCCGACTTCGAGACCAGGCCGATCGGGCCCTTGCCGGTGATGTTCGCGGGCGTGATGCCGACGAGCGCCTCACCGGGGCTGATGATGCCGGGGCAGTTCGGGCCGATGATGCGGGTCTTCTCGCCCTTCTCCTTGGCGTAGGCCCAGAACTCGGCCGAGTCCTGCACGGGCACGCCCTCGGTGATGATGACGAGCAGCGGGATCTCGGCGTCGATGGCCTCGACGACCGCGTCCTTCGTGAAGGCCGGCGGCACGAACGCGATCGAGACATCCGCCCCGGTCGCCTCGATGGCCTCGCTGACCGACGCGAAGACGGGCAGCTCGACGTCGTTGCCGTCCTGGTCCTTGTGCAGCACCGTGGTGCCGGCCTTGCGAGCGTTCACGCCGCCCACGACCTCGGTGCCTGCCGCGAGCATCCGCGCGGTGTGCTTCGAGCCCTCACCGCCGGTGATGCCCTGGACGATGACCTTGTTGTCCTTGTTCAGGAAGATCGTCATTGCAGTGATCCTGTCCTTCTGCGCTTACGCGGCGTTCGCCAGCTCGGCGGCCTTGTCGGCGCCCTGGTCCATGTTGTCGGCGAGGGTGACGAGCGGGTGCGCCGCCTCCTCGAGGATGCGACGGCCCTCGGCCACGTTGTTGCCGTCGAGGCGCACGACGAGCGGCTTGTTCGCCTCGTGGCCGAGCTCGGCGAGCGCGCCGACGATGCCCTTGGCGACCTGGTCGCACGCGGTGATGCCGCCGAAGACGTTCACGAACACCGACTTGACCTGCGGGTCGCCGAGGATGATCGACAGGCCGTTGGCCATGACCTCGGCTGAGGCGCCGCCGCCGATGTCGAGGAAGTTGGCGGGCTTCACGCCGCCGTGGTTCTCGCCGGCGTAGGCGACGACGTCGAGCGTCGACATGACGAGGCCCGCGCCGTTGCCGATGATGCCGACCTCTCCGTCGAGCTTGACGTAGTTGAGGTCGAGCTGCTTGGCCTTGGCCTCGAGCGGGTCGGCCGCGTCCTTGTCCTCGAGCAGCGCGTGGCCGGCGTGACGGAACTCGGCGTTCTCGTCGAGCGTGACCTTGCCGTCGAGGGCGATGACGTCGCCGTCCTCCGACAGGATGAGCGGGTTGACCTCGACGAGCGTCGCGTCCTCACCCGTGTAGACGTCGTAGAGCTTCACGAACACGTCGGCGACCTTGTCGACGAGCTCGGCCGGGAAGTTCGCGGCGACCGCGATCTCGCGGGCCTTCTCAGGGCTGATGCCGGTGCCGGGGTCGACCTCGATGCGCGCGAGGGCCTCGGGCTTCTCGACGGCGAGCTGCTCGATCTCCATGCCGCCCTCGACGCTCGTGAGCGAGAGGTAGGAGCGGTTGGCGCGGTCGAGGAGCACCGAGAAGTAGAACTCCTGCGCGATGCGCGCACCCCCGGCGACCATGACGCGCTTGACGACGTGGCCCTTGATGTCGAGGCCGAGGATCGCCTTCGCGGCCTCCTCCGCCTCGTCGGGGTTCTTGGCGACCTTGACGCCGCCCGCCTTGCCGCGGCCGCCGGTCTTCACCTGGGCCTTGACGACGACGACGCCGCCGAGCTTCTCGGCTGCGGCGCGCACGTCTTCGGGGGTGTCGGCGACGATGCCCGGGAGCACCGGCACTCCGTACTTCTCGAAGAGGTCTCTGGCCTGGTACTCGTAAAGATCCACGCTCTGCTTCCTATCGTTCGCGCGGAATGCGCGCAGGGATGGGTGGGTGAGGGGCCCGGCTGTGAGAGTCTCGACGTCAAGATACCTCGATGTCGAGATAAGTCGAACCGCGACCATGGTACTCCGTCGCCGACGGGCCGCCGAACCGGCGATCCCGGCGACGCGCGTGGGACCGCGCCGCTCAGGTGAGCCTCACCATGCTGGCGAGCGGCGCTCCGCTTTGCGAGACTGCCGCCATGACGGATGCCACGGCCGAACCGGTGCACCGCACCGACCCGCACGACGGGAAGGTGCATGAGAAGCTCAACTGGCTGCGTGCGGGCGTGCTCGGCGCGAACGACGGGATCGTGTCGGTCGCCGCGCTCGTGGTCGGCGTCGCCGCGGCGACGACGGATGTCGCAGCCATCCTCATCGCGGGCATCGCCTCCGTGATCGCCGGCGCGATCTCGATGGGCCTCGGCGAGTACGTCTCCGTCTCGAGCCAGCGCGACACCGAGCATGCGCTCATCGCCAAGGAGAAGGGCGAGCTCGCCACGATGCCCGAGCAGGAGCTCGCCGAGCTGACGGCGATCTACCGCGCGAAGGGGCTGTCGGAGGAGACGGCCGACCGCGTCGCGCGCGAGCTGACCGACCACGATGCACTCGCGGCGCACCTCGAGGCCGAGCTCCACATCTCCGAGACCGACGTGGTGAACCCGTGGCACGCGGCATGGGCGTCGGCCGCGGCATTCCTCACGGGCGCCGTCCTCCCGATGCTCGCGATCCTGCTCCCGCCGCCTGAATGGCGGATCATCACCACCTTCGTGGCCGTCGTCATCGCACTGGCCATCACCGGTTGGCTGTCGGCGTGGATCGGCGGGGCCCCGCGCACGCGGGCGATCACCCGGGTGGTGGTCGGCGGCGCGCTCGCGCTCGCGGTGACCTGGGCGATCGGCGCCCTGCTCGGCGGGGCGGTCGCGTAGCGCGATCAGCGGGAGGGGCGTCGGATCCGACGCGCGATCACCCGTGGTCGTCGGCTCGCCTCGGCCACCCTGGCGTCGCGAGCAGCCCACCGTCTCGTGCGACCGCGAGCACGTCGATGTCGTGGCGGTCGGCGAGGTCGTCGAGCGATGCGCGCCCCCCGGCCACGATGGCCGTGGCGAGCACGTCGGCCGTGACGAGGTCGGCCGCGGCGACGCTCACCTGCACGAACGGCGACGGGCCGGCACCCGGCACGGTCCAGATGTGGTCGCCGCGCTCGGCACTGCCCGAGGTCGCGACGGCGCGACGGCGCGGCGGATCGAGGTCGATGCGCCCGAGCAGCGCGGTGCGGTCGGCCGGGTCCACGATGCCGATCGGCCAGGTCGCGGCCGGTCGGACCGCGTCGTCCGCGACGGCGGCACCGCCCGCCCCATCCGCGGTCGCGGCGACGAGCACGTCGCCGCCGGCGTCGATCGCCCAGCCCACGACGCCGGCGCGGTCGAGCGCCTCTCCCGCCTCCTCCACGGCGAGCGCCTTGACGACGCCGTTCAGGTCGATGAGCCCGTCGCCGCGGTGCGGCGTGAACGCGCCGTCCGTCGCATCGCGCCACTGCAGGGCGAGCGCGTACGCGTCGCGCACCTCGGCGCTCGCAGCGACGAGGGCCAGCTCGCCGCGGCCGATGCGGCTGAGCTCGGAGCGCGGGTCGAACAGGCTGCACCGCTCCTCCCACCGCTCGAACACCGCAGCTGCGGCGGCCAGCGCAGCAGCGGGCGCGGCCGCGGGCGCGGGCGCGGGCGCGCCCGACGGTCCGACGCGGATGCTGACGACCGTCCCCATGGCCTCGAAGGCCACGGGAGGCAGCACGGTTGCGGGCGTCGCGCGGGCGCTCGATCCGGCGTCCGGCATCAGAACCCGGCCTGGTCGAGCGCTGCCTGCAGCGACTGGAGGTACGCCGCGCTGGTGTAGGTCGCCCCGCCGATCATCGACACCGACGCCGACTGGGCCTGGAGCACCTCCGACCGGAGCATCGGCGCCGCGCGATTGCTGATCTGCACCGATCGCCCGTCACTGTCGGTCAGGTGCAGCGCGGTCACGTCGGTGATCGATCCGCCCGAGATCGTCACCTGCACCTGCACGTTCCCGAACCGGGTCGAGACGCTGGTGCCGGCGTACGTGCCGTCGGCGGCCCCCGAGGCGGAGGCGGACGAATCGGCGGATGCCGCGGCATCCGTCGACTGCGTCGAACTCGAGGACGAACTCGACGACGAGGATCCCGAGGCGCCCGTCGACCCGGCGCCCGCTCCGGACGCGCTCGACGCTCCGGAGGAGCCCGACGTGTCCGTCGTGGTCGTGCTGCCGGCCGTGAGCGACGTCGTCGCGGCGTCGCCGAGCTGCCAGCCGCCGAGGATGGCCGCGGCCGAGGCCGCGGAGGCCAGGAGGAGTGCGCGTGTTCTCACCAGTCGAACCTCTCGTGATGGATCTGCTCGGGTGCCAGGCCCGCCGCGCGGGCCTCGGAGATGACGCCCTCGGCCCAGCCGCGCGGACCGCAGACGTACAGGTCGCTGTCGGCGACGGCGGGGACCAGGGCGAGCAGGTGCAGCCCCTGGCGCTCGGCCGACGGCGTCAGCCAGCCGCGACCGCGACCGCCTGGCACCGTGATCAGCGTGGCGCCCCGCTGGTGGCAGAGCTCGCGCACCTCGTCGAGGAGCCACCCCTCGGCGGGTCCCTGGGTCCGGAGCACAACGGTCGCCTCGCCTGGCCGGAACCTCGCCGACTCGAGGAGCGACCGGATCGGCGTGACCCCGATGCCGGCGGCTACGAGCGTCAGCCGGCGCCGACTGCGGGATGCCTCGCTGAAGATGCCGTACGGCCCCTCGAGCGCGACGCGCGTACCCGGGCGGATGCCGCCGAGGCTCGCCGACCCGTCACCGAGCGCCCGCACGGTGATGCGGAGCCGGTCGCCCCGCGGGGCCGCGGAGAGCGAGTACGGGTGCGCCTGCCACCACTGGCCGGCCGAGAGGAAGCGCCAGATGAAGAACTGCCCGCCCGTCGCGCGGAGCGCGGCGAGCCGTCGGCCCCGCATGGTGACCGAGACCACGCCGTCGCGCGGGTCGCCGACCGGATCGATGCGCTCGACCACGAGCCCGTGACGCAGCGACGCCACGAGGGGCGCGACGACGCGCCATCCGATCACCGCCGCGAACGTGCCGAACGTGATCACGAGCCAGTACGCCCACTGCCAGGTGCCGACCACGAACAGGCCGCCGACGCTGAACTGGTGCGGCAACGCGGCGAGGACCGCGACGTAGACGAGCAGGTGGATGACGTGCCACACCTCGTACCGGAACTTCCGGCGCACCGCGACGAGCGAGCTCACGACGACCGCGAGGAACAGCGCGAACCCGAGGAGCGCGAGGGGCAGGTCGGGCAGGTTCCAGATCACGACAGCCTCGGCCCAGAGGTCGACGCCGTCGGCGATCGCGTACCCGGCGAGCAGGAGCACGCCGTGGGCGAGGAGGAGGTAGAGCACCGGCTTCCCGAGCCGGCCGTGGAAGGCCATCGCCGCATCGTGCCCGACGGCGCGCTCGATGAGCGGCACCCGGGCCGCGAGCAGGAGCATGACGAGCACGAGGTCGGTCGCGGCGAGGCCGGCGATGATGCCGAGTGACGTGAGTGCGGCGCCCGGGTCGCCGAAGCGCGCGGCCCCGCCCTCGGCGAGGAACAACGCGACGGCGATCGCGACGGATGCCACGGCCGCCGCCTGCAGCAGGTCGACCCGCCACAACCGGCGCCCGGCGCGCGAGCGCTCGTCGGCGCCCAGCGGTCGCGTGGGCCGCTCGAGGTGTCGAGCGTCGTGAACGAGGAATGCCATGTCCCGATGGTGCGCCTCGGGTCTATCGCCTCCCCGTGCGACGCCTATGCGGTTGCTGGGAACCGGTCACCCGACGCGACCGAGTGCGAGCGCCGCGTACATGAGGGCCGCCACGCTCTCGCCGTCGGTGATCTCGCCGTCCCGGATCATCCGCATGACCTCGCCCCAGGGTTCCGCGCGGACGTCGTGGATCCCCTCCTCGGCCTGGCCGTGGGCATGCCCGCCCGTCCCGCCCGCTCCGGCACGGAGGTCGGTCGCCAGCCAGACCGACTCGGGCGCCCGGCAGATGCCGTTGAGCGCGGTCATCGCGCCGATCTCGCGCCAGGCATCGGCCTCGAACCCGGTCTCCTCGAGGAGCTCCCGCCGGGCGGCGATGAGCGCCTCCTCCCCGTCGGAGCCTCCTGCCGGCACCTCGATCGAGCGGCCGACGGTGTGCCGGTCGACCGTGACGAGCAGGACCTCGTCAGCATCGGTCATCGCGACGACGAACACCGCGGGGTTGCGCATCTCGACCACGCCGTAGATGCCCTCGGCCCCATCGGGCCGGACCACGTCGTCCTCGACGACGCGGATCCACGGGTTCTCGTAGACGGTGCGCTGCGCGCGGATCGGCCAGGTCACAGCTTCTCGATCGGCGCGATCTTGATGAGGAGCTTCTTCTGCCCCGCGGTGTCGAACGCGACGTGCGCGATGCGCTTCGTGCCCTCACCCGTGACTTGGCGCACCGTGCCCTCGCCGAAGTCGGTGTGGCGGATGCGATCGCCCGCCTCGAGCGTCAGGTCGCCGTTGTCGCGCACGGTGCCCGTGACCCGGTTCGCCCACTCCGTCTTCGGTGCGGCCGACTTCGTGACGCTGAACCGCTCGAGGTCGCGGTCGCGCGTGCCCCAGGCGCCGCCTCCTCCCCCGCCGCCGAAGCCCCGACGGGCGTTGAGCGCGCGGGGCTGGCTGCCGCCGCGGCTGTTCGCCATGCCGGGCGACTGCTTCCAGTCGACGAGCTCGTCGGGGATCTCCTGAAGGTAGCGGCTCGGCATCGCCACGGAGACCTCGCCGAACTGGGCACGGCTCATCGCGAGCGAGAGGTAGAGGCGCTTGCGCGCCCGCGTGATGCCGACGTAGAAGAGCCGCCGCTCCTCGGCCGGGCCGCCCGGTTCGGAGGCCGACATCTGGTGCGGCAGCAGGCCCTCCTCGAGTCCGGTGAGGAACACCGCGTGGTACTCGAGGCCCTTCGCCGTGTGCAGCGTCATGAGCGAGACCGTGCCGGATGCGTCGTCGAGTTCGTCTGCAGCGGCGACGAGGGAGACCTGCGTGAGGAAGTCGACGAGCCCCGCGCCCGGATTCTCGCGGTCGAAGTCCTTCGTCTGCGCGAGGAGCTCCTCGACGTTCTCTGCGCGCGTCTCGTCCTGCGGATCGCGGCTCGTGCGGAGCGTCTCGACGAGCTTCGAGCCCTCGATGAGGAACGCGAGCACCTCCGAGACCTTCGAGGCCCCCTCGTTGGTGCCCTCGTCGATGCCCTTCTGCGACGGCACGAGCATCGCGGCGGCGGCGTCGAGCAGCTTGGCGAGGTCGAGGATCGCCTTCGTGACCTTCGGCCCCAGCGCCAGGCCGTCGGCCGCGCGCATCGCCTGACGGAACGACAGGTCGTTCTGCTCGGCGAAGCTCGCGATGGCGGTTTCGGTCGCCGGCCCGATGCCGCGCTTGGGGGTGTTCAGGATGCGCCGGATGGCGAGTTCGTCGAGCGGGTTCGCGACGGCGATGAGGTACGCCATCGCGTCCTTGATCTCTGCACGTTCGTAGAACTTGGTGCCGCCGACCACGCGGTAGGGCAGCGCCGAGCGGACGAAGATCTCTTCCAGCGCACGCGTCTGCGCGTTGGTGCGGTAGAACACGGCGATGTCGCGGTACGCGACGCCGGCGCGGTGCAGGGACTCGATCTCGTCGGCGACGAACTGGGCCTCGTCGTGCGCCGAGTACCCGGTGTACCCGGTGATCTTGTCGCCGTCGCCGTCGGCCGTCCAGAGCTTCTTGTCCTTCCGGTCGAAGTTGTTCGAGATGACCGCGTTCGCAGCGCTCAGGATGTTCTGCGTCGACCGGTAGTTCTGCTCGAGCAGCACGACCTTCGCGCCCGGGAAGTCGCGCTCGAACTCGACGATGTTGCGGATGTCGGCGCCGCGGAACGCGTAGATCGACTGGTCGGAGTCGCCGACGACCGTGAGGCTCGCGCCGGGGATCGCGCCCGTGGCATCCGTCATGCCCCGCACGAGCACGCCGTGCTGGTCGAGCTCGGCGACGACGTCGGGCTCGACCGGCCGGGTGAGCTCGCGGATCAGCGCGTACTGCGCGTGGTTCGTGTCCTGGTACTCGTCGACGAGGATGTGCCGGAACCGCCGCTGGTAGAGCGCGGCGACCTTCGGGAATGCGCGGAACAGGTAGACCGTCTCGCTGATCAGGTCGTCGAAGTCGAGCGCGCTCGCGTCGCGCAGGCGGCGCGTGTACTGGCGGAAGATCTCGAGGAACATGACGTCGTTCGGATCGTTCGTGTTGACGTTCCGCGCGTACGTCTCGACGTCGCTCAGCTCGTTCTTGAGCTTCGAGATCTTCGCCTGCGCGCTCGCGGGCGTGAACCCGAGCGTGTCGGCGTCGAGCTCCTTGATGATGCGCTTGAGGATGGTGCGCTGGTCGGCCGAGTCGTAGATCGTGAAGGTGCTCGACAGCCCGATGGCCTCGGCCTCCCGACGGAGGATGCGCACGCAGGCCGAGTGGAACGTCGAGATCCACATGCCGCCCGCAGCCTCGCCGAGCAGCGCCTCGACGCGCTCGCGCATCTCGGCCGCCGCCTTGTTCGTGAACGTGATCGCGAGGATCTGGCTCGGCCACGCCTCGCGCCCGTCGATCAGGCTCGCGATGCGGTGCGTGAGCACGCGCGTCTTGCCCGACCCTGCGCCCGCGACGATGAGCAGCGCCTGACCGCGGTACTCGACCGCCTCGCGCTGCTGCGGGTTGAGCCCGGCGGTCAGTCGATCGGATGCCGCGTGGCCGGCGCCGCGGGCCTCGTCGGCGTGCTCGCGGTCGGCCGCGCCGCGCGCCTCGCGCCAGCCGGTGGGGTCGTCGGGGTCGAGGATCAGCGTCATGTCCCGACAAGTCTAGGCGCGGCATCCGACAGCCCGGCGCGGTCGTCGGAACGCGAGCGCCTCGCGCGCTGCTGGTCGCTCGACCTCATCCACGACTCCCGTGAATGCGCGGCGCCCGCCGCCATTTCGCGGGAGTCGGCGCAGGGAATCCGCCACGAACGCGAGGACTGTGGAGAACCGCCCGAACCGCTCCCCAGTGAAATGGCGACACATGGCGCCGATTCACGGGAGTCGGCCCGAGCGCGACGAGGTGAGCGACGCGGCTCGGCGCCGGGGCGGGCGTCAGGAAAGGACCTCGGAGTCGAAGTACGCGCGACGCGCCTCGAAGCCGAGGTCGGGGTGGTCGACGAACACGCCGTCCACGCCCGTGTCCATGATCCGGGTGAACTCGCCGAGCCAGTCGCCCCACCCGCCACGCGAGGAGCCGCGCCGGAACTCGGGCGCGAGGAACCGGTTCTCGGGTCGCAGGGTCCAGGTGTACACCGCGAGCCCGGCGGCATGCGCGGCATCGACGAGATCGGACCCGCGCAGCGGGGCGTCCGGGCCCCGCCGCCGCGGCGGCGCCCCCTCCACGGGCTCCGGCCTGCCGCCGACCAAACGGCCCTTGCCGACACTGACGCCATGCACGAGGCCGCCGAGCGCGAGCAGCCCCCGTTCGCTGACGAAGGAGTCGTACGTCCTCGCCGCGGACCCCTCGGCGGCGACCAGGTCGAACGGCGCACCGCGGTCCTCGACCAGCAGCACGCGCGTGCCGCGCACCCCTTCCGAGACCAGCCGATCGAGCAGGCCGGGTTCGAACGACTCCGAGATGATCCGGTCGTCGCCGCGTCCCCATCCGGCAGCCGACAGCTCGGCGGCGAACAGCTCCTCGAGCGGCAGGCCCAACGCGGCGAAGTGCGTCGCGTGCTTGAACTCGGCGACGAGGCGGATGATCCGGCGCGACTCGTCCGTCGCGGCGTCCAGGAGCCCCAGCAGGTCGCGGAATCGCAGGACGGGGTACCGGCCGTCGAAGCTCGCACTGTGCGGGCGGATGCCTCCGAGCCGCTCGGTCGCGCGGAGCGTCGCCAGCTCGGCCCAGGTGAAGTCCTCCGTGAACCAGCCCGTCAGCTGACGGCCGTCGACCTCGCGCGTGGTGCGGCGCGACGCGAATTCGGTGCGGGAGGCGACATCCGTCGTGCCCGAGATCTCGTTCTCATGCCGCAGCACGAGCACGCCGTCGCGCGTCGCGACGAGATCGGGCTCGATCGCGTCGGCGCCGAACGCGAACGCCATCCGGTACGCGGCCTCGGTGTGCTCCGGCCGATACCCGGACGCGCCGCGGTGCCCGATGACGAACGGACGCTCGGCGAGATCGCGCAGCATGGGGCCAGCGTATCGAGCGCCGAGGCGGCAACCGCCCCGGAATGCCGGGGGATTTCACGGCGTTGTCACCGCCGGAACAGGTAGATTTGACGGACGCGACCGCCGGGTCGCGCGATTCCCCTCCACACGACGGAAAGCCGAAAGCAGAGGAACCACAGCAATGGCTCTCAACAACCCCGCCTTCTCACGCAACGAGGCGTTCACCTCCGGCCAGGGGGCGGTGGCTGTCGCACAGGACATGTCCGCCCAGCAGCTGCAGGACATGTACAACCAGCCCGCGACGCTCCCCGACCGCGACGTCATGACGATCGAGGACTCGATCGCGAAGTCGGCCGCCGCCTTCGGCGTGCTGCTCGTCGGCGCGGCGATCGGCTGGCTCACGGTCCAGTCGGTGCCGTTCCTCTGGATCGGCGCCGGCCTCGTCGGCTTCGTCCTCGCGCTCGTCAACATCTTCAAGAAGGAGCCGTCGCCCGCGCTGATCCTCGCGTACGCGGGCGTGCAGGGCATCTTCGTCGGCGGCATCTCGGCGTGGTACGAGATGGCCTACGGCGGCGGCATCGTCGCACAAGCCGTCATCGCGACGCTCGTGGTCGTCGGCGTGACGCTCGCGCTCTTCGCCTCGGGCAAGATCCGCGCGTCGAAGCGCGCGACGAAGATCTTCCTCGTCGCGATGGTCGGCTACCTGGTGTTCTCGCTCGTGAACATGGGCCTCATGCTCTTCAACGTGACCGACGACCCGTGGGGCCTCCGCGGCGCCGAGATCGCCGGCATCCCGCTCGGCCTCATCATCGGCGTGCTCGTCGTGATCATGGCTGCGTACTCGCTCGTGCTCGACTTCGACTTCATCCAGCAGGGCGTGCGCAACCGCGCCCCGAAGAAGTACGGCTGGACCGGCGCCTTCGGCATCATGGTCACCGTCATCTGGCTGTACCTGGAGATCCTGCGCATCCTCGCGATCGCGCGAGACTAGCTCCAGCGCACCGCATTCGCGAACGGGCCGTCCCCTCGGGGGCGGCCCGTTCGCGTGCACGAAAACACCCTGTTCTGGGGGCCGACCACCGGTGGTGGCGACGCGGGCGCTGTGCAACGGTGACCGCAGCGGCCGGGGGAGGCCGCACCAACAGGACAGCAGGGGGGCTGCCTCATGGAACAGAGATTGGAGCTGCGCCGACTTCTCGCGCTCGCCGTACTGGCGATCGCGGCCTTCGCGCTCAGCATCCTCGGACCGGTGACCACGGCCAACGCGGCGCCGGCGACGGTGACCGTCGAGTACGACTGCGACCAGGACGGCTGGGTCGTGACGTCGTCCAAGGCGCTCTCGAACATCGTCGTCACCGACGGTCAGACGACCGAGCGGACGCTCTTCGGGAGCGATCCGAAGGTGTACACCACGGTGATCACGACCGCGGGGCTCACCACCATCTGGGTGAAGTCCGGAAACAACCACTCCGGCGACGGACCCGGCTACGGTGAGCGTTTCGACCTGGCCCCGCCGGACTGCGGGCCGCTGGACGAGGACGGTGACGGGTACCCGGCCGGCGAGGACTGCGACGACACCGATCCCACGATCAACCCCGGAGCCGTGGACATTCCGAACGACGGAATCGACCAGAACTGCGACGGGAGCGACCTGGTCGTCGGCGACGGTGAGATCCGCGTCACCCTGACCTGGACGACGGATGACGACCTCGACCTCCATGTGGTCGACCCCAACGGCGATCGACTGTGGTACGGGAACAAGACGGTGCCGAGCGGCGGCGAACTCGATCGCGACGACAACGTCGGGGTCTGCGGCATCGACCCGGAGCCGGGAGGCGTCGAGAACGTGTATTGGCCGGTCGGGTCTGCGCCCAGCGGCATGTACACGGTGGAGATCGACAACTACTTCGACTGCCCGACGACCGGAACCTGGAACCTCCAGGTGTTCGTCGGCGGAGCCCTCGTGGTGGACCAGTCCGGCACTGACCTGGACAACATCGGACCGGCGTTCTCCGGGGCGTGGGAGGTCTACGAGACCACGTTCACGAACTGACCGCGTGCGGAGGCGGGAGCTCTCGGGCTCCCGCCTTCGCCGTCACGTTCGTCGGGAGACGGTCGCCGATCGGGAACTCGGCCGCGACGCCCGCGCGAGCAGCACCGCGCGCTCGCGCTCGTTCGCGGTCAGACGCGCGGATTCCGCGAACGCCTCGCGAGCGTCATCCGCCCGCCCGACCCGCTCCAGCAGTTCGCCGCGCACGGCGTGCAGCGGGTGGTACTTCGCCAGCCGGCCGTCGGCGGCGAGTACGTCGACGAGCGCGAGTCCGGCCCCGGGGCCGTCGGCCATCGCCACCGCGACCGCGCGGTTCAGCTCGACGACCGGCGAGGGGGCGACCTGCGCGAGGGCGCCGTAGAGGTCGACGATGGCCGGCCAGTCGGTGTCGTCGACGGATGCCGCGACGTCGTGCTGCTCCGCGATCGCGGCCTGCAGCGCATAGGGTCCTCGGCCCCGGCCGATCGCATCGGCGCGCGCGAGCGCCGCGCGCCCCCGGGTGATCGCCGAGCGGTCCCACCGTCGTCGATCCTGGTCGCCGAGCAGCACCGGATCCCCGGCGGCGTCGAGCCGCGCGGGGAACCGCGCCGCCGTGAACTCCATGAGCGCGACGAGCCCGTGCACCTCGGGCTCCCGGGGAACGAGGGCGGCGAGCACACGGCCGAGCCGCAACGCCTCGCGACTGAGCTCGGGCCGCATCAGGTCCTCCCCCGCCGAGGCGGAGTGGCCCTCGTTGAAGATCAGGTACAGCACCCCGAGCACGGTGCCGAGGCGCTCCGGGAACTCCGACCGGGGCGGCACCTCGAACGGCACCCCGGCCGCGCCGAGCGTCTTCTTGGCCCGCACGATGCGCTGCTGCACGGTCGACACGGGCGTGAGGAACGCACGCGCGATCTCCTCGGTCGTGAGACCGCCCACCACGCGCAGCGTGAGCGCGACGCGCGCTTCGCGCGAGAGCAACGGATGGCACGACACGAACACGAGCCGGAGCACGTCGTCGTCGATCGCGTCCGGATCGTAGGGCAGTCCGCCCGCGGCATCCGTCGCCTCGGCCTGCTCGCGCTCGAGGTCGTGCGCGATCGCGGCGAGCCGCTCGTCGTAGCGTTCGCGGCGGCGCCAGCCGTCGATCGCCCGGCGCTTGGCGACCGCGGTGAGCCACGCGCCCGGGTTCGAGGGGATCCCCGAGGCCGGCCACTGCGCGAGCGCCTCGGCGAGCGCGTCCTGGGCCAGGTCCTCGGCGAGCGCGAAGTCGCCGACCATGCGCGTGAGCGTCGCGACGATGCGCGCGGATTCGATGCGCCACACGGCGGCGACGGCGCGCCGGGCGGACTCGGGGTCCGTCGGGCGCGCCGTCGCGGCATCCGTCTCGTCGGTCACGCGCAACCGTGCCCGGTCAGGCCCGCGCGGCGCCGCGTCGGGCGTCCTCGGCGAGGCGCTCGGCCTGCTCGGCCCGCCAGCCCGCCTCCTTCCGGATCCACTCGTTGTCCTGCGGGAAGTCCTCGATGTCGTTCACGCGGCGCACCTCGAGCTTCGTCCCCGGGCCGAGCGGGCAACGACGAGCCCACTCCACGGCCTCCTCCTTGGAGGCGACGTCGATGATCCAGAACCCGTTGAAGAGTTCCTTCGTCTCACCGTAGGGACCGTCGGTGACGAGCGGCGTCTCGGCCGAGAAGTCGACGACGAATCCCTCGCTCGCGTCGGAGAGGCCTTCGCCGGCGAGCATGATGCCGGCCTTCATCATCTCCTCGTTGTAGCGGCCCATCGCCGCGATGACCTCGTCGAACGGCATGTCCTGGAAGGCCTCGAGGGCCTCGTCGCTGCCGCGCATGATCATCATGTACTTCGTCATGGTGGTTCGCTCCTCGCGTGTCGGGGTCGCTGTTCGACCCTCTCACTGATGACGTCGAACGGGAAGACGCCCGATCGACACCGCGCTGGGGGAATCTCCGACGTCAGAGCCCGAGCGTCTGCATGGTCGCGCGGATCGCGTCGCCGGATGCCGCGAGCAACCCCGACTCGGTCTCCGACATCGGCGTCTCGGCGATGGGGAACGCACCGGTGCCGCCGACGATCGACGGCATCGACAGCGCGACGCCGTCGAGCCCGAACGCCCCGGAGTGCACCGTCGAGACCGGAAGCACCGCATGCTCGTCGTCGAGCAGCGCCTCGACGATGCGCGCGCCGGAGAGCCCGATCGCGTAGTTCGTCGCGCCCTTTCCGCGGATGACGGTGTAGGCCGCGTTGCGCACCTCCGACGCGATGCCGTCGAGCTCGTCGATCGAGAAGCGTTCGCCGCCGGTCCAGTCGAGGATCGGGACCGGTCCGATCCGCGCGTTCGACCAGAGCGGGAACTCGGTGTCGCCGTGCTCGCCCACGATGTCGGCGTGCACGCTCGAGGTCATGACGCCGGCGCGCTTCGCGAGCAGCCAGCGCAGGCGCGAGGTGTCGAGCACCGTGCCCGACCCGATGACCCGCTCGGGCGGCAGGCCGCTGATGCGCTGCGCCGCGACGGTGAGCACGTCGACGGGATTCGTGACGAGCACGTAGATGGCATCGGGCGCGCGCTCCAGCAGTTGCGGCAGGAGCCGCTCGAGGATCCCGACGTTGGTGCCCGCGAGCTCCATGCGACTCTGCCCGGGCTGCTGCTTCGCACCGGCCGTGATCACCACGACGTGCGAGTCGGTCACGACGTCGAGATCGGCGCCGCCGATCACGTTCGACCGCGTGAACTGCGTTCCGTGCGCGAGGTCGAGCACCTCGGCCTCGACCTTCTCGGCGGCGATGTCGTACAGCGCCACCTGGTTCGCCGACTCCCGGATGAGCGACGCGTACACGAGGCTCGCGCCGACGCTTCCGGCCCCGATGACGCTGAGCTTGGAGTTCTCGATGACCGCCATGCCGCCATGCTCGCAGATGCGACCGACGGATGCCACGGGACGGCGGAGGGGGGGGGCCCCCAGGGGCCGCCCCCCCCCCACACCGGGGGCGCGCGCCCGCCCCCCACACCCCACC
>NZ_JBPSLA010000002.1:0-27308 GCF_051715505.1 Agromyces excoecariae | reverse complement strand
CCCCCCCGCCCCCCGCGCCCCCCGGGGGGCCCCCGGGGGGGGGGGGGGGCCCCCCCGGGGGGGCCCCCCCCCTCCGCATCAGGTCGCGCGCTCGCGCGACCTCACTCCCACTCGATGGTCCCCGGCGGCTTCGACGTGACGTCGAGCACGACGCGGTTGACCTCGCGCACCTCGTTGGTGATGCGGTTCGAGATCTTGGCGAGCACCTCGTAGGGCAGGCGCGTCCAGTCGGCCGTCATCGCGTCCTCCGACGACACCGGGCGCAGCACGATGGGGTGGCCGTAGGTGCGGCCATCGCCCTGCACGCCGACCGAGCGCACGTCGGCGAGGAGCACCACGGGGCATTGCCAGATCTCGCCGTCGAGGCCCGCGGCGGTGAGCTCGGCGCGCGCGATGGCGTCGGCCTCGCGGAGCACCTCGAGGCGGTCGCGGGTGACCTCGCCGACGATGCGGATGCCGAGGCCGGGCCCGGGGAAGGGCTGGCGGCCGACGATCGCCTCGGGCAGGCCGAGCTCGCGGCCGATGGCGCGAACCTCGTCCTTGAACAGGGTGCGCAGCGGCTCGACGAGCTCGAACTGCAGGTCCTCCGGGAGGCCGCCCACGTTGTGGTGGCTCTTGATGTTCGCCGTGCCGGTGCCCCCGCCCGATTCGACGACGTCGGGGTAGAGCGTGCCCTGCACGAGGAACTTCACGGTCTCGCCGTGGGCCGCGGCCTCGGCGATGAGGTCGCGCTCGGCCTGCTCGAACGCGCGGATGAACTCGCGCCCGATGATCTTGCGCTTCTCCTCGGGGTCGGTGACGCCCTCGAGCGCGGCGAGGAACGTGTCGGCCGCGTCGACGGTCACGAGGTGCACACCCGTCGCGGCGACGTAGTCCTCCTGCACCTGCTCGCGCTCGCCCTTGCGGAGGAGGCCGTGATCGACGAACACGGCGGTGAGCTGGTCGCCGACGGCCTCGTGCACGAGCGCCGTCGAGACGGCCGAGTCGACGCCGCCCGACAGCGCCGAGATGACGCGGGCCGAGCCGACCTGGGTGCGGATGCGCTCGACCTGCTCGGCGATGACGTTGTCGGGGTTCCAGTCGGCCGGAATGCCGGCCGCGCGGTGGAGGAAGTTCTCGATGACGGCCTGGCCGAAGGGCGAGTGCTTGACCTCGGGGTGCCACTGCACGCCGTAGAAGCCCTGCTCGTCGTTCGCGAAGGCCGCGACGGGGGTCGTGGCGGTCGACGCGAGCACGTCGAAGCCCTCGGGCGCGACTGCGACCGAGTCGCCGTGGCTCATCCACACGGTCTGGTGCTCGGGCTGGCCGCCGAGCAGCGAGTTGCGGTCGTCGACGCGAACGGTCGCGGAGGTCGACCCGTACTCGCGGTGGCCGGTGTGCGCCACCTCGCCGCCGAGCTGCTGCGCCATGACCTGGAAGCCGTAGCAGATGCCGAGCGTCGGCACGCCGAGCTCGAGGATGCCCGGGTCGAGCGAGGGCGCGCCCGGCTCGTACACCGACGACGGCCCGCCCGAGAGCACGATGCCGACGGGGTCCTTCGCGCGGACCTCCTCGGCCGTGATCGTGTGCGGCACGATCTCGGAGTAGACGGATGCCTCGCGTACGCGTCGCGCGATGAGCTGCGCGTACTGCGCGCCGAAGTCCACGACGAGGACGGGTCGCTGCTGGGTCTCGCTCACTGGGCGGCCTCCACGGGCTCGGAATCGGAGTCGGAATCGGTGGCCGCGGGAGCGCCCGGACGCGCGGCGGCGGCCGCGGCATCCGCTTCGCGCGACGCGAGGTACCCGCGGACCTCGCGCCCGATGCGGGCTTCGAGGATGAACGAGAGGAAGGGCACGATGCCGCCGGAGGCGAGCACCAGCAGGCGCCAGAACGGCCAGCGCATGAGGCTCCAGAGCCGGAAGTTGCTGAACAGGTACACGACGTAGAACCAGCCGTGCGCGATCAGGATGCCGGTCGAGAGGTTCACGCCCGTGCCGGTCGACTCGAGCCCCTGCGGCGTCTCGGCGACGGGTTCGAACGCCAGCGGCCCGTTCGGGCCGAACGCGAACAGCTCGAGGTGCCAGACGTACTTCAGCAGCATCTCCGTGCAGAGCAGGAGGAGCATGACGCCCGTGATGACCGAGGCCACCATGTAGAACTTCAGGGCCCCGCGGATGCGCGGGAAATCAGCCGGTTTTGGCTCGAGGGGCATGGCGTCCAGTCTACGGGGCGTGCGGCTGGGCGAAGGCCGTGACGGATGCCGCGCTGCGGCGTCGCACGCGCCGACTCGAGGCCTACGAACCGACGAGCTCGCGCGGCACCACGAAGACGTCGACGAGCGCACCGCCACGCCACAGCGTCATCTCGACCTCGCGGTCGATCGCGCCCTCGACCATGAGCCGCTGGATGGAGGTCGCCGTCACGATCCCGGTGCCGTCGAGGCTCACGGCGATGTCGCCCCGCCGGATCCCGGCGGCCTCCGCCGGGCTGCCGTCGACCACGCTCGTGACCTGCAGGCCCGTCTTCGAGCCGACCCGCTCCGCCAGCTCCGGTGCGAGGCGCACCTGCGCGCCGGCGATGCCGAGCCAGGCGCGACGGACCCGGCCGTGGGCGACGAGCGCATCGATGATCTCGCGCGTGGCCGGGTTGATCGGCACGGCGAGCCCGAGGCCGACTCCCGCGACGGCGGTGTTGACGCCGACCATCCGACCGGACCCGTCGGCGAGCGCGCCGCCGCTGTTGCCCGGGTTCAGCGCGGCATCCGTCTGGATGACCTCGTCGACGACGCGCCCGGCCGCCGTCGGCAGCGAGCGCCCGAGGTTCGAGACGATGCCCGCCGTGACGCTGCCCGCGAGGCCGAGCGGCGTGCCGAGCGCGACGACGAGCTGTCCGACGCGGAGCGCGCGCGCGTCCCCGAACGGAACGGCCGCCGGAACCGGACCCCGGGCCCTCAGCACCGCGAGGTCGGACAGCGGGTCCCGCCCGATCACGTCGGCCTCCACCGCGGTGCCGTCGCCGAACGCCGCCTCGGCGCGCTCGGCGCCGGCGACCACGTGGGCCGAGGTGAGCAGCACGCCGTCGGCGGAGACGACGCTCGCGCTGCCGGTGCCCTGGCCGCGCGAGGATCGCACGGCCAGGCTCGCCATGCTCGGCAGCAGGTCGCCCGCGACCCGCGTCACGACGCGCGAGTACGCGTCGAGCGGGTCCTCGGCCCGTTCGGCGCCGTCGCCCGGAGGCGCATCGTGATCGTCCACACCGGCATCCTCACCCCGTCGGCGGATGCCGGTGCCGGAGTTCGCCGACGGCGGAACACCGCTCAGTCGCGGGTCGCATCGGCCGGTGCGGCGTCGGCCGCCGCATCGGCAGCCTCCTCCGCGGCCAGCTCGGCCTCCTCGCGCTCGCGCTGCACGGCGTCCTTCACGAGCCGGTACCAGAGGAAGACCGCGAAGCCGGCGAACACGACCCACTCGACCGCGTAGAACACGTTGAGCCAGTTCAGCTCCGATTCCTGCAGCGGCGGCGGCGAGTGGATCGCCTCGAGGCCCGCGACGGGGTCGGCCGCGGTGACGTAGCCGAAGTACACCGGCCGGTCGTCGTAGTCGGCCCAGACGTTGATGAGGTGGGCGACGGCCACGGTCGTCATCGCCTGCGGGTCCTCGCCCTCGCCGGGCGCCACGGGGGCCTCGCTCGGCAGGAAGCGACCGACGATCTCGACTTCGCCGGCGGATGCCGCGGCGCGATCGACCTCGGCGAGCGCGTCGCGCGCCGCCTCCTCGTCGGCCGCCCAGCCGAGCGCGACGGGCAGCCCGCCGGGCGCGGCATCCGTCACCTCGAGGTGGGCGACCACCCACCAGCCGGCCACGCCCTCGTTCAGGCGGCCCTGCACGAGCACGGTGTCGCCGGGCACGATCGTGCCGACAACGGCCACGCGCTGGCCGGTCGCGGCCTGCTCGGTCGGCCCGTCGGGCTGCACGACCTCGCCGAACGGGCGGACCTCCTCGGTGGGCCGCTCGACCACGGCGGCCTGCTCGACGGCGCGGTCGACCTGCCATTGGGCGAGGAGCGCGAAGCCGGCTGCGATGCCGAGCGCAGCGAGCAGGGCGAGCACCCAGCGGGGGCGCAGCATCATCCGGAGCATGTCGCCCGAGATTCTAGCCGGGCGGGATGCGCGCCTCCTGCGAGGGGTCGGCGGTCGGGCCGGGGGGCGCTTCTCAGTCGACCTTCACGATGTCGGGCGCCTCGAGCCGCACGCGGTCGGCCGACTCGTCGTCGGGCTGCTGCTGCGACGCACGCTCGGCCGCGACGCGCTGCAGGTAGCGCTCGACCTCGAGCGCCTCGCGCTCCTCGTCCCATCCGAGGACCCCGGCCATGAGCCTCGCGGCCACCGGCGCCGCCGAGACACCCCGGTCCCACGCCTCGATCGAGATGCGCGTGCGCCGGGCGAGCACGTCGTCCAGGTGCAGCGCGCCCTCGTGCGAGGCCGCGTACACGACCTCGGCGCCGAGGTAGTCATCAGCACCGGGCAGCGGATCGCCGAGTTCCGGCGTCTCGCGGATCAGGTCGAGCAGCTCGTCGGTCATCGTGCCGTACCGGTTCAGCAGGTGCTCGATGCGCACCTTGTGCACGCCGAACGCGCGGGCGATCTTGCCGCGCTTGTTCCACGCCGCCTGGTAGCCCTCGGCCCCGAGCAGCGGGATGTCCTGCGTGGTCGACTTCGGCACGCGACCGTCGAGCGCGTCGGCCGCAGCGTCGATCGCGTCCTTCGCCATGACCCGGTACGTGGTCCACTTGCCGCCCGCGACGACGACGAGCCCCGGCACGGTGTGCGCCACGACGTGCTCGCGCGACAGCTTCGACGTCGACTCGCTCTCGCCCGCGAGCAGCGGCCGCAACCCGGCGAACACGCCCTCCACGTCCTCGCGACTGAGCGGGATCGCCATCACCGAGTTCACGTGCTCGAGCAGGTAGTCGATGTCGGCCGCCGTCGCGGCGGGGTGCGCCTTGTCGAGGTTCCAGTCGGTGTCGGTCGTGCCGATGAGCCAGTGCCGACCCCACGGGATCACGAACAGGACGCTCTTCTCGGTGCGGAAGATCATGCCCATCGCCGACTGGATGCGGTCGCGCGGCACCACCAGGTGGATGCCCTTCGAGGCGCGCACCTTGAAGGTTCCACGCTCCCCCACCATGCGCTGGGTGTCGTCGGTCCACACGCCCGTCGCGTTCACGACCTGCTTGGCGCGGATCTCGAAGTGCTCGTCGGTCTGCAGGTCGTGGGCCTTCACGCCGACCACGCGCTCGCCGACCTTGACGAACCCCTCGACCTTGACGCGGCTCGCGACGTGCGCGCCGTAGAACGACGCCGTGCGGGCGAGGGATGCCACGTACCGTGCGTCGTCGACCTGCGCGTCGTAGTACGTGAGCCCGCCCACGAGCGCGTCGTTCGAGAGCGACGGGATCGCGCGCATCACCTGGCGCTTCGAGAGGTGCCGGTGGTGGGGCACGCCGGGCGGGCGGCCGCCGGAGTAGCTGAAGATGTCGTAGAGCAGCATGCCGGCCCCGATGTAGATGCGCTCGAAGACGCGCTTCTGCAGCGGGTAGAGGAACCGGACGGGCTTGACCAGGTGCGGCGCGATGCGCTGCAGCAGCAGGCCGCGTTCGATGAGTGCCTCGCGAACGAGGCGGAAGTCGAGCTGTTCGAGATAGCGGATGCCGCCGTGCACGAGCTTCGAGGACCGGCTCGAGGTGCCCGACGCCCAGTCCCGCGCCTCCAGGAGCCCGGTCGAGAGCCCCCTGGTGACCGCATCGAGCGCCGCGCCCGTGCCGACGATGCCGCCGCCGACCACGAGGACGTCGAGTTCCTTCTCCTTGAGGCGGGCGATCGCCGCCTCGCGCTCGTCCGGTCCGAGCTTGTTCGAACGCGTCACCGACTTCAGTCTCGCCATCGTCGCTCCCCATCCCCGGGCGGACCGCGGCGGCCACGCCCGTCCGTTCCCACGCTACCCGCTCCCCCGGCGGAGGTGCCATGGAATCTGCTGGGACGCGGGCCGGGTCGACAGCGGGCCCGAACCCGTGTAAGGCGGGCGGCTAGACCGCTTGATAGGGAGCGACGACGACCTCGACGCGCTGGAACTCCTTCAGGTCGGAGTAGCCCGTCGTGGCCATCGACTTGCGCAGCGCACCGACGAGGTTCGCCGTGCCATCGGCCGCCGGCGCGGGGCCGTAGAGGATCTCCTCGAGGGGGGCCACCTGGCCGACCTGCACGCGCTGGCCGCGCGGCAGCTTCGAGTGGTGGGCCTCCGGGCCCCAGTGCCATCCGCCGCCGGGTGCGTCGGTCGCCCGCGCGAGCGCGGCGCCCAGCATGACCGCGTCGGCGCCGCACGCGACGGCCTTCACGATGTCGCCCGCCGCCCCGACGCCGCCGTCGGCGATGACGTGCACGTACCGGCCGCCCGACTCGTCGAGGTAGTCGCGGCGTGCGCCCGCGACATCCGCCACGGCCGTCGCCATCGGTGCGTGGATGCCGAGCGTGGTGCGCGTGGTCGAGGCCGCGCCGCCGCCGAAGCCGACGAGGACGCCTGCCGCGCCCGTGCGCATGAGGTGCAGTGCGGCGGTGTACGTGGCCGCGCCGCCGACGATGACGGGAACGTCGAGCTCGTAGATGAACTTCTTGAGGTTCAGCGGCTCGACGCCCTTCGAGACGTGCTCGGCCGACACCGTGGTGCCGCGGATCACGAAGAGGTCGACGCCGGCGGCGACGACGGTCTCGTAGAGCTCCTGCGTGCGCTGCGGCGAGAGCGCGCCCGCGACGGTCACGCCCGCTGCGCGCACCTCGGCGAGCCGCTCGGTGACGAGGTCGGGCTTGATGGGCTCGGAGTACAGCTCCTGCATGCGCGCCGTCGCCTGCTCGTCGCTGAGGTTGCGGATCTCGGCGAGCGCGGGTTCGGGGTTCTCGTACCTGGTCCAGAGGCCCTCGAGGTCGAGCACGCCGAGCCCGCCGAGCTGGCCCATCATGATCGCCGTCTGCGGCGAGACGACCGAGTCCATCGGCGCCGCGAGGAAGGGGATGTCGAACTGGTACGCGTCGATCGACCAGCCGACCGAGACGTCTTCGGGGTCGCGGGTGCGCCGGCTCGGCACGATGGCGATGTCGTCGAACGCGTAGACGCGACGGCCCCGCTTGGAGCGGCCGATCTCGATCTCCTGGGTCACCGTTCAACCCTACCCAAGCGCTCCGACGTGCGACACGGATGCCGCGGGCGCACGCTCAGCGCGCCCGCGCCACCCGGCCCTCGTCCCACACGGGCGCGTCCGCCTCGACGACCTCGCCGTCGGATCGGAACACCACGAACCGGTCGAACGAGCGCGTGAACCAGCGGTCGTGCGTGACGGCGAGCACGGTCCCGTCGAAGCGCGAGAGCGCGTCCTCGAGCGCCTCGGCCGAGACGAGGTCGAGGTTGTCGGTCGGCTCGTCGAGGAGCAGCAGTGTCGCGCCCGAGAGCTCGAGCAGCAGGATCTGCAGGCGCGCCTGCTGGCCGCCCGACAGCGCGTCGAACTCCTGCAGCGCCGATCCGGCCAGGCCGTAGCGGTCCAGCGCCGAGCTCGCCGCCTCGCGCGCCATGCCCTCGCGGTTCGCATCGCCGCGGTGCAGGATGTCGAGGAGCGTCCGACCTCGGAGGCCGGGCAGCTCGTGGCCCTGCGCGAACCAGCCCGGCACGACGCGGGCGCCGAGCATCGCCGCACCCGTGTGCGGGACGGCGGCGAGGGTCGCACCGACATCCGTCACGTGCCCCTTCGCCCGGTCGGGGTCGGTGCCGCCGCCGGCGAGCAGCCGGAGGAAGTGCGACTTGCCCGACCCGTTCGACCCGAGCACCGCGACGCGGTCGCCGTACCAGACCTCGAGGTCGAACGGCCTCATGAGCCCGGTGAGCTCGAGCTCCTCGCACACCACGGCGCGCTTGCCCGTGCGCGAGCCCCTCAGGCGCATCGACAGGGCCGGGGCCGGCGGCCGCTCCTCGGGCGGCCCCGCCTCCTCGAACTTCCGCAGCCGCGTGACCGCGGCCTGGTACCGAGACGCCATGCCGTCGTTGTAGGTCGCCTTCACCTTCAGCGTCTGCACGAGCTGCTTCAGCTGCGCGTGCTGCTCGTCCCACCGGCGCCGCAGCTCGTCGAGCCGGGCGAAGCGCTCCTCGCGCGCCGCGTGGTAGCCGCCGAACCCGCCGCCGTGAACCCAGGCGGTGCTGCCGGCCGCGCCGGCCTCGAGCGTGACGATCCGGTCGGCGGCGCGCGCGAGCAGCTCGCGGTCGTGCGAGACGAGCAGGACGGTCTTCGGGGTGGCCCGCAGCTGCCCCTCGAGCCACCGCTTGCCGGGTACGTCGAGCGAGTTGTCCGGCTCGTCGAGGAGCAGGACCTCCTCAGGGCCGCGGAGCAGGGCCTCGAGCGCGAGACGCTTCTGCTCCCCGCCCGAGAGCGTCGACAGCTCCCGCCACTTCGCTCGCTCGAAGGGGATGCCGAGCGCGGCGATCGTGCAGTGGTCCCAGACGACCTCCTGGTCGTAGCCGCCCGCCTCGGCGTACTCGGCGAGCGCGCTGGCGTACCGCATCTGCGCGGCCGTGTCATCCGTCTCGATGAGCGCGTTCTCCGCTCGTTCGAGTTCGATCGCCGCCGCGCGCACCCGGGGCGGCGCGACCGTCACGAGCAGGCCGTGGACGGTCCGCTCGACGCCGTCGGCGACCTCGCCGCGGCCGACGAACTGGTCCATCACGCCGAGCCCGCCGACGACCTGCACGCTTCCCTCGTCGGCGCGGAGCTCCCCGCGCACGATCCGCAGCAGGGTCGTCTTGCCCGCGCCGTTCTGCCCGATCAGCGCGGTCGTGCGGCCCTCCGTCACCCGGAACGCCAGGTCTGCGAGGAGCGGCCGGCCGTCCGGCAGCGAGAACGAGACGCCGTTGACGTCGATGAAGCCCATGGTCCGTTGCGTTCCGTTCGGTTTCGCGGCCGCGCCGCGGCGCCCGTCGGGCAGCCGACCAGAATACACAGGGCGGATGCCGCGCCGCGACGTGCGTCCGCAAACCCCCGCTCCGCCGGCCCGGGTGGGGCAGGCTGGGAGCATGCACCGCGTCGCCGCCGACCCCCTCGACCAGCTCCGCACCCGCACCAGTGCCAAGTGGCGGATGTACGACCCGGACGTGCTGCCGCTCCCCGTCGCCGAGATGGACTATCCGCTCGCCCAGCCCATCGCCGAGGCGCTGCACGCGGCGATCCGCCGATCCGACACCGGCTACCACGCGGGCAGCCGCCTCGTGGCCGATGCCTTCGCGCCGTTCGCCGCCGCCCGCCTCGGGTGGGAGCCCGACCCGACGCGGATCACCTGCACCGCCGACGTCAGCATGGGCATCGTCGAGGTGCTGCGGCGCGTCATCCGGCCCGGCGACGGCGTCGTGATCGATCCGCCGATCTACCCGCCGTTCTTCGACCTCGTGACCGAGGCCGGCGGCACCGTCGTCGAGGTGCCGCTCGCAGGCGGGATCGACGCGGGCTGGTCGCTCGACCTCGATCGCCTGGACGCCGCGTTCGCGGCCGGCGCCCGCGCCATGGTGCTGTGCAACCCGCACAACCCCGTCGGCCTCGTCCACTCCCGCGAACAGCTCGCCGAACTCGCCGAGATCGCGGCGCGCCACGGCGCGACGATCGTCTCCGACGAGGTGCACGGCCCCCTGTCGCAGCCCGATTCGCCCTACGTGCCCTTCCTCACGGTGTCGGATGCCGCCCGCGAGCACGGCGTCGCCGTCACCGCGGCGAGCAAGGCCTTCAACCTCGCCGGGCTGAAGGCCGCGATGATCGTCACCGCGAGCGAGCGCGGCGACGCCGTCCGCGACGCGCTGCCCTACGAGGTCGAATGGCGCATGAGCCAGTTCGGCTCGATCGCCTCGGTCGCCGCGTTCCGGCACGGCGGCCACTGGCTCGACGGCGTCATCGCGTCGATCGACGACAACCGCCGACTCCTCGCCGACCTGCTCGAGGACGAACTGCCCGGCGTGCGCTACCGCATGCCCCAGGCCGGCTACCTCGCATGGCTCGACCTGTCGGTGCTCGGCTGGGGCGACGACCCCGCGGTCGTGGCCCTCGAGCGCGCGCGGGTCGCGCTCGCCGAGGGACCGAAGTTCGGGGCGGATGCCGGCCGCGGGCACGCACGCCTGAACCTCGCCTGCTCACCCGAGGTGCTGTCCGAGGCGATCACCCGGATCGCGGACGCCCGCTGACGAGGAGTGGACTCATGTCGACGAGGCTGCCGCGGCACGCTTCGCAACGCTGGCGCGTCGCGAGCGCTACGGCTGCCGCCTTGCTGACGGAAGCGCGTCGCGACGTCGTCGCGCCGCGCTGACCGTCAGCGCGTGTAGTTCGGCGCCTCGACGACGAACTGCACGTCGTGCGGGTGCGACTCCTTCAGGCCGGCCGGCGTGATGCGCACGAAGCGACCCTTGCCCTTGAGCTCGGCGACCGTGCGGGCACCGACGTAGAACATCGACTGGCGAAGGCCCCCGACCAGCTGGTACGCGACCGCCGACACCGGACCGCGGTAGGGGACCTGGCCCTCGATGCCCTCGGGGATGAGCTTGTCGTCGCTCGGGACGTCTGCCTGGAAGTAGCGGTCCTTCGAGTACGACGTCTTCTTGCCTCGAGTCTGCAGGGCGCCCAGCGAGCCCATGCCGCGGTACGTCTTGTACTGCTTGCCGTTCTGGAACACGAGGTCGCCCGGGCTCTCGGCCGTGCCCGCGAGGAGCGAGCCGAGCATGACCGAGTCGGCGCCGGCGACGAGCGCCTTGGCGATGTCGCCCGAGTACTGCAGTCCGCCATCGGCGATGAGCGGAACGCCGGCGGGCTTCGTCGCCTTCGACGCCTCGTACACCGCGGTGATCTGCGGCACGCCGACCCCCGCGACGACGCGCGTCGTGCAGATCGAGCCCGGACCGACGCCGACCTTGACCGCATCGGCGCCCGCGTCGACCAGGGCCTTGGCACCCTCGTACGTGGCCACGTTGCCGCCGATCACGTCGATGTGCGCGAACGTCGGGTCGGACTTCAGCCGTCGGATGATGTCGAGGACGCCCGCCGACTCGCCGTTGGCGGTGTCGACCACGAGCACGTCGACGCCGGCATCGCGCAGGGCCTCCGCGCGCTCCCAGGCGTCGCCGAAGAAGCCCATCGCCGCGCCGACCCGGAGCCGGCCCTCGGCGTCCTTCGTGGCGTTCGGGTACTGCTCGGACTTGTCGAAGTCCTTGACGGTGATGAGGCCGGTGAGGCGCCCCCGGTCGTCGACGAGCGGGAGCTTCTCGACCTTGTGCTGCGCGAAGATCGCGATGGCCTCGTCGGGGTCCATGCCGACTCGGCCCGTGATGAGCGGCGCCTTCGTCATCACGTCGGCGACCTTGGTGGCCGGCTTCTCGAAGTCGGAGACGAATCGCATGTCCCGGTTGGTGATGATGCCGACCAGCACGCCGTCGGCGTCGACCACGGGCAGGCCCGAGACGCGGTACGTCGCGCACAGCTCGTCGACCTCGGCCACCGTGGCATCGGGCGTCGTCGTCACCGGGTTCGAGACCATGCCCGACTCGCTGCGCTTCACGCGATCGACCATCTCGGCCTGCTCGGCGATCGAGAGGTTGCGGTGCAGGATGCCGATGCCGCCTTGCCGGGCCATGGCGATCGCCATCCGGGCCTCGGTCACCGTGTCCATCGCCGCGGAGAGCAGCGGGGTGGCGACGGTGATGCGTCGCGTCAGGCGCGAACTCGTGTCGGCCTCGCTCGGGATCACGTCGGTGTGCCCCGGCAGCAGCAGGACGTCGTCGTACGTCAATCCAGTGAATCCGAACGGATCGGCCTGATCCATGTCGCCCCTTCGTCTCGAGTCGTGCTCGACCGCCCGCGGACCGCGGGTTGCGGGCACGGGCGCATCGTCGCGGTACTGAAGAGTTTAAGCGAGTTTGCGCCGCTGCCATTCCCCGGATAACAATCGAGGGCCGTTTGTGCCCGGCTGCGAAACACCTGGGACATAATCGGCACGTACTGTGACGACGTCGTCGCAGGAAAGGCGAACCCGGTCGACCCCCATACCGGGACCTTTGGAGGTGCAGTGGAATCCACGCAATCAGTCCGCCCACGTTCCCGTGGGAGGTGGCTCATCCTCCTCGGACTCCTACTGTCCGCACTCACTCTGTCCGGCATCGCAGCGTCCCCTGCGATGGCGGACGAAGGGGGTACGGACGGACAGTCCGAAGAGTTCGAGTACTTCTTCAGCGGAAACGTGAAGTACAACGACGAGCCGCTCGAGGGGGTGTCCATCTCCGTCTCGGGCAATGGCTTCGAGGCCGAGACCGAGACCGATGAGAACGGCCAGTGGACGCTCGGCGTCCCCGAGAAGGAGGCCTACGAGCTCACGCTCGACGAGGACACCCTGCCAGAGGGCGTCGTCGTCGAAGACGGCCAGTCGACCGTCGATGCGGAGTTCGGACTCACCAAGCGGAAGTCCGTGAACTTCTTCCTCGGCGAGGGCCAACGGGTCACGACGGACTACGCCGCCCAGGTGCTGATCCGCGTCGTGAACGGCCTGAACTTCGGCCTGCTGCTCGCGCTCGCCGCGATCGGCCTCTCGCTGATCTTCGGAACGACCGGGCTCTCGAACTTCGCCCACGCGGAGATGATCACGTTCGGCGCGTTGATGATGCTGACCTTCAGCACCACGCTCGCGTTCCCGGTCTGGCTCGCCATCATCATCGCGATCGTGCTCTCCGGCGGCCTCGGCTGGGCACTCGACGCCGGACTGTGGAAGCCGCTGCGCAGGCGCGGCGTGGCCCTGATCCCGCTGATGATCGTCAGCATCGGACTCTCGCTCGCGCTCCGCTACACCTTCCAGTTCTTCTACGGCGGAGGGACGAGGCAGCTCCCGGGAGCGACCATCCCGAGCGAGATCCGGCTCGGACCGATCCTGATGTCCTGGATCGACGTGGTGAGCATGGCGACCTCGATCATCGTGCTCCTCGCGGTGGCGTTCTTCCTCCTCCGGACGAGGATCGGCAAGGCGACCCGCGCCGTCTCCGACAACGCTCCGCTCGCCGCGGCGAGCGGCATCGACGTCGACCGCGTCATCCGCATCGTCTGGGTCCTCGGCGGCGCCCTCGCCGGCCTCGCCGGCATCCTGTGGGCCTACTTCCGCCCGGGCGTGAGCTGGGACATGGGATTCCAGATCCTGCTGCTCGTGTTCGCCGCGGTCACCCTCGGCGGTCTCGGCACGGCCTTCGGCGCGCTCGTCGGCTCGCTCATCGTGGGTCTCTTCATCGAGATCTCCACGCTCTGGCTGCCGAGCGACATGAAGTACGTCGGCGCGCTGCTGGTGCTGATCCTCGTGCTCCTGTTCCGACCGCAGGGAATCCTGGGTCGCCGAGAGAGAATCGGGTAAGGAACGACCATGATCGACTTTCTTTCCATCCTGGGCAACGCGGCGCAGCAGCTGCTGAGCCCGACCACGGCTGCGTACGCGCTCGCGGCGCTCGGCCTCGCGATCCACTTCGGGTACACCGGCCTGCTGAACTTCGGCCAGGCGGGCTTCATGGCCCTCGGTGCCTACGGGTTCGCGATCTCGACGCTCTCCTTCGGGTTCCCCGTGTGGGCATCGGTCCTGGTCGGCGTCGCGGCGTCCGTCGTGTTCGCCCTGATTCTGGGCATCCCGACGCTGCGCCTGCGGGCCGACTACCTCGCCATCGTGACGATCGCCGCCGCCGAGATCCTGCGGCTCATCTTCACGACGAACACGTTCGACGACGTGACCGGCTCGGCGAGCGGCCTCCAGGGCTACAAGGGCGGCATCGCCGCGCTGAACCCGATCCCCGACGGCAGCTACGGCTTCGGGCCGTTCACGTACAACGCCTACGACTGGTGGATCCGGATCCTCGGATGGACCGTCGTCGTCCTCGCCGCGCTGTTCACGTGGCTCCTGATGCGCAGTCCGTGGGGCCGCGTCATCAAGGGCATCCGCGAAGACGAGGACGCCGTGCGCGCCCTCGGCAAGAACGTGTACTCGTACAAGATGCAGAGCCTGATCCTCGGTGGCGTCTTCGGCACCCTCGCGGGAATGATCTTCATCCTTCCCCGCGCGGTCGTCCCGGCGAACTACCAGACCTCGCTCACGTTCTTCATCTACGCGATCCTGCTGCTCGGCGGCGCCGCGACGATCCTCGGCCCGATCGTGGGCGCGATGATCTTCTGGGTGCTGCTCTCGTTCTTCTCGGGCTTCGTGTCCCGGGCAGTCGAGGCCGGCTGGTTCCCGTTCATGTCGCCGGTGCAGGCCGGTCAGCTCACGTTCATCCTCGTGGGCGTCGGCATCATGCTCCTCGTGGTCTTCAGGCCACAGGGCATCTTCGGAAACAAGAAGGAGTTGGCCTTTGTCCGATAACGTCGCTCCCGCCTCGAAGCCGGTCAAGACGACCGGCCTCCACATCGGCGACCCGGCGCCCGGCGTCAAGAAGGTCGATCCGATCATCATCGCGGACGGCGTCAAGCGCACGTTCGGCGGCCTGACGGCCGTCGACGTCGCGCACGTCGAGATCCCGCGGGGTGCCATCACCGCGCTCATCGGCCCGAACGGCGCCGGCAAGACCACGTTCTTCAACCTGCTCACCGGCTTCGACAAGCCGGACGCGGGCAAGTGGGAGTTCGACGGCCGCTCGCTGGCTCACGTCCCGGCGTACCGGGTCGCCCGGATGGGCCTCATCCGGACGTTCCAGCTCACGAAGGCGCTCGGCCTGCTCACCGTGCTCGACAACATGAAGCTCGGCGCGAAGCAGCAGACCGGCGAGAACCTCTTCCGATCGGTCCTCCCGTTCCTCTGGCGCAAGCAGGAGGAGGAGATCGAGGAGAAGGCCAAGGAGATCCTCACCCGGTTCAAGCTCGACGCGAAGCAGGAGGACTACGCGGCGAGCCTCTCGGGCGGTCAGCGCAAGCTGCTCGAGATGGCCCGCGCCCTCATGAGCGACCCGACCCTGGTGATGCTCGACGAGCCGATGGCCGGTGTGAACCCCGCACTCACGCAGTCGCTGCTCGACCACATCCTCGACCTCAAGTCGCAGGGCATGACGGTGCTCTTCGTCGAACACGACATGCACATGGTCCGCCACATCGCCGACTGGGTGATCGTGATGGCCGAGGGCAAGATCGTCGCCGAGGGCGACCCGCACGAGGTCATGCAGGATCCGGCCGTGATCGACGCCTACCTCGGCGCCCACCACGACACCGACCTCGGCGACAGCGACGCCGAGCACGTGACCGCCATGAAGGAGCTCATCGATGACGAACAGTGAATCCGCCGCAGGCGCCGAGTCGGCGGCCGGCGCGGCGACGGTGGACACGCGCGACATGGTCGTCGAGGTCCGGGACGTCACGGCGGGGTACCTCCCCGGCGTGAACATCCTGAACGGGTGCTCGCTGACGGCCCGGGATGGCGAGCTGATCGGCATCATCGGTCCGAACGGCGCCGGCAAGTCGACGCTGCTGAAGTCGATCTTCGGACTGGTCAAGGTCCGCGAGGGCGGCATCTTCCTCCAGGGCGAGGAGATCACGAACCTCAAGGCGAACAAGCTGGTGTCGAAGGGCGTCGGGTTCGTCCCGCAGACGAACAACGTCTTCCCCTCGCTCACCATCCAGGAGAACCTCGAGATGGGCATCTTCCAGAAGCCCAAGGACCTCAAGCACCGCTTGGAGTTCGTCGTCGACATCTTCCCGGAGCTCGGCAAGCGGCTCGGACAGCGAGCCGGCTCGCTGTCGGGCGGTGAGCGTCAGATGGTGGCGATGTCGCGTGCGCTGATGATGGGACCGCACGTGCTGCTCCTCGACGAGCCGAGTGCCGGCCTGTCGCCGGTCCGCCAGGACGAGGCGTTCCTGCGGGTCAAGGAGATCAACCGGGCAGGTGT
The DNA here is from genome assembly GCF_051715505.1 of Agromyces excoecariae. Lineage (NCBI taxonomy): Bacteria > Bacillati > Actinomycetota > Actinomycetes > Micrococcales > Microbacteriaceae > Agromyces > Agromyces excoecariae. Next base: position 11,367 of record NZ_JBPSLA010000002.1, on the reverse strand, counting down.
GACGACCATCATGGTCGAGCAGAACGCCCGTCGTTGCCTCCAGATCTGCGATCGCGGCTACGTCCTCGACCAGGGCCGCGACGCCTACGAGGGTCCCGGCCGCGAGTTGCTGAACGATCCGAAGGTCATCGGCCTCTACCTCGGAACGCTCGGCCAGGAGTAGCACCACCGCTCGACACGCCCGAAGGGGGCGGATGCCACGGCATCCGCCCCCTTCGTCGTGCGCGGACCGAGCGTGTCCGAGAACGGCGCCGCAGGTCGCGTGGATCGCTCCTTCGAGGCGCACCGCTCGCCGTGCGCGCTGGATCGAGCCACGACGCCTGTCTGAGCGCTCGGAGCATGGTGCGGCCTCGCGGGGCCCGGCGCTCACGTCCCGGCGCTCACAGCCGATCGTCGACGGTGACCGTGGTTGCGGCGCTCCGTGCCTGGAAGCCGAGCAGCGCGGGCGGGTCGGGATGGCGCCCGCCGGTGGGTGCATGGACTCCAGGCGGCGGAGCAGCGGGAGATGAGCGCCGACCTGTTGCCGTGCGGCGCGGACGGCGCCACTTCCCCGCCCCCGTCGACCGCAGCTCTGCGCGCGCCGTGGACCGGCGTCCCACCGGAGCTCGCACCGGATCCGGGCAGCGCCGACCGACCGCCGGGCATGCGAAAGGGCCCCGGCCGAAGCCGGGGCCCTTCGCTGCGTCTCAGCCGATCAGCCGATGCGCGTGTAGGTGTTGTCGTCGTTGTACTCGTAGATGCCGATGGTGGCCTCGGTCGGGTCACCGTTCTCGTCGAGGGTGATCGGACCCGACGCACCGTCGAAGTCGATCTGGTTGCCCTCTGCGAGCAGCGCCGCACCGTCGGCGAACGTGGTCACCTTCTCACCATCGCCCGAACCACCGGAGACCTGCTGCAGGTAGGCGCCGATGTCCTCGCCGGCCGTGCTGTTCGCGGCGTAGGCCGCGAGCGCGATCAGCATGAGGGCGTCGTACGACTCCGGACCGTAGCTGAAGCTGTCGAGGGCGGGGTCGATGCCGAGCATGCGGTCCTGGAAGTCGGCCTCGAGCTCCGGGCCGGGGAGCGTGCCCTTCGCACCGGTGACGAGACCGGGAGCGAAGTCCGCGCTGTAGTCGGCCAGGTTGCCGTCGACGAAGTACAGCTGGTCGCCGGGGTAGCCCGCGCCGACGAGGGCCGGCACGACGACCTTGGCCTCGTCGAACGTGATGACCGCGACGGCGTCGGGGTTCGCGGCGTTGATCGCCGAGAGCTGCGCGTCGAAGTTCGAGTCACCCGTGTTGAAGAGCTCCTCGGCCACGACCTCGCCGCCGGCGGCCTCGAAGGCCTCCTTGGTGGCGGCCGCGAGACCCGTGCCGTACGGGTCGTTCAGGACCAGCAGGCCGAGCGTCGAGGCGCCGTCCTCCGCGATCAGGTTGCCGAGGACCTCGCCCTGGAGCAGGTCGGACGGCGCGGTGCGGAAGTACAGGCCGTTGTCGTCGTAGTCCGTGAAGTCGGGCGACGTGTTGGCCGGCGAGAAGTGGACGACGCCGGCCGACGTGATCTGGTCGATGACCGTGAAGGACACGCCCGACGAGGCCGCACCGATGATCGCCGACACGTCCTGCGAGAGGAGGTCGGTCACCGAGACGGTCGCGATGTCGGTCGTGGTGTCGCCGGAGTCGCGGTAGACGACCTCGACCTGGATGCCGGCGTCGGCGTCGTTGATCTCCTCGGCGGCGAGCGCGACACCTGCTTCCTCGGGCGGTCCGAGGAAGGCGAGGGTGCCGGACTGCGGCAGGATCGTGCCGACCTTCAGAGTCAGGTCGCGCTCACCCGCCTCGATGGGCAGGGCGTCGCCGGTGTCGGACGGCTCCTCGGACTCTTCCGGGGTGGTGCCGCCCGTGCTGCACGCGGTGAGGAGGAGGGCGGAAACGCCAGCAATGGCGATGCCCGTCCAAGCCGCGCGAGCCGAGCGCGAGCCGGTGGCCCTCGCGAATACGCTCATGATGCTCCTTGGGACTGAAGGATCGGTACACAAACAGCGCCTGACGACGCCGATGTATCGACCGTATTGCCCGCCCAGATGGGAAACAAGATTGCCTCGATCACAACCCGGTAACGCACACGGAATCGTTATCTCGACGTCACCGAAGCACGATTCTTCGCAGGATTGCGGCGATTCCGCCACGAAATCGCGCACGCGAGGGCCGCTCGGACGTGGGTCGTCCAGCCCCACTCCGGGGGTCGGTCGCGCTCAGACCGGCTCGAGGTTCGCGGCCCGACGAGCGGCACGTGCTCCTCGCACGAGGTCGAACGTGAGCACGACCAGCGCGAGCCAGACGAGGCCGAACCCGGCCCATCGCTCGGGCGGCATCGGCTCGCCGAGCACCACCACGCCGACGAGGAACTGGATGAACGGGGCGAAGTACTGGATGAAGCCCATGTAGATGAGGGGCAGTCGTCGCGACGCGGCGGCGAACAGGAGGAGCGGGATCGCGGTGACGGCACCGGCCGAGAGCAGCAGCACGGTGTGCCACGTGCCCGCAGTGCCGATCGTGAGCCCGGTGGTCGACGCGACGACGACCAGGAGGATCGCCGCGACCGGGGCGAGCCAGGCGGTCTCGAGCGTGAGGCCGGAGACCGCATCGACGCGGTGCCCGACCCGCTTCTTGATGAGTCCGTAGAAGCCGAAGCTGAACGCCAGCACGAGGGCGATCCAGGGCATCTGGCCGTACCCCACGGCCAGCACGACCACGGCGACGATCGAGATTCCGACGGCCGTCCACTGCACGGCGTTCAACCGCTCGCGGAGCACGATGACCCCGAGGAACACGGTGACGATCGGGTTGATGAAGTAGCCGAGCGCCGCCTCGACGACCTGCCCGGTGAGGGTGGCGAACACGTACGTCAGCCAGTTCGCGAAGATCAGCACGCCGGCGAGGCCCATCGTGAGCACCACGCGTCGATCGCGGAGCAGCGCTCGGAATGCGCGCCAGGTTCGCGTCACGGCGATCAGGACCGCGCAGAAGACCAGCGAGAGGAGGATCCGCATCGCCACGATCTCGATCGGGCCGCTCGGCGCGAGCGCGATGAAGTAGATCGGGAGGAACCCCCAGAGCGCATACGCGGAGACCGCGAAGGCGAGGCCCGCCCGGCTCACGCCGTCGGGACGGACGCGCGCCGGGACGTCGGTGGGCGGAGCGGATGACACCGTGCCAGCCTACGCGCGACCTCGGACGCCACGGTCCTCGTCGACTGCCGTCCTGCGTCGCGATCCGGCCGCCGATCGGCTCGCGCCACTCGCTCGCGGAAACGACGACGCGGCCCGGATGCCGATGGCATCCGGGCCGCGGTGATGTCGGCGTCGACTAGCGGACGACGACCGCGAGAACGTCGCGGGCCGACAGGACGAGGAAGTCCTCGCCGCCGAACTTGACCTCGGTACCGCCGTACTTGGAGTAGATCACCTTGTCGCCGACGGCCACGTCGAGCGGGACGCGGTTGCCGTTGTCGTCGATGCGGCCCGGGCCGACCGCCACGACCTCGCCCTCCTGGGGCTTCTCCTTGGCGGTGTCGGGGATGACCAGGCCGGAGGCGGTGGTCTGCTCGGCCTCGACCTGCTTGATGACGATGCGATCCTCGAGCGGCTTGATGGAAACCGACACGGTTGACCTCTTTCTTGACGAAGACTGGGGTTAGCAGCCTCTGAGTGAGAGTGCTAAAGCGAGTCTATGGGGGTTCTGGCACTCGTGCAACGTGAGTGCCAGCGGATGCCTCGGTGCTAGCGTGTCGGCGTGGAACGCGACGAGCTGGTGCGGCTGCTCTCTGCCGAGGGCCTCGGGCTGCTCGACTCGTTGCCGCCGTACTCGTCCAAGGCCGACATCGTGAAGACGGTGGCCGATCTCCGCAAGCAGGGCCACGACCCCGGCCTCGTCTCGGCGGTCCTCAGCCAGTCCCGACTCCGGTCGAAGGCGCGCGCGAAGTTCGGCGAGTTCGCCGACCGCATGCTCTTCACCGAGCCCGGGCTCGAGCAGGCGACCCGGCTGCGCGTCGCCGCCCTGCACGCCGGGAGATTCGCCCGCGCTGGGCTCCACCACGTCGCCGACCTCGGCTGCGGCATCGGCGGCGACGCACTCGCCATGGCTGCGGTCGACCTCGAGGTCACCGCCGCCGAGGCCGACGAGGTGACGGCGGCCGTCGCCGCGTTCAACCTCACGCCGTTCCCCAAGGTGCGCGTGCTCCACGCCCGCGCGGAGGACGTCGCACTCGGCGGCATCGACGCCGCTTGGCTCGATCCGGCACGCCGCACGACCTCCGGCGGCACGACGACGAGACTCTCGGATGCCGCCGACTACTCCCCCTCGCTCGACTTCGTGTTCGGCCTGGCCGAGCGGATGCCGGTCGGCGTGAAGCTCGGACCGGGCACCGATCGCGAGGTCGTCCCCGACGGTGCCGAGGCGCAGTGGGTGTCGGTCGACGGCGACGTGGTCGAGCTCGTCGTCTGGACCGGGGCCCTCGCCCGAGCCGGCATCGGCCGTGCGGCACTCGTGATCCGCGGCGATGGTGCGCAGGAGCTCGTCGCCCCGGCCGACAGCGAGGACGCCCCGATCGGCCCGCTGGGCGACTACCTGTACGAACCCGACGGCGCGGTCATCCGAGCCCGCCTCATCGGAGACCTCGCGCGCTCGATGGGCGCGTGGATGCTGAGCGACGGCATCGCCTACATGACGGGCGACCGCGCGGTCGAGACGCCGTTCGCGACGGCGTTCCGCGTGATCGAGCGCCTTCCCGCAGACGAGCGCAGCCTTCGCCGGGCCCTCGACGAGCGCGGGGTCGGCACGCTCGAGATCAAGAAGCGCGGAGTCGACGTCGACCCGGCCGCGCTCCGGACCCGCTTGAAGCTCAGGGGAGAGGTCTCCGCGACCGTCGTGCTCACCCGCGAGGAGGGACGCCACGTCGCGATCCTCGTCGAGCGACTCTGAGCGTCGGGCGGTCGAGCGGGTCGGCGAGCACGGATGCACGGTGCTCGGCGAGGCGGAACTCAGCCGGTGGGGAGCGCGCCGAACACGATGGCGTAGTAACCGAGCCACACACCGGAGAACACCAGGCCGGCCACTCCGGTCCCGATGCCGACGAACGCGAGCACCCGTCCGTGCTCCTCTCGTCGCAGCCCGAGCACGCCGAACACGATGGCCGCGACCGACAGCGGGAACATCCAGCCGACGAGGAGCGATGCGACGGCCCCGATCGTGCCGATGACCGCGGCGACGCGGCTGTAGAACCGGCGCTGCTCGTCCTCCTCCTCGTAGTCGGCCTCGCGCTGCTCGGACTGCGGCCGACCGACGGCGAGCAGCTGGCCGGTCGGAAGCCCGTGGAGCGCACCGGTGTCGTACGGCACGTCGAACTCACGAGGCGGACCGGCCGCCGGAGGGGAGGGCGTCGGCGGGCCGGGCGACGGCGGGCCGGGCGACGTGACCGCGCGCGACGCGGGCGCTCGCGACTCCGTCGCCTCGCCTGCGGGATCGTCCGAAGCCGGCCTCAGCTCGTCGCTCACACCATTCGCCTCAGTACCCGTAGCCGTATCCGGACCCGATCGAGAACAGCATGCCCCACAGCAGGAACGAGAGGAGCGCGATTCCGATGCCGACGAAGCCCAGGATGAGGCCCGTCAGCCACATGCCCTTCGCAGCGGGCTCCTTGCGGCGGCCGAGGAACCCGAGCACGATCGCGGCGGCCGGCACGAAGAGCTGCAGGACTCCTCCGACGAACGGGATGAAGACGACCGGCGACCCGATGACGCCGATGACGCCCGCGATGAGCGAGATGAGGCTGAGCACGGGCGTCGGCTTGGCGGGCGCCGCCCCGGAGCCGGCAGCAGCGTAGCCCGAGTAGCCGGGCGCCGGCGGAACCGCGGCTCCGGCCTGGGGCTGGGCGGCGAACGGCCCCCCGGCGGACGGCGCCGTCGCCGACGGCGGCCCGTACGGCGTGGCTGGTGAAGGGGGCGCCGACGGCGGTGCGACAGGCGCCACCGGGGGAACCGGCGGAGCGGGAGGCACGGGCGGACCCGGGGGGAACGGCGCACCGGGCGCCTCGGGTCCGCCCGGCGGGATCGGGGTCACCGGAGGCTCGGGGGGCTCGGGAGCAGCCGGCGGGACCGGCGCCGGCTCCGCCGGCACCGCGGGCTCGGCAGGCTCCGCCGGCACCGCGGGCTCGACCGGCTCCGCGGGCACGGCGGGCTCGGCAGGCTCCACGGGGACCGTCGGTTCCGTCGGGGCCGGGGGCACCGGCTCCGAGGGCTTCTCCGGGTTGGTGGGATCGCTCATGCCGAGCCCCTTCCGTGCTGCGGTGGATCAGTAGGTGGTGACGCTGCCGCTGCTGATCGCGGCGCCGATGATCGCGAACCAGACGATCGCGAAGATGATGCCGAGGACCAGTCCGACGTAGCCGATGATGAGACCGGCGATCGCGAGGCCGCGACCCTGCTCGCCCGTCTTCTTGATCTGGCTCAGGGCGATGTGGCCGGTGATGATGCCGACGAGCGAGATGAAGAACGACGACACCAGCGAGACGATGGCGAGGACGTTGGTCTTCTGCGCGGCCGGCGCCGAGTACGAGGGGGTCGCGCCGTACGAGGGCGCGGGCTGGGCCGGCGGAGCGGGCGGAGGCGGCGGGACGTTCGACGCGTTCGGGTCGGGCGTGTTGGGGTCGGTCATGATGCGGTTTCCTCTCGTGCAAGCGTGGACCCGGCCATGCTGGCAGCGCCGCAGGGTGCTGTCAACGCTCGCGGCGCGGGTCGTCTCACCCGCGATCGCGGGGTTCTTCGCTCACCATAGCGCTCGGCGCGACTCGCGTGCGCGGGCACAAGTGCCCATGGCGATCCCGGCTCGGATCAGCTCTGGATGTCGGTCACCGGGAGCGTCGAATCGGCGCCGAACTCCAGCGACGACGGCGCATGGCCGGCCATGATGAGCCGTGCTCCGAGCGCGGCGATCATGGCCCCGTTGTCGGTGCAGAGCGACAGCGGCGGGATGCGAAGCGCGATGCCCGCGGCATCCGCCCTCGCCTCGGCCACCTCGCGCAGCCGCCGGTTCGCCACGACCCCGCCGCCGAGGAGCAGTCGCGGCACGCCGAGGTCGGTGCACGCGGCGATCGCCTTCGACACGAGCACGTCGACGACCGCCTCGCGGAAGCTCGCGGCGACGTCGGCGAGCGGAACCGGCTCGCCTGCCGCCTCGCGCTGCTCGACCCAGCGGGCGACCGCGGTCTTCAGGCCCGAGAACGAGAAGTCGTACCGGTGGCGTTCGAGGTCCTTCGGCCGCGTGAGGCCGCGCGGGAACCGGATGGCGTCGGGGTCGCCGCCGACGGCCGCGCGGTCGATCTCGGGCCCGCCCGGGTAGGGCAGTCCGAGCAGCCGAGCGACCTTGTCGAAGGCCTCCCCCGCCGCGTCGTCGATGGTCTCGCCGAGCAGTTCCACGTCGGAGTCGAGGTCGCGTACGAGGAGCAGCGACGTGTGCCCGCCCGAGACGAGCAGGGCCACGCTCGGGGTCTCGAGCGGGCGGTCGCCGATGAGGTCGGCTCCCACGTGCCCGACCAGGTGGTTGACGGCGTACACGGGCTTCTCGAGCGAGAGCGCGAGCGCCTTCGCGGCGCCCACGCCGACCATGAGCGCGCCGGCGAGGCCGGGCCCGTTGGTCACGGCCACCGCGTCGAGGTCGGCGAGGTCGACGGATGCCTCGTCGAGCGCCGCGCGGATCGTCGGGCCGAGCGCCTCGAGGTGCGCCCGGGCGGCGACCTCTGGCACGACGCCGCCGTAGCGGGCGTGCTCGTCCATCGACGAGGCGATCGCGTTCGCGAGCAGCTCCGTGCCTCGGACGATGCCGATGCCGGTCTCGTCGCACGAGGTCTCGATGCCGAGCACGAGGGGTGCCACGCGGTTCACCGGGTTCCTCCTGCCGTCGGGTCCGCCCCGTCGGCGGCGCCGGCGTGCGCGGCCCCGGGCCCGACCTCGATCCGGTCCGCGGCCGGTCGCGCCACGGCCGGAGGGACCTCGAGCCGCATCGCGACGGCATCGACCCCGTCGGGCTGGTAGTACCCGCGGCGGACGCCGATCTCGACGAATCCGAGCGAGTCGTAGAGGGCGCGCGCCGTCGGGTTGTCGGCCCGCACCTCGAGGAAGACCTCGGCCGCGTCGCGGCGTCGCGCCTCGTCGATGAGCGCGTGCATGAGCGCCCGCCCGAGCCCGGCTCCGCGGTGGGCGGCGTCGACCGCGATGGTCTGGATGTCCGCCTGCCCGGACCCGCGCGGAGCGAGGAGCCCCGCGTACGCGACGGGCTCGTCGGGACGTGCGTCGTCGACGACGACGAGGTAGTACCCGTGCGCCGACGCCAACTCGCTGCGCATGGCGGAATCCGGCCACGCATCGCTCGCGAACGTGGCCCGCTCGAGCCGCATGATCGCATCGAGGTCGGCGAGCGCGGCACGACGGAGCATCAGGCTCATCGCAGCACCCGCTTCCCGGCCGACGGCGTCACGTCGGGCGCGCGGAGGTAGAGCGCCTCGTCTGCGGCGATGGGAAGGCGCCCCGCCGAGGACGCGAGCTCGACGACCATTCCGAGCGAACCGGCCGAGACGGTGTCGGCGTCGAGGCGGATGCCGCGGGGCGCGGGCACCGAGTCCCGCGGCTCGAGGCGGGGCGCGGCCGACCGCACGGGCAGCCCGTCGGCGTCGAGGCCGTCGTAGTCGGTCACGGCCGACTCGCGCCGCCGGGCGTCCGTGACGACCTGCAGCGGCCCGACGCCGCCGGCCGTGTACCAGGCGTGGGCGATCGCGTCGTGGCTGACGACCGGCACGACGGGGCGGCCGATGCCGAGCGCGAAGGCCCGCGCCGCCGCGATGCCGACCCTGAGGCCCGTGAACGGACCGGGGCCCATTCCGGCCGCGACGCCCGAGAGCTCGCCGGGCCGCACGCCCGCGCGCTCGAGCACGTCGCGGATGCCGTCCCCGATGAGCTCGGCATGGCGCATGGTGTCGTTCGTGCCGGTCTCGGCGAGGATCCCGCCGTCGAGGTCGACCACGGCGACACTCGTCCCCGTGGACGTGTCGATCGCGAGGAGCATGGCATCAAGCCTAGATGTGCGCCGCCGCGCGTCCGCCGGGAACCGGTCCGGAGCGCTCAGTCCTCGAGCTGGCGCTGGACGGCGAAGGGCGTGCCGGCCCAGCGCGGACCATGGCCGAGGAGCTCGACGGTGCGGGGCTCGTCCTCGTCGAGGTCCTCATCGGAACCGCTGCCGTGCTCGCCGCCGTCCGCTCCGGCCGCGCTCTCATCCCCGCGGCGCCGGGCGATGACGACCTCGAGCCACGATTCGCTGACGTCGTCGAGCAGTCCGGCGCCCCATTCCACCACGACCACGGAGTGCGTGAAGTCGAGGTCGAGGTCCTCGAGCTCGGCGGCGCTGCCGAGGCGATAGGCGTCGACGTGAACGAGCGGGGCGGCGCCGACGAGGCTCGGGTGGGTTCGTGCGAGCACGAACGTGGGGCTCTGCACGGGCCCGCGAACTCCGAGCCCATCGCCGATGCCGCGCGTGAGCGTCGTCTTGCCGGCGCCGAGCGGACCCGTGAGCACGACGAGGTCGCCGGCTCGGAGGGTGCGACCCAGCTCGCGACCGAGCAGTTCCATGGCGTCGGTGTCTGGGACGGTCCGTCGCATCACGCGCCCCCGACGTGGGTGCGCGGAACGCGCGGTCCGACGCGGGTCACGATCTCGTAGCCGATCGTGTCGGCCGCGTCGCCCCAGTCGTCGGCGGACGGGGCGCCGGATCCCGGGTCGCCGAAGAGCACGACCTCGTCGCCGACGGCGACCTCGGCCTCGCCCACGTCGACCAGGAACTGGTCCATCGCGATCCGCCCCGCGATGCGGTGGCGTGCGCCGTGGATCACGACCTCGGCCCGGCCGGAGGCCTGCCGCGGCACTCCGTCGGCGTACCCGAGCGGGACGAGCGCGAGCGTGGTCGGGCGCGATGCGCGCCAGGTGTGGCCGTACGACGCGCCCGTGCCGGTCTCGACCCGCCGCACGGCGGCGACCCGACCGCGGAGCGTCATCGCGGGCGTCAGGCCGAGCTCAGCGGCGGTCGTGCCGTCGCCGAAGGGCGGCACGCCGTAGATCCCGATGCCGAGGCGCACCATGTCGAGGCGCGCCTCGGGCATGCGCAGTGCCGCAGCCGTGGAGGCGAGGTGGCGGATCTCCGGCGTCAGTCCCCCGCGTTCCGCCCTCGCGACGCCGTCGAGGAAGGCCGCGAGCTGCGCGGCGTCCTCGTCGGGCGAGGTGTTCGCCAGGTGGCTGAAGAGTCCGAGGACGCGCACCCGGCCGTCGGCCTCGAGCGCGGCGGCCCGCGCCACCACGTCGTCCCAGTCGGACGGCAGGATGCCGTTCCTGCTGAGACCGGTGTCGAGCTTGAGGTGCACGTTCGCGATGCGGCCGCCGGATGCCGCGGCATCCGCCATGGCCTCGAGCTGGGCGAGCGACGAGGCGCCGAGGTCGATGTCGTGGGCGATCGCGGCGTCGAACCGCGCCGCCGGATCGTGCAGCCAGGCGAGGACCGGGGCCTCGATCCCGGCGTCGCGCAGTGCGAGCGCCTCGTCGAGGTCGGCGACGCCGAGACGGTCGGCGCCCCCGGCGAGTGCGGCGCGGGCGACCCCGACCGCGCCGTGGCCGTACCCGTCGGCCTTTACGACGGCCATCACTCCGGCAGGGGCGACGGCTCGGGCGAGCGTCGCGACGTTCTCGCGCACGGCGTCGAGGTCGACGAGCGCTTCGCGGAACGGCGAACGGACGTGACGGGAGTTCACTCGGCCTCCTCGGCGGGGTGCGGGGCGGCGAGCGCCTCGCGTGAGGTCGACGCGCGACCGACCCCGCGTTCGAGCACGACGAACGCGCTCGCGATACCCGCGTCGTGGCTCATGGAGAGGTGCACCCGGTCGATGCCGAGCGCGGCGACGTGCGCGGAGAGCGCGCCCGAGAGCGCGAAGTCGGGGTTGCCGTCGGCGTCCTGGACGATGCGCATGTCGTGCCAGCGGATGACGGCGTGCCCGCCGAGCGCCTTGATCAGGGCCTCCTTCGCGGCGAAGCGCGCCGCGAGGGAGCGCGCCGGCCGCTCGCGTTCGCTCTCAGCGAACAGGCGGTTCCGGAGGCCGGGCGTGCGCTCGAGCGATCGCTCGAAGCGCGCGATGTCGACCACGTCGATGCCGATGCCCGCGATCACGTGTTCCCTCCCGTGCCCACGGTTCGAGTCTGCCGCACCGGGGCCGCGGGGGGGGGGGGGGCCCCCCCCGCCCCCCCCCCCCCCCCCCCCCCCCGGGGGGGGGGGGCCCGGGGGGGGGGGGGGTCGGCCG